>NZ_CP023434.1:2209375-2525000 GCF_003546865.1 Suicoccus acidiformans
TGTCTGGTCAAAGTGGAGAAAACCGTAGAGAAAAATAAAGCAGATAGGAAACGAAAGGTCGTATCATTGTCTGGAATAACAAGATAGACCATGGTCTTTTGAGTGCCCCACGTTTTCAAATCCATAGTGTCTCTTTGCGTCAAATCAATCACCGATTGAATATTAAAGAGGGCAAATTTAGCTGTTGTGACCGCAATCACCGAATCCAAGGTCTTATCCTTATAGTTTTGAAAATCTGCCCAGTTTCTCATGGTAAAGTTCTCGTGACCGTATTTCTTAGCATAGTCTTCAAACAGGACTTCAAGAACACTTTTGTCCTGATTGTCTCCCTTTGATAAGAGTTTGATGAGTTTTCCAATCTCAGAAAAGGCTGGATAACGGCCACGCTTACGTCTTGCTTCCTGCTCTAGCTTGGAACTTCCTGGAGGATTGTAAAAATCCACCAAATAAGAGGCAATAGCTCTCACCAATGTCATGGAAGCCTCGTCCCAAAATGGATCACTGCGAGAACCAGACCCACGGGTATTGTTAAAATAGACCGTTAACATGCGGTTCAAATCATTCTCTGTTTCTACATAACGAAAGGGATTAAAACCGTCTGAATTGGTCATATTAACCAAGTCTAAAACCTTGACCTGATAACCGTTTTCTAAAAAGAGTTTACCTGTCTTCTCAGCCAAATGGTCTTTAGGATCTACGACAATATTGGAACAATTAAGTTGGATAAGGTTGGGTTTCACAAAGCGAAAGGTCTTTCCTGCCCCAGAACCCCCAATGACAATCAAATTTTTATTTCGATCAAACTGGGGCTTCTTCTTTTCCAACAAGGTTAGACGAACATCTCGAGCCAAAATCGTGTCATTGAAAGGATTCTTACTGTAAAAGTTCCGCTTTTCCTTACTGTTTCCAAATCGTGCAGAACCGTATTCTTCCCCTTCTCGATAGACCTTCTGTCCTGTCGATACATAAAGATAGACTAGCGTCATCGTTTGAATCCCAAGGATAAAGGCAAGAAGAGATTTTTGAGTAAAAGAAAATAGCCATAAAGGATTGAAAACCTGATTTAACCCCTCTCCTAAGAGGTAGGCAAACCGTTCCATAGGTGGGGCATTGGTTAAACTATCATAGAGTAGGGTTAGACGATGGCAGAAATAGCCAAAGGCGAGACCCAAGAGTCCAAAGACAAATGCTTTTTGCCTGGAATACATTACAAGGTCACCTCCTTGGTTTTGACTGCCGAAGGTTCTGTCACTCTAATTTTCTCTTTGGCCAGTTCTATCTCTTGGTCCAAGGTTTTATCAAAGGTTAAACCTTCTAGCTTCTCTGGATTAGACATCAGTTTCTTCAACAATTCATCCAAGTGATGATCGAGCAAGGTCTTATCCTTGGCATAAAAGTAGAGATAGTCTTTTTGCCAACTAATTGCGATTGGCAGTTTTTCTGACTCCATCAACTCCTTAAATTTCTCCACATCGATTGGCTTATCCAGTATGTCTTTACTAACATCTATCGCTTCAATTGCGTAAGGGCTTTGAAGGAGTTCTTCCAGTTTTTGAACCCCAATCTTATAAGCTGAATCTTGAGCTAAGGCTTGCCTAGCCGACCATTCTAAGAGCTTTAAGAGGGTTCTGACTGTCAATAAACTACTTCTTTCCACGTATTGCATCGCTTGACGTTCTTGTTGTTCAGATGACATGGTGACCTCCTCTTTTTTTCGATTCCCTATCAAACATAAGGTGTTTCCATAATACGGAAGCACTCTTGATTTTGGTATCACAAGAAAGTTACGACATAAGCCAAACTATTCCAAAGTAAATGTAAGGCGATTGCCGTCATACAATCAGTTTTCAATCGAACAGCAGCCAAGGTCAAGCCAAGACAGCTATACATGAGCCAACTCCCTAACTGATTAGGTCCATGGGATAGAACAAAGAGAAAACTGGTCACGCCTATTTGTACAAAAGGGAATGTCAATTTTTCCCAGAGCAACTGCCTATAAACTATCTCTTCAAGGACACTTGCATTGACCAGAAACAATAAAAAGATAACATGAGGAACCTGCTTTCCTACTTGTACCAATACTGCTTGGTTCCTAGTCTGAACTGAAAATAGGAAGCTGATGAAGACTGCAAAAGCAACCATACACACAAAACCAAGAAGCAACCATCTTAGACGATTGCTTAAGGTTATTTTTTTTGCTTGAAGAGTTTTATGACGGGCAATCTCTAGGCAAGTCACACTTAATAGGACCAATTGTAGCAAGACTAAGACCTTAATCGTCATATACTCTTGTAAGTATAAACTCACCAGAAGTCCGTTAAGCTGTATGGCTAGATAAAACAACACTATCCTTATCATTGTCACCTCTTGAATAAATCTTCATAATCAATATCTAAGACTAGAACGATTCGCTCAACCCATCTTGTCTGTGGCATTAGACGATTGGATTTGTAATGCCGTAATTTTTGATAGAGGCGATTAAACTCACTTGGATAAACATATTGACCTTTGAATACTTTGCGAGCTAGTTCTGCCCAAGTGAGGTCTTTTTCTGCCAGAATGATTTCTAAATTGTCCCAAAATCGTTCATTCATCTTCACACCTACCCTGTCACTTGTTTCATCAGGCTGGCCTGAAACAGCTCTTCTTTTACCTGTCTGGGAAGAAAGGTTCGCACTTCATCTAACCCAATAGCTGGATAGACATGATTCTGGCAGACAATGAGAGGCAAACGAAGGTTTTGGTCTGGCTTTTGTAGAATAAGCTGAATCATCTCATTCAAACTTATCGAATATTGACGCTTAAAGCGAAGAAATCGTGGCGACAGCAATTCAAAACAATCCGTGGTTTTGGCAAAGAGTGACAGTAAGATTTCACGGTTTACATCACATGCTTTTGTACAACGATAAGCCACTCCATAGGTCGTCAAAATAGTTAGTAAGTCTTGATTTGTATTGGCATTATTTCCTAGATATACCTCAAGCATAGGCTCCTCCTTATAAGGTTAGGCTATTTTCAACTGTTGGTTCGGGAGTTGAGAAATAGCGACTCATATCAATGGGCATCCGTCCTTCACCAAAGCACTTGACCGTGACCAGAGTCGTTAAAATGCCATCCTTTCCCCTAGCAGTATAATTTTCACCAAAGGCACGAAAGGCTAGGTGGTTGTCCTTCGTCAATAGTGTATCTACACCATTTTTAATATCTCTAGTTTCCAGAAAATCCGAAATCCGATGAAGATTGGATTCGTAGAATAGGGGATCATTCATCTCTTTGTGGTAATCATCTTCAAAAGTCACCTCAAAGTCACAATCAAAATTGGGGAGCGACAATATCTTTTGTAGTAACTGATTGGTTTCAACTTGGTGAATACGTTCTTCTAATTCAGTACACTCTAGGATACTTTTCTTATGTAGTAGGTTCATGTTTTTCTTCCTCTTCTATTCTTCTAAATTCTCTGGCAATGGCTTCAATAACCGTCACCGTTACACTATTGCCGACCTGTTTGTATAGTTGGCTCTTACTAGAAACACCCTCTGCTCTTTCATAAGCCCAGTCAGGAAAGCCTTGAAGTCTGAAACACTCTCTTGGTGTCAGTCGTCGTATTCTCAGGCGATAAAGTTTCCCCTCTAAGACAATACCTGTGACTTCATACCACTTATCCTGTCGATATTCCAAAGCAGCAACCACCACTCCCATATTATCTGAAGTTGTCAAGGTATTGGATATTCCCTTTCCCACTCGTCCCCTACGTTTGGTTGAGTCTGGATAAGCCAGATTGACAGAGTCTCCAAGAGTTGCCTTTGCGTACCCTGTTTTTGTGGCTTCCTTGATTTTCAGAAATGGTAGCTCCTCCCTCAGCAAAATTTTTGGCACCTTATCTCCACCTTGCATGGTGGTCAAAGTCGGTGACAAGCCAGAAATGTCAAATACTCTTCCAGTTTGGTCAAAGCTAGTCGGCAGATTTCCTGCGACAACAACTCCGTGTCTGTCTTGACTGGTCAAAGTAAACATAGGGTCTTGATTGTCCTTAAATCGACGACCATGTTGGCGTTTTTCTAGTCTATCTGGTGTTAAAACTGGAATGGCGATTTTTGCCCCCTCTCCTTTACCTCTTGTTAGTGTAGGAGCAAGTCCATTCGTCAGATAGACTTCACCATTCAAACCACGTTTAGAGGGATTGATATTTCCTAGCCTTTCAAGATGAGCTGGGCTGTTTTCTCTTCTGAGAGGAAATATGAATCTGGAACGGTATCTTCTAGAATGTCCGATAATAAAGACCCGCTCTCTGTTTTGCGGGACTTGGAAGTCCTTACTGTTAAGCACCTGCCATTCGACATCATACCCCAATTCATCCAACGTGGAGAGGATTGTGGCGAACGTCCGTCCCTCGTCGTGATTGAGTAGGCCTTTGACGTTTTCCAAAAATAGAAAACGTGGTTGGATTTGTTTGGCCGCTCGAGCAATCTCAAAAAAGAGAGTCCCTCGAGTATCTTCAAATCCCAATCGTCTGCCTGCGAGTGAAAATGCTTGGCAAGGAAATCCCCCGCAGATGATGTCCACTTGCCCTCTAAATTGTCTAAAGTCATGGTCTGTGACCTCTTTAATGTCATGGTATTCTATTTCCCCTTCTGTGTTAAACATAGCTTTATAAGATGTTCTGGCGAATTTATCAATTTCACAAAAGCCCAGGCATTTATGACCCTGTGATTCCATCCCTAGCCTAAAACCACCTATCCCAGCAAATAAATCTAAAAATTTCATTTTCCTCTCTTTCCAACTAAAAAAGAGCCTTACACTTGTAAAACTCTTGCTTATATATGATCATCCATTTCTGGTGCACGGATGATTTCAACAATCAAAATGATGATAGAAATCAGATAGATTCCGCCTAGTATCCACCAAATCAACTTAATCACCTCCCTTTACTTCTTGTCGTCTCAGTTGCTTGGTCCACTCTGACAGCACACCATTAAATACGTATTCAGCTATTACTTCCGCTGACCGAGCAAATCGCATATGTTCCAAAGCATACTGATAACGGTCACTAAAATAAATCATGGCATAGTCACTAGCTGACTGAGATAGCCCCGACTGTCTTAACTGGTCATGAACCAAACCCCAAATATAATCTCGATCGTACTTGGTCACGCCATCGACTTTTGAAGTAAAGTTCTCTTCTTGTTTCTCATCTACTTGCTGCCTCTCCTCCTCGTCCTCAATAAGGAAATCACTCCCTTTAGTTTCACTATATTTAGTCTCACTTCCTTCAGTCTCACTAGGGGCTGAATTTAAGACCGGCCCCGTCTTTCTTTGAGACCCCCCTAGTGTTTTTTTAACACTAGCCCCGTCTGTATGTAAGACTGGGGTAGTTTCATGTTCTAATTCCCCCAAGTAAATTTTATTTGCCATACGACCTTTTTCACTAGAGGACTGTTGGACTTCATCAATTAAGCCATATTCGCGTAAGGTTTTCTTGATAGAGAGTAGTTTTGACTTTGAACAGCCTAAAAGTGCCATCAGATTTGAATTGGAATAAATCAAATAAATAGCCCCATCCTCATCAATCCAGCCCTTAGTCAAAGATAACTCCAACCGATCCTTTAAAACCGCGTAGGCTACCTTAACCTCCAGCTTCATATCCTTATAACGTTCACTCTCAAACAAAATTTTAGGGAGTTTATAATAACGCTCTGATGTTTGATACTGATTAGCGGTAATACGTTTCATGATTATCCCTCCAAGACTAAAAGTCCAACATTTCCGAATTCATCAAATCGGATTAAACCTACTTGTTCCAATTCATCAACCAGATGAGTTGCTTTCTCAATATCAACGCCTAAAATAGCCACGAGATGACACATCACGATTTGGCGTGATGATTGTTCCTTCTTTTTCATGAATTCCTCCTTAAAATAAAAAAACGAGAACACTTATTAAAATGTTCTCGTTGAACTATTATATTTTATGACGTATCTATTTTTTGTCTACGCAGTCGACATCCAAACAGACATTCACATCAATGTACTTTTTTTGAACCTTTTTTATGTCAAAATCACTCTTTTCAATAAAGACAAAATGCTTGAAAAAGTGCTTAAAATAAAGGATTTTTACCCGTTGCTTCGTTGTAGCAACACTACGCACTCCACGTGGGGACTTTGGGGGAACAAATCTACCGGCTGAATATACTGCAGCTGATAGCCCGCTTCAGCGAAATGCTGGCAATCCCGTGCCTGCGTGGCTGGATTACAGCTGACGTACACGATACGCTCAGGTGCCAGCTCAACAAGCGTATCAATAAAACTCTTATCCAAGCCTTTGCGCGGTGGGTCTACTACTGCCACGTCAAACTGAATTCCTTCAGCTTGCCAACGAGGCAAGACGTCTTCTGCCTTGCCCACTTCAAAGTGGACGTTTGTAATCTCATTGACCTTCGCGTTGTCCTTGGCCATTTCAATCGCTTCAGGCACAACTTCCATGGCGTAGACTTGCCCTGCCTCTCTTGCCAAGCCAAGGCTGATGGAGCCGATACCACAATAAGCATCCAGAACAGTTTCTTGGCCGGTTAATTGGGCTAAGCGAATGGCTTCTTCATACATGCGCTCTGCTTGTGGTGTGTTGACTTGGTAGAAGGAGTTGGCAGATATTTTAAATTGCATGCCGAGCATTTCGTCTGTGTAATAATCTTGGCCCCAGAGCACCCGGTTCTCTTTACCTAAAATTACATTGGTCTGCTTAAAGTTGAAGTTTGCCATAAGACTTACCAACTCAGGCACTCCGGCTTTAATTTCAGCCACTATTTCAGCTTCATGGGGTAGTTCGCGCTGGTTCAACACTAAGACAAGCATTACTTCACCGGTGTAATGCCCTCGCTTGACAATGATATGGCGAATTGTGCCCTTGCCACTGGCTTCATCGTAAGGCTTAATTTGATATCGACGCAGAATATCTCGTACCACAATAATCGTCTCATCAATCACCGGGTCTTGAATATGGAAATTCTCAACCGGCACTAAATCATGGCTATTTCGCCGATAGAAACCGGTTTCTAACTGCCCCTTGACTTGGCGGACTGGGATTTGCGCCTTATTGCGATAACTCCACGGATGCTCCATACCGATCGTCGGCTGGACAGCAATGTTCTTGAAGCCACCCAGACGTTCAAAGGCTTCCTTCACCTGCTTTTGCTTATAGTTTAATTGGGCAGGGTATGCCATATGCTGCAAGGTCATGGTCCCAATTTGCCGGCCAATTGGATCGGTTAAGGTCACTCGGTCCGCACTCGGCTCAATCACATCTTCTAAACGGCCATAACCAAATTTCTTGCCAACTTTGGTTAACTTAAACTGGACGGTCTCCCCAGGGATTGTTCCTTCAATAAAAATCGGGAAGCCGTCCAACTTCACAACCCCACTTCCCTTCGACGTCAAATCTTCAACAAGGCCCTTATGCCTTTGATTCTTCTGTAACTCCACCAGCCTCTTCCTCTCTATTCTCCTAGCCAAGCAAAAAGACCGCATCTCCCGATACGGCCCAGGCAGATTAGTCTTGATATGCAAAACTTAAATCTTCAATTTGGTTCAAGGTGTCAAGATACTTGGCACCATAGTAACGCGCCATCTCTAAATTATGATCTAAATAGTTCCCACAATCACGTGCTGTCGCACCAGGAATTTCACCTTCGAACTGGGCAACAAAATCAAAGGTACGCTTCAATAAATCTAGAACATCCGCCGCTTCAACCGCATCGGTTAGAATTAAATAGAAGCCTGTCCGACAGCCCATAGGGCCGAAGTAAATGACTTCATCTTTGAATTCAGGGTCATTGCGTAAATACGTGGCAGCTAAATGCTCAATCGTGTGCATCTCACCCGTATTCATGACAAGTTCACGGTTAGGTGCAGTAAAGCGTAAATCATAAGAATTCAGTGTCCGCTCACCAACTTGATCTTGTCGTGACAAATATAGTCCCGGATCCAGTACAAGATGGTTCACAGTAAAACTAGCTATTTTCTCCATTTAAATTTCCTTCTTCCCTTGCGCTTTCAATGTTTCAAGCATTTGTTCCACATAGGTATCCATTTGCTGCTTATCGCGTGCTTTCTGAGCTTCTGAAAGATTCGTCGGCTTCAAAAAGTAGCGTACAGCCACTTCCCCGGCCTCGTCATAAGCGACCACCGCCTCACCTTGTTCCGGATCATCCGTTTGGCGACGAACGTCAGGATAATGCTTCGCCAACTCTTCCTTCATCTCCTCAGCAATCGCTTCTCTCAAGGCTCGATAAAGTTCCGCTTGCTCTTTGGGTATATAGTAGGCATCAATTTGCTCGAAATCTTCTAAATTCGCTTGCTTATTCTGCTTAGTGTTTCTCTTCTGCTTCTTGGGTCTTCTTGCCATCTACTCAGCCTCCCGCTGATATGCTTCTAGGAATGCGAGATTCCCTTTTTGGATATATGTTTCTAAAGTGGTAATGACGGCTTGGTCTTCGTTGCTACCAATTTGATAGCGGCAATGCTTGCTCAAATCTTGGTCAGCATCAGCCATCGCAATACTATAACGCACTTCTTGCATCATGCTCAAATCATTCAAACTATCACCAAAGGCCATGGCTTCCGTCGCTTGAATATTGTATTTCTCCATTAAGTAATGCGCTGCAGCCCCTTTACCACCACCTTCAACGTATACATCCAACCAACCAAAGCCACTCGTCACTGCCTGAATACCAGATAAGGTAGCATTTAAGTGTTCAATCATCTCTTTCATCGCATCCAGATCATGCTCACTATAAATCGCAAATTTCACCGCAAATTCATCTTCAGGAATCTCATCAAAGCTATCCACTAGCGTCAAATTATTATTATAGAAGGCAACATTCTCATAAGCCTCGCCCTCACGCTCACGGAAATAGGCCATCGGTCCCGTATTGGCCAAAGGATGATAACCCGGATGACGATCCAACTCAGCAACCACTTCCTGCATAAGTTCTTTTGACATCGCAAATTCATGCAACATCTCGCCGTTCTTCACAATATAATTGCCATTATCACAAGCAAAATATAAACTCGGACGAATCGTTTCATCAAAGTAGTCCGTCACCTTATGGTAGCTATTACCTGTGGCAATACAAACAATTATATCGTCTGCTACCAACGCTTCAACAACCTCGTCGAAACGCTCTCGGTCATAGGTCTTCTCTTCGGTCAATAAGGTTCCATCAAGATCAATCATGACTAATTTTAGGCTCATTTTATGCTCCTTGTCCTGTATTTGGTCTCATTCTAACATAAATCAACGCAGAGATTAAACCCCTTAGCCATAGATGGGTGAACTGCCCCCTGTCAAGTAGACACTTAAAAAAGTAAATCTACTTAAGGGGGAGCATATCATGGGCTAGAAGGGGTATTTTGTCGTATATTGTATGCATTTGTGGTTTGGTAAGGTTTGAACCAGCCATCAAACACGAGCAAAACGGTTTCCTAAGGTTTGAACCAGACCTCAAACACGAGCAAAACGATTTCCTAAGGTTTGAACCAGCCACCAAACACGAGCAAAACGGTTTCCTAAGGTTTGAACCAGCCGCCAAACCTTACTAAGGCACCTCACTTGCTTCAAACGCAAGAAAACCGGATTAAATCGTATAAGCCTCTCCTGCGAGAATGCGTTCCTGCTCATGCTCTACCGATTGGCGGTAGCTGTTCCCGAACTTCAACAAATGCACCATCAACAAGTACAAGCGGTAGAAAGGCAAACGGTAGCTATAGTCCGGCTCAAGCGGATAATTGTCGCAATAAGCCTCATAGAAGGCCGGGGAGAAACCGCCAAAGACGGTTGTGATCGCTAGGTCGAATTCCCGGTCTCCGTAAAATGAGGCCGGATCGAATAAGGCCGGTGAACCGTCGGTCAAGAACATGTAGTTCCCGGACCACAAATCTCCATGCAAGAGTCCAGGTTTACTCTGGTGTTGCATTAAATCACGTTCCATCACTTCGCGGACTTTTAAATATAAATTATAATCCGTTTGGGACCACAAGCCTTTTTGGACTAACGCTTCAGCTAATGGATCCATCCGCTGATTTAAGAAGAGCGCTGGCCAAGTATCCGTCCACGCATTTGAAAAGGCGATGGCTGAGCCGCGATAATCTGTGTTAAAGCCGTACTTGCCTGTCGGCGATTGAGCGGCGTGCAGTCGAGCAACCATTTCGCCTAAAGCGTGGTGATCGCCCTGGTAGCTTTCAGCTAAGAATTCCAGTAACAAGTAGGCAGTCCCGTCAAGTTCGCCTTGGCCAATGACTTCAGGCACCCGTACACCTGCTTGATGCATTGCGCGTAAGCCTTCAACCTCATTATCATAAAAGGCGGCAGTTTGCCCGGGTTGGTTTAATAAGAAGTACTTCTTGCTTGCTGTCTCGACCTGATATGCTTGATTCACATCCCCGCCTGCAACCCGTTGGATACGCTGAATCCCATCTACTGGCAATTCTTTAAACCATCTTGCTTCATGCACTTTCCTCACCTAATCTTTCAAGCGTTTTAAGCCGATACGATTTTTGGCCTTATCTAACTGAATCACTTCAACATTCACAATGTCTCCAACAGAGACCACTTCAGAAGGATGCTTCACAAACTTATTGGATAATTTCGAAATATGAATTAGACCGTCTTCCTTCACGCCAATATCCACAAAGGCACCGAAATCCACCACATTGCGCACCACTCCTTGAAGTCGCATCCCAACTTCCAAGTCATCCATAGAGAGCACGTCGTCGCGAAGCACTGGGGCTGCCTGTCCATCACGAATATCCGCCGTCGGATGCTTCAAGCCGTCCAGAATATCCTCTACCGTCGCTTGCTCAAGTTCATAGCGCTCCATCAAGTCCGCAACTTTCAAGCCATCCAAGGCTGCCTTGCTTTCTTCACTGCCAATCGCTTCGACTTCAAGGCCCGCCTCTTTCAAAAAACTTTCTGCGATGTCGTAGCTTTCCGGGTGAATGCTAGTTTGGTCCAGCGGATTCTCGCCACCCATAATACGGATAAAGCCTACTGATTGCTCATACGTCTTAGCTCCGAGGCGTTTAACGTCTTTCAGTTGCTCGCGTGAGGTGTAGTTGCCAATCTCATTCCGCATTGCCACAATATTCCTCGCCGTCGCTTGGGTCAAACCTGATACGTGTTGTAAGAGCTGCACTGACGCGGTATTTAAATCTACCCCAACTTGGTTGACTGTAATATTAATAACGAAATCGAGTGCTTCATTCAAATCTTTCTGGGATACATCATGTTGGTATTGGCCGACTCCCATTGATTTCGGATCGATTTTGATAAGTTCTGCTAGTGGGTCTTGCAGACGACGGGCGATGCTTACGGCACTACGTTCTTCGACTTGGAAGTCAGGGAACTCTTCACGCGCAATCTCGCTGGCTGAATATACCGACGCGCCTGCTTCATTCACGACTATAAATTGCGTAGCCAAGTTATTTGCTTGAATTACTTCACTGACAAATTGCTCCGACTCACGGCTAGCTGTTCCGTTCCCGATAGCGATAACATCGACATCATACTTGTCAATATAAGCCAATAACTCTTGCGCAGCAGCTTGGCGTTTCTTCTCACTAGCCGGTTTATGCGGATAAATCACACCCTTATCCAAAACGCGACCGGTTTCGTTGATAATAGCTAACTTGCACCCAGTACGGTAAGCCGGGTCAAAGCCCATCACGACTTTCCCTTTCAAAGGCGGTTGAAGTAATAGGTGACGTAAATTCTCGCCGAAGACTTCAATCGCTTGTGCATCAGCAGATTCGGTCTTCTCATTACGCATCTCACGCTCAATCGCTGGTTGGATAAAGCGTTTATAAGCGTCAGCTATTGCGGTTTCAACATAGCCGCGTTTGTCTTCCGGTAACTTTTCATCAATGAAATGACGCCCCATATATTGCAGAACTGGCTCTTCATCAGCGACGACTTTCACTGAGAGAACTCCCTCTTTTTCGGCCCGATTAATCGCTAAGGTCCGATGATCTAATAAGTTCCCTAAAGGCTCTTCGAAATCGTAGTACATCTGATAAACATTATTCGGATCCTTCTCTTCATCTTTCACTTTGGTCACTATTTGGCCATTATAGCGGGTATATTTACGGATAAACTCACGGAAACTAGCTACTTCAGACACTTGTTCCGCAATAATCTCATGAGCTCCATCCAAGGCATCTTGAGCAGTTGGCACCTCATCGGTAATGAATTGCGCTGCATATACTTCAGGCGCTTCATCCCCCTCAGGATGCTGCAACCATGCTGCTAAAGGCTCCAAACCTTGTTCCCTAGCGATTGTCGCTTTCGTACGACGTTTCTGCTTATAAGGCGCGTATAAATCCTCTAGCTGCTGCAAGGTCGTTGCCTGCTCAAGCGCCTGCTCCAACTCCGGCGTCAACTTATCTTGCTCTGCAATCAAACGTAAGATGTCCGCTTTTCGGCCATGAAATTGCACAAGACTTTGGTGATTCTGTTGAATTGCATGAATTTGCACCTCATCCAAAGACCCCGTCACTTCTTTACGGTAGCGGGCAATAAAAGGGATGGTATTGCCTTCTTCCAAAAGCTCTAACGTAGCTTCAACTTGCTTTGGACGAATATTAGTAGCTTTGGCTACTTCATTAATAAATTGGAAAGTTTCTTGCGTTTCAGTCATGAGATACTCCTTTGATTAATATAAACGTTACGAATGATTGTATTATAGCATATTCCTGGAGGAGCTGTCTTTGATTGGCAGGTGTAAACGTACTGCTTATCGATTTAATAGGCATACGTTTGCCGAGCAATTCACTAAGCATCGAAGAACGGATCAAACCTTAGGAAGTAAGTTGCTCGTGTTTGAAAGGCGAGTCAAACCTTAGCAAAACAGTTTGGTCATGTTTGAAAAGCAGTTCAAACCTTAGCAAATTTTTTTGGTCATGTTTGAGGGGTCAGTCAAACCTTAGGAAGAAGTTGCTCGTGTTTGAAAGGCAGTTCAAACCTTAGGAAATTTTTTTGGTCATGTTTGAGGGGTCAGTCAAACCTTAGGAAGAAGTTGCTCGTGTTTGAAAGGCAGTTCAAACCTTAGCAAAACAGTTTGGTCATGTTTGAAAAGCAGTTCAAACCTTAGCAAATTTTTTTGGTCATGTTTGAGGGGTGAGTCAAACCTTAGGAAGTAAGTTGCTCGTGTTTGAAAGGCAGCTCAAACCTTAGCAAAATTTTTTGGTCATGTTTGAGGGGCGAATCAAACCTTAGGAAGAAGTTGCTCGTGTTTGAAAGGCAGCTCAAACCTTAGCAAAATTTTTTGGTCATGTTTGAGGGGCGAATCAAACCTTAGGAAGAAGTTGCTCGTGTTTGAAAGGCAGTTCAAACCTTAGGAAATTTTTTTGGTCGTGTTTGAGGGGTCAGTCAAACCTTAGGAAGAAAGTTGCTCGTGTTTGAAAGGCAGCTCAAACCTTAGCAAAATTTTTTGGTCATGTTTGAGGGGCGAATCAAACCTTAGGAAGAAGTTGCTCGTGTTTGAAAGGCAGTTCAAACCTTAGCAAAACAAGTTGCTCGTGTTTGAAAGACAGTTCAAACCTTAGGAAGAAGTTGCTCGTGTTTGAAAAGCAGTTCAAACCTTAGCAAAATTTTTTTGGTCATGTTTGAGGGGTGAATCAAACCTTAGGAAGTAAGTTGCTCGTGTTTGAAAGGCAGCTCAAACCTTAGCAAAATTTTTTGGTCATGTTTGAGGGGTCAGTCAAACCTTAGGAAGTAAGTTGCTCGTGTTTGAAAGGCAGTTCAAACCTTAGCAAAATATTTTGGTCATGTTTGAACCTCCATTCAAACATGAGGAAACACATTGCGCAAACTATACATGGCACCAAATAGGTCAAACTGCGTTCCCTGCAAGATAGCATAAAGCCAACTACTCATTTCACCTCGCTCCTAGCCAAATAAAAAGAACCAACCGAAGTTGGTTCTAATATCCATAAAATTTATCTTAGTACCAGCCGTTAGCTTCCCAGAAAGCTTTAGCTGCTGTCCAAGATCCGTAGCGATTCATAACGTATTCGTCAGCTACGCGCTCTTGATTCTCTGGTGAGTGGTCACCATTTAAATAAGTATTCGTTAATTGGTAACGTCCAATATATTTACCAGTTGGGTTAACTGCGTTATAATCTCCACCAGATTCCTTCATCGCAATCCATTCTTTCGCTGCATATTCAGCGTCGTTTGTTACAGCTTGCGCTGGTGCAACAACATCTTCCACGACTGGTTCAACAACTTCTGGTGCGACTTCTTCTACAACCGGTGCTGGTTCAGCAACTTCTTCTGCTGGTGCAGTGTAAGTAACCATGCCATTATTGATAACTTCTTCTTCAGTATAAGTAGGCTCTTCAGCAACAGGTGCTGCAGGAACTTCTTCAACTGCTTCAAGCGTTTCAGTTGCAACAGGTTCGTTTGCTTCAGGCGTTACTTCAACTACTGGCGCTGGTGTTTCAACTGGCGCTGGTGTCATTTCAGCGACTGGCGCAACTTCTTCTGCAACAGGTGCTGCTTCTTCAACTGCTTCTGTAATCACTTCTTCAGCAACTGAAGCAACTTCTTCTACAACTGGTGTCGCTGGTGTTTCAGTAACCCACTCTGCAACGTAGTCAACGGTAAGGTTTTCACTTGCGGTAGGTGCTTGGTAAGCGCTTGGTAAAGCGACTTCTTCACCTGTATAGGTTGAGTATGCAACTGGAGCAACTTCTTCCGCTTCGAAAGTTACAACGTGCTCATCTGCGAAGAATTGCATCACGGAACCTGCTTGGATTAAATCAGGATTATCAATTTGGTTAACAACCATTACTTCTCTAAGGCTCATATTCATCGCGCGAGCAATCGCTGATAAAGTGTCGCCCCATTGAATCGTATAAACACCGTTATTCGCTTCGAGGTCTGCTTTAATTTCTTGAACCGTACGAGGGGTCCATTCATTTGTTTCTTGAGCTTCTACAGTTAGGTTTGGTAAGACATTGAAAGATACAGCAGTTAATAAGGCTGCACTTGCTACAGTTCTTAACGCATTTTTCATGTAAATAAATACTCCTTATATATAAAATCTCTTGTCAATTTCAACGTGAGACCATCATAACCGCAAAGCAAAATCAAAACAAGGGCTTTGCCCATCTTGTTAATTTCCTTTAATCCAGATGCATTATTTCGTTACAATTCTGTCAAATGACCATCCAATCGTTACATTTGTCATATTTCTGTAATATACAAACATTATTTTTTGCTCGGTTTTTCATTTCAGGGGGAATCTTCATTTCACCACTTTATTGTAAGCAATTTGCGATACTTCCCTGTTATTTGATGCTATAATAAAGGAAAGTTTGAAATTTCTGCGACTTTACGCCACAAATATTCGACAATTTTTAATCCTCCTGTAATTGTATAATTTTTCTTACATGGTAGAATGGGTACATCAGGGTTTTTTTAGACAAGAAGGAGGTAAATATACATATGCCAGTTATTGATGTTCATTCAAGTGAACTTGTGAATAAGGTCAACATTATCAAAGTCCTAGCTCATCCTATTCGCTACGCAATCGCCATTGCGCTTTATGAGAACGGCACCATGAATGTTGGCGCAATCCAAGAAACTTTAGATTTAGCACAATCTACAGTATCACAACACATTAGCAAAATGCGCGAAATCGGCGTTGTTACTGCTAATCGCGAAGGGACCAAAATTTTCTACGAACTCACAAATGATATTGCACGTAACGTCGTGAGCAGTTTAGAAAGCGAGTAATCTCTATCGACCTAAAACCTCCTACGATGACAGAAAAAAACGAAGCGAAGATGCTAGAACGGCATACTCGCTTCGTTATTTTTTTATTCTACGGTAAGCCAAAGATTACTGCGAACCGTATTAAAGGCTTCGTGAATTCTCGATGACAATTGGGCAACTTGGGCTGGTATGGCTCCGTAATAAGCTGGTTCAGCTGTGTAAACTGCTAAAGAATAAGATCCGTACGGGGTCACAAAGGTCGCCGCATCATTCTGCTCCGTTCCACCTAAGCCAGATTTGTTCCAACTATAAGTATCGCCCCAAATATTCGTACGTAGGAAAGTATGCGTATTCATCTGGAATTTCTCAATCAGTAACTCGTCCCATGGCTCACCGTTCAATTCATTATTGTGAAGTAAGGCGAAAAAGCGTGCCGCATCATGGGGCGTTGTTGTAAACCAAGTTCCATCATGGTAATACTTGCCAGTTACCTCCGTGTCGTAGAAACCATGACCTTGCATGCTTGGATTGATTACTTCACCACCACCTACTGCATCTATCAGCATGTTTGCCGCGGTGTTATCACTATAAATAGCAACGAGATTAACCAATTCATCCAACGTAAAGACTGTCCCATCCGCATGTTCTTGAATAATCCCTGCACCTGGCACTTTATCAGCATTCGTTAGGATTACTTCCGTATCCGGCGACAACTCTCCGGTACTATACTGATGGTACAATTCCCCTAGAACAAAAATTTTCTGAGTACTAGCCGGGAAAAAGGCTTGGTTATTCACATCAACCTGGGCCATCGTCTCATTATTAATAAAGGACACCCCAACCCGGGCTGCAATCTGTTCAATTTCTTCCCAAGCAATCGCTTCAATCGTATCTAATAATTCACGTTCGCTGTAGTACGTCTGCACATAATCGGTAAACGTATCATCCTTAGGCAACCAACCTAATTCTTCATAGCCTATATAGGCATGCACCCAAGCTGTCTCATCAACCGTAACCTCTTCGACAATCTCCATCGGCATATCCACATAAATCTCGGTCGTATCAACCAAGGTCATCCCCTCCATACCAGGAGGTGTTGAGAGAATGATTCGCTCAGGATTCTTGTAAAGAACAGGGTAACTAACAGGTTCTGGCTTAGCTGTTACTTGGCCTTCGCCGGATTGTTCAACAAAGAAAAACTTCGGACGCACTTGTGGAACCATTGTCTGAAGTCTTTCACGCCGAGCTTGAAAACGCGGGAGGTTCTCATGCGAGATATACATCCCATCAAACGCCCCATCTTGATAATGCCTCAAAGCACCAAAACGTGTATGATACCAGCCATTATAAGGTTCGCCATCCTTAAATAGATAACGTTCGCCAGCCTTTGTGTACCAAGCATAATCATTGAAAGGTTCGCGCTCCAAAAGCTGATATTCATTAGCCATCGACGTCGGCGATACCTTTGCCACATTCGGGCTGAAATAAAACCAAGGTAACGGTTCAGGAAGTTCGCCACTTGTCGTACTTACTGCTTCCGGTTCAACCTGCAAATCTTCAATAAGAATCCCCCGATTCGGATTCCAATTAAGCGTTGGCAATTCTTGGAAACTTGAATAATCTACAGTATCCTTTGACAATAGAGGCCCAGGCAAAGTAAAAGTAGGTTCATTTCCCTGAGATACTTGCGAATGTTTTTTGAAATTAAATAACAAAAAAACGACTCCTATTAGGGCGAGTACGCCTACAGCCAAACCAATCATTCTGCTCGTATCTTTAGATACAGTTTGTTCTTCGTGGTTCATCGATTCATTCACGAACCATCCTCCTATTCCTTCAAGTTTTACATCGGCAAAGTTACTTCTGGATTAATCTTAAAACGAATTTGTGGATAAAAATAATCATACCATTCCTGCGACAAGGCCATTTCAGGATAAATCTCTTGATAACGCTTCAACGGCAATTCCTCACGCAAGGCAATCTCATCCGCCCCATTCTCCAGTACATTCCGCTGAATAAAGCGCTCATAAGACTCTTCATCTAAGACTAATCCCTGTCTATCAGCAATGTCTTGCGCGAGTAATTTAAACGTAAAATCTTCCAAAGCGCGCTGCTCAAAGACCTCACGCACATTATCTTCTGTAATTCCCATCACTTGACGCCCATATGCTCGCACCGTCATCCCGGCTTCTTCTGCGTAGCCTTGCACTTGTTGCATATATTCCTCAACATAGGCATCCCGCTCTTGACTGTTCATCAAGATATTGGAGTTGATATAATAGTAATTCAATATGTAAGGTAATAATTTATAATAATAATGCGCTTCTTTCTGACGCTTCTCATAAGTTGTCATGCCCAATTGCTTTAGTTGTGAAACAGAGGCAATTCCAGGCAAATTAAGCTGTTCAACCATTCCATCAGTCAACTCGGTCGCTTTCGCGTCATGATTCAAGCGATACTCTACCAAAGCTCGGTCCAAAACAGGTTGGGCCGCAGCATCCCAAGATGGAATTTCAATCGTTAGGATCTCTTCCGGGACTGGGATTTCTTGGTAAGCAATGTAATTATCTATGCTACTCTTCATTGTAACCTCCTAAGTCACACTCTGCTTTTCAAAGTAACGCTATCTATTATATCAAATATTTATTAGAATGAAAGTGGTAAGCTGCATAAGCAAATGCATAAGAATAAATGACAAAAAATCAGTGAATACGATGTACTAAATAGCTATCAAACCATTAGTAAGGAGTATTCACTGACATGATAAATTCTACCACAACAGGCCGTCGATTTAAGCACTTCACCCCTGAAATGCGAGGACGATTAGAGCAGATGTATCAAGAAGGGCGTATTCTCAAGTCCAAATGGCAGAGATACTCGGTGTTAGCCAATCTGCTGTATCACGAGAGTTAAAACATGGAAGAGTTCGCCAGAAAGATTATAACAGCAAGTACTACACCACTTATATCGCTGAAGTCGATTCTCGTGTTTATCAAGAAAACCGAGCTAATTGCCGCGCTAAAAGCATCTATCGCTTTAGTCAGCGTTTCTTTAGTGAACTTGAAAAAGCTTTGTTAACACCAACTAAAGAACGTATTTTCAGTATTGATACCTTTATTCATTCCTATCGAAGAAACAATCCATTAGAGCTTGTGCCCTGAACCAAGACTATCTATCAATACATTGATCAACAGCTCTTGAAAGTCCGCAACATCGATTTGCCAATTAAAACATGCTTACGTCCCCGAAAGCAACAGTCAACACCCCATGGATCTAATACAAAAGTTTTGGGTCGCAGTATTGAGTTGCAGTGTGTAACCGTACTATCTCGGGAAACGTTTGCCCACTGGGAACTTGATTGAGTTCTCGGCAAGAAAACAAAAGGAGAACCATGTGTTATCACGTTAGTTGATCGTAAGACACGTAAACTCATAACTAAAAAAACTGGAATCGAACTGCTGAAAAGATTGAGGTAGCCGTATTGAAGATGATTGAAAAAAGAAGGAGTTGAGCGCTTTAAGACAATGACAACGGACAATGGATCTGAATTCTCTACGTTATCGAATCTTGAGCATCAATGTGAAGAGACTAAAATTCATTTTACCCATGCTTATGCAGGTGGGAGAAAGGAACATATGAAGGTCATAATCGTATTTTACGCGAATTCTTACCCAAAGGAGAGAGTCTAAGAGAATTAACCTATCGAGATTTACAAACAGATACAAACTCCATTTATAACCGTTGCCGAAGAATCTTAAACTATCAATGTCCTAACGAAGTATATGAAGAAAAATGTACGAAGTTGGTAGCGTAGGGAAAAGCGCTCTACCAATCTCCTTGTGTTTATTTAAGAGCTAGCGCTTCATTCCTCCAAAACGGAGTGAGAATATTGGTCTAACCAGCTTTTTAGATCGTTATTGTTACACTGGGATTTGGCTAAAAATTATGCATTTGGTATTGCAATTTACCTTAGAATGAAAGTCCTTTTTCGTTAAAAAAATTGTCAATAAACTTGACAATTTAAATCAAGAGGAGTAATATATTCGTATTCTCTCGGGCGATTAGCTCAGTTGGTAGAGCAACGGACTCTTAATCCGTGGGTCGCGGGTTCGATCCCCTCATCGCCCATTCTATAAACGTTGGTGTATAGCTATTTGCAAAGTGTTTTATATGTGAATTTTTCTAATAATTAAAATGTTGCTTTAAATATTGCTTATCCGCCAGCAAAAAGGTTCTCGCTTAAAATAAGCGGGATTTTTTGTTTGCAATAAAAAAAGACCGCCTCACTAATTGAAGCGAGAAGATCTCCGTACTGGTCTCCGTAGAGGTGCCAGCGCTATTAAAAACATAAAAAGTTTCAGGTAACACTTAATTTTATAACGCTTTACCGTCATAAAATAGGTAGAAGGCCAGAAAAGGATGTTGCAAATGTGAAATCGAGATTAGAGAGAAATCAACATACATAATAGAAAGGAAAAACACAAATGAGACTGAATGACGATCAAAAACAAAACTTAAGAATTATTTTTTGGATTATCGTTGCAGCTATAAATATAATTTATTTAATATGGGGGTAAATGAAAATGAGAAAAGAAGTTGAACAACTACTTTCAAACAATTCGATCAGTGCTTATAAAATATCTAAAGAAGCTGGCGTTCCATACATGACTGTAAATGATTTAAGAAACGGCAAATCAAGTATAGATAACGCGAAATTTGGGACAATAGAGAAACTTTATATTTACGCCCTTTCATTGCAAAAAAATAGCCCCGCTGATTAGGCGGGATTTTGTTGAATTAATGTAACTTTCTTTGATAAACAATTGACTATTGGTAACGAATAAAATCTAATATAGTTAGAGGTTGAGAGATACCTCTAAAATAAAAAGAAAGGTGGTGAAAAGATGTTAGATGAAGAATTAGTTATCGCTCTAGGGGCATTAGCTACAGGCATAGGAGCA
Source organism: Suicoccus acidiformans (assembly GCF_003546865.1). GTDB lineage: Bacteria > Bacillota > Bacilli > Lactobacillales > Aerococcaceae > Suicoccus > Suicoccus acidiformans. The sequence goes on from NZ_CP023434.1 coordinate 2,230,105, forward strand.
CTTGCTTCAGGTCTAGCGAAGTTAATAGAAGCGATAAAAAAAGACCACTCTGATAAATCCCGCAAAGACAAATCAGAGTAGTCGCCAATAACCAAGAAGGAAGACAGCCTCCTTCCTCTGGTTTAATTATATCATCTAGCATTAGAATTATGAAGTATATTCCGATATTAATTCTATTTTTGATTGTATTTTATTTTATAAACAAGGAGTGAGCAAAGTGGAAGAAAGAAGATTAAAAACATTGATTGGTAAAGCTGGAGGGACTGCTGGCATATAGTGACCCCAAAAAGTTAGACAATATTTTAGAGAGAGTTGACCTTTATAGGCTGCTCTCTTTTTTATAGGCTTAGAATCTGGCTTCCGTCCTTGATCACCCTCACTCATCATATAGTGTAGAAATTTCTAACTTAAATTGACAATCGAGAAAATGATTCAATCTAGATACTGAAACCCCAATTTCCCGCACATATAGCATATATATGTTAGAATACTATTACTGACTAAATAACGAGGTGATTTTTTGAAAGAGGCGTTTAAATTTGCCTTTCCTAAGACGGTACCCATCTTTGCGGGCTACCTCTTTCTAGGCCTTTCTTTCGGGATTCTTGCGGTTTCACAAGGTTTGTCCCCTTCTTTGACTATATTTATGAGTTTCTTAGTTTATTCAGGCGCCATGCAATTTGCGGCGGTTCCTCTTTTAATTGGACCCTTCGATCCAATTACGCACTTTTTCTTAACGCTCATTATTAGTGCCCGACACGTTTTCTATGGTATTACGATGCTCAAGCCCTACAGTCAGATGGATTGGAAGAAGTATTATACGATTTTCGCCATGACGGATGAGACGTTCTCCTTAAACGTTGCTTTGGACATTCCGGCACATATCAGACAAGATTGGGTTTTCTTTCATATAAGTTGGTTAAACCACCTTTACTGGATCTTAGGGGGAGTGTTAGGGGTTGTGCTGGGTGCGATGATTCCTTTTGATACAACAGGGATTGACTTTGTACTTACTGCACTCTTCTTGTCAATTTTCGTTGATCAGTGGCTCAGCACTGACGACCATACGCCGGCTATAATTGGGCTGTTGAGCACGTTTGCGATGCTTTTGCTTTTCGGTAAGCAACATTTCATGATTCCTTCTATGCTGCTGATTATCATGACATTGCTCGCCCAAAGACCTAAAGATCAGAAAGGTGGGGATATCCAATGACAAGCCAACAGCAGTGGTTCACGGCGATGATTATTGCCTTAGGCACTATGTTAACCCGGTATATTGTCTTTATAATCTTCCCCGCTAACAAAAAACCACCCATCTTCATTGAATATCTCGGTAAAGTGCTGCCAGCGGCAGCCATTGCCCTCATTGTGGTGTACTCCTATAAAGATGTACAAGTCTGGCAGTACCCTCATGGTCTACCCGAACTTATCGCTAGTCTTGCTGTCATTGCCCTGCACGCCTGGAAGCGCAATACGCTTTTGAGTATTCTAATTGGGACGGTGCTATATATGTTACTCGTACAATTTATCTTTATTTAAACTAAGGATGGACGCCACAATTGCGGTGTCCATCCTTAGTCATTTATTGAGCCCATTTCGGCAAGATAAAGTTATGGTAAATATCATGCACGACGTGCTCAGTATGGTGCACAGTCGGATGTAAGTCGTCTCGAACTAGGTCCTGATATGCATTCTCTGGATAAAAGCCATAATCTGCTTCCAGAAGCATCGCTAAATCATTCAAATTATCGCCCACTGCTATTACAGCTAAATCCTTATGCGGTATATATTCAAGCAGGCGTTTCAAGGCATTTCCTTTACTGACGCCTTGAGGTAGAATCTCCAAGTAAAGGTATTCGGAATAGACCGTGTCCACCGGTAAGCCTAATGTATGCACATGCCTTTCGAAATCCTCCAATACCGAGCGGTCACGACCCATGATCATAAATTTCACAATTGGTTGGGTCAAATCTGCTTCAACCAGAGGCGCAATGGTCACTTTCTGCTTATAAGCTGAAATATCCAGAATTTCCTGGGAGCCGAAGCCAAAGGATTGACCCTCTTGGTAAATTTCTACGCCGATTTCGTGTACGGATACCAAGCTTTGTAAATCTTCCAGAATACTTTGATAATCCTCAATCATTGCTTCATAAAGGACATCTTGTTGCACCGGGTCATACAGCATACCACCATTATAAGAAATAATCGGCAAGTCAACGGTTAATTCCTCAGCAATATGCTTCATCCCGCCTACCATTCGTCCACTAGCTAGCGTGAATAAGCCTCCGCGGGCACGAAAGGCTGCAATTGCTGCTTTATTAGCCTCGCTAACTTGATGTGTCGCATTTAACAATGTTCCATCTAAATCTGTTATGAGTAGTACCTTCTCAAATTCTGCCATCCACTTACCTCGCTTTATGCTTTTTCGCCTGCTATTATAGCATCTTTTGATGGCTTTGACATTTTTTGAAAGCTTAAAGTTGGCGTACTATTCTTGATGAACGTACGCCAACTTAAGATAATACTTATTGCTTAGGAACAATGACGCCACCGAGCTGACGGTCACCCGCTGCCCCGGTTGGCTGGGAATGATAGTCATCTGGGCCTACATGAACGATTAAAGCCGTACCTTGACCGTCGTTAGCCAAAGAGTAGCGTCCTGCTGCAGGGTCTTCAACAAAGGTCGCTTGCTTAATTTCAACTTCACCCGTTGACTTACCATCCGCATCAACAAAGATATTCGGCAAATCACCTAAATGAGGTCCTGTTTCAGACTTATGGCCATGTTCTACACCGGTAGGATTCCAATGACTATCTGCGTCAGTAAATTCCTTTTCTGGACTCGCTAAGCCTGTTTCATGAATGTGCATGGCAAACTCGCCTTCAGGCAGATTATAGAAAGCGTAGGTCATCTTTACCCCTGTTTCCGTTTCAACAAACGTTGCGGTGCCATGCTCTTCACCCTTAACATCCAACATTGTTACAATAATTTCTTCTCCCATTCACTCATCTCCTTTTATTAGGCATGACTAAATAATAGTAAACCCCTGCCCTGGAAGCAAGGAAAATGCTTGGCAACGTCAAAACAGACTGTTCAAACCTTTGTCACGTTTACCTTACGTGGATGTATGCACAGTCTGTATTGGATAATCTTAAGCAACTCCCACTACATGCCTTAATATATCCCTCCTGTGATAGTTTCTTATACACTCGAAGGGCCGATGCCTGAACAATTCCCCCCAACGACAAAAGCGAAAGCAATTCCCTGCTTCCGCTAAACTCTCTGGCATATACTCGTTATATATTCAACCCTAAATCCTTTAAAGTCTGAATTGTTGCTGGACCCACGCCTTTCAACTGCTTTAATGCCTTGGCACCTTTCGCTTCAATCGCTTTGGATGTGACTAAGCCAGCTTCCCACAACGCTTTATAACCTTGGTAGGGCAAGTTTTTGCGCAAGATAAAGAAGTACATATTCTCGGGCATCGTTTCATGGCTGCCATAATCGGAATGCTCGGGTTGGCTTTCCACTACCTCTAAGGTTTCACCACTTAGCTCCTCATAAGTATTCCACATCCACTCCAAGACATAAACAGAATGCACCATAATCGGCAGCAGATGGCTGAAAGCAATGCCAAACTTTCAATAGAATTCGAGCGATACAACTTTGATGATGACAAGTCTATAATCATTGCATAGGGATCCTCACTCGTAAGTAAGGTGCTTAAATTAAGATTCACGGTGATTAAGTCTTCCATTAACGATCTGGCTGCTACTTCACGGTCGGTAACAATGGCCGCTACCAGTAGAGGCACGATAATTTGATCATCCCAGTGATGGTCTCCGTCTTTATAAGCATTAGCAAGTTCCTCCGCCTTCTGCCATTGAAGCGTTCGGGCATATATGCTCAATATTCGAAAGCGGACTCCTAAGGGATCTCCTTCATCGGCTGATAAGATTGCCTGATAGTGTTCAAGTGCTTGATTTAATTTACCAGCATACTCATAAGCTTCCGCGACGGTATGTTTGAATCCAAGAAAAGGACGCGCTTCTAAATCTCGCCAACCCAGCTTGCCCTCTTGTTCCCATTGTTTCGTTGCACGTTCAAGCACCTCCATTGCCTAGCTATTTAATAACTCATAGGGCGTATCATAACGCAGCAGATACGCAGTGGAATTCTCTGGACATACTGCAATAGCTTCGTCTAACAGCTCCTTACGTTACTCTTCGTTACGTGTTTGCCTAGCCCGCTCAAGCAATACTTCTGAACGTTCGTAAGCATCCTCATGATGTGCGTGAAATGGGATTATCTTATTGTTTCTCGGCATGCAATCTCCACCTTTCAACTATATTATATCTGGAAAAGATGGCGATACTTAGCCCTGACATTTTTAATCAAATTCGTGTTTAAATGCAGACTATCTACTCCCCCGATTGGACCGCGGACTGTATGACTTTATTCTGACGATTTGTTTTATCGATCAGAACAAATATGAGATTCTCCCCCTTCCTTGGGTGAACCGCTGGGGCGCTATGACACGGATAGATTCCCCTTTGGCCACATTGGACGGGATAAGTCCTGAAGACCTACAAGGACAACTTTTAATTATCTCGGATCAGTCTTTCATCGATAGCAAGTTGAGCACCTGGCTAGGGCATCATATCGATCGTCTTCATCTTGTTGGCACATATAATCTGCTTAATAATGCTGTGATTATGATCGTAAATGGTCTCGCAGAAGCCATTAACTTGGACGGCATCTACAACACGCATCGCTCAAATATCAAGTTATCCCTCTCGAACCTAAACTGACATCCGAGTTAAATCTCATTTGGCAGAAATATCAACCCTTATCCAATGTTGCAAAGGTCTTCCTACCGAACTCCGCAAGTTAGTCGAGGAAGTATAAATCCAGTGCCACACCGCTAGGGCCTTAACTTAGCGTTCACTCCATTTCATCCCAGCACAAAATCCCACCCCACCAGTGAGCTTTCCCCATACATATAAATCTACCCTATTTCACAACCTCTAGCTGCTCCCTCGCCTTCACATCCCCCATGTAGGCTTCATATTCTTGCTGAGTCAATGCTTCACCCTTTGGCCCTTCAAATTTCCGCCCCCAGCCAGTTAGAATCGAGGCAAAGAAGACTGCAAATAAGCCGTAGCAGTGAAAGATATATTTACTGACGCCTACAACAGACACGGCAGAGACAAAGTCATAGCCTTGCGTCAGCTGTGAACCGAGAAAGATAAAGACACTCAGAAACGGTACGGCGACTCCTAGACTATTGGCAAAACCATCCAAAAGATTGGCCCGCCGATACGGATGGAGACCTGCTCTTTGGCCCAGTTCATTCTGCACTTTGCCAAAGGTGGTCATGGATGCACTGGTCACCCCACCAAAGATAATCGAGGTAAGAATAATGCCCAACATCATGGCCACTTCTGTACCAGCCACTGTGTCACACAATTTACTCTGGTAAATCCCATCCGTCAACCTATCTAAAGCACCCGAAGCTTCTAGAACGCCCATAATTCCATAAACTGACAGGACTAGAATGCAAGTGCTCATCATACCACCCACACCATCTACAAGAAAACCACTCGGCGAGCCATCAACCACCGACAGAATATCCGCCGGTATTAACACACCCGAAAGCAAACCAATGCCTGAACCGGCCACTAAGCCTAAAGTAATGGCTAAGTACATATCCCCTGTACGAACCGAGACAATCAGCATCAACGCCACAGGCAGTAACATCAACAAAGCCCGCGGATCACTAAATTGAACCAACATCTCCGCTGCCCCTTCACCGGGCTGATAACCGCCCCCAACTAACATAAAAAGAAGAAAAGCAACCGCACCTGATATGAGTGAATATTTCAACCGTGTGCGCACAGCGCCCCCAACATCTGCCGTTCGCTTATGATGCTTGTAATACTGCGTTCCTGCCGAAATAATCGTTGTATCCGAAATGGGAGCTAAATTATCACCAAAGACCGCTCCACTGACAATCGCCCCTGCCAAGACAGCCGGTTGACTTCCCAAGAGCACACCCGCTGGATAGAAGATGGGGAAGCAGGTAAAGAGCGAACCGATGGATGAACCCGTTGCTGTTGCAATGAGTGAAACGAACAGGAAGGTCATTGCCGTATATAAGCCGCCACTAATATTCATCTGAGTTGCCAAGTAAACAAAGCCTCCAGACAAGTTACTCGCCTTAATCATCTCTGAGAACATGCCAATGACAAGCAGCAACATTACAACAGGTATGGCATCTTTGGCTCCCTTATAGACGGCTTCCCAATAAGTATCAGCTACACCCTTCTGGACGAACAAGGCACCGATAAGTAAACCAATCAAGGCACCCATCGCCAGCGCATGCATCTCAAAAGCCTTAATAATAACGAAATAATAAATACAAAAGATTAAAAACACCACAATCGGTACATAGGCAGTCAAGTAACCACCTTTAAACGCCAGTTTCATTTGCTTCATGCTGCTTCCTCCTTAACCATTGGCATTCTCATTTCGGCGAATAATTGAACTAAAGACAGAAGTAGGATCTCTTTCCAATTCATAGCAATCCCCTTCCAGCATAGGGTACTCATCCAAGAGTTCACGGATTGCTTGTCGGTCGCTTGCGGATAAGGCAAAGTCAAAGATTTGTGCATTAGAGTCAACATGACGGCTATTGCGAACCCCGATAATGGTTGCGGCAACGCCTGGTTGCTCCAAGATATAACGCGTTGCCACGTTCGAAAGCGATACACCGTACTGATCCGCGATCTCTTTCAGTAAGGCCAACAGCCTTTGGTGGCCTGCTTGCCCAAGGGTTTGGTCGATGACTTGCTGGTATTTAACTTGCGAGCGGGTCTCCGCTTGATAAGTCGTTTGGCCTAGATATTTATCTGACAATAGCCCGCCTGAAAGTGTCCCAAAGCATATTTGGTGAATGCCTGCCTCCCTTGAATAGTCCAGCATGGCTTTTTCTGGCCGGCGGTCGAACAAGGAATATTGACTCTGACATGTCAAGACGGGGATACCGGCGTCAACAAGCTCCTGAAGGTGCGGGGTATCAAAGTTCGTCACACCAATGTAGCGTATTTTACCCTTTGCTTGAAGCTTCACTAGATGCTCAGCTACTTCCACATAACGGGTAATGTGATAATCCCACCAATGAAATTGCATCAAGTCAATATAATCCCGACCCAATTTGCGCAAGCTCCGGTCAATAATTGCTTCTGTTTCTGCAAAGCTAACTGTCTCTAAGACATCAATATCTGGCACATATTTCTCATGAATTTGAATGTCGTGTACCGTTAGTGTGCTGGACCCTGTTAAACGTGCTAGGAATTCTCCTAGGGCTTCCTCGGCCCCAGTGTAAATATCTGCTAAGTCGAAGGTCGTAAAGCCACGGTCCGTCAGTTCATCGAAAGCCTTCTGAACTTCTTGCCTATCTAAATGGCCCTTTAAGGTGTGTCCTGGCGACAATTGCCACAAGCCATTCAAGACCCGGCTAATTGTGTAATCGTCTACTAATGTGATTTTCTCTACCATTACAAGTCCTCTCCTTCATAAATCGGTTCAACTGTCGTCTCCGCATGGCTAAATTCACGTTGCTTCGTCCGGGTAATCTTAAAACCGGCCCCACAATTTGGATCTGGACAGGCAATCACTGCATCCGACAACATCCAATCATTGCGCTGATAAGCCCGCTGCTTAGCCGGCAAGAGAGGCAGAAGGGCTGCCAATGAATACAGGGAGAACTGCTTCGTCTGCGGGAAAATTAAATTCTCCCCTTGAACTAAGAAATAATCCCCCACTTCATGACTACACACAAACGGACGCCCCGTCTCAACAACTTCTACCTTCAAATCATATAACGTAAACAAATCTTCGGACATCTTCTTTCTCCCTTTCTCCATAAATAAAAAAACACCTATCCTTCACAACCAAAGGACAAGTGTTCAACCTGCGGTACCACCTTTATTGGTAGGCCTATAAACCTACCCGCTCATCAACGACCAACATCGTTCTGGCTTATGATAACGCTAGCCTTGCGTCGCTGCTACTCTGGTCTACCCATTTCGCTTTGCCCTTAGGAGCCCATCCTCTGCCACATTCAGGCGACTCACACCGTCTCGCCCTCGCTGGGAATGCTTGTACAAAGTTACTTCTCCTGCTTTGGTTTTTTTATTGAATTGTATCCACAAAAATAAGCACCTATCCTTAATCTACAAACAAAAATACATTTGTAAACTAAGGACAAGTGCTTAACCTGCGGTGCCACCTTAATTGATAGGCCTATTACGCCTACCCGCTCATCAACGACTAACATCGTCTTGGCTTATGATAACGCTAGCCTTGCGTCGCCGCTACTTCGCCTAAAGCAATTCGCTTTGCCCTTGGGAGCCCATGTATTGCCATATCTGGACGACTCTCACCACCACGCCCTCGCTTAAAGATACTTCTGCAATCTTACCTCTCCCGCATCGGTTTCATTACCAGTATTCTAACGGATAACTTTGCCAAATGCAAGGGGCTTTATCATTTATTTTTAATCTTAATGAGTTTTTATAAGGAAAACCTCATGAAACGCTTGCTTACCGCACCCATAAAAAGATTCCTTTAGCCCTCATTATTGGCTAGAAGTAGCGATACTTTAAGATTTCCCTAAGCGGCTGCTTATGGTATCATGAATTGGTAGGATGTCTGACGCTTAAAGTGCGTGTTTGCCGCGCTTATTCAGACACTCCATACAAGTTCAAAAGGAAGTGGTTTCAATGACAACATTTGATTACGATCAAGTCCAACTCATTCCAGCTAAATGTATTGTGAAGAGCCGGAACGAATGCGATACGTCCGTCCAATTCGGTAAACATCGCTTTAAAATCCCGGTCGTCCCAGCAAATATGCAAACGGTGATTAATGAACCCTTAGCAGAAGAATTGGCCCGCCAAGGATACTTCTATATCATGCATCGCTTTAATCCAGAGCAAAGACTAGACTTCATTAAACATATGAATGCACAAGGTCTCTATGCTTCCATCAGTGTCGGAGTAAAACCAGAAGAATATGATTTCATTCGCGAACTAAAATTTAGCGGTGAAAGATGCGACTATATTACCATCGATATTGCCCATGGCCATGCCCAAACGGTCATCGATATGATTCAATTCATTAAGCAAGAACTGCCGGAAACTTTCGTGATTGCGGGGAATATCGCGACTCCCGAAGCCGTGCGGGACTTGGAGAATGCCGGAGCCGATGCCACCAAGGTCGGTGTCGGACCCGGACGCGTATGCATCACCAAGATTAAGACAGGTTTTGGTACAGCTGGCTGGCAATTAGCTGCTATTCGCCTCTGTGGCAAAGCTGCACGCAAACCAATGATTGCTGACGGGGGCATCCGCACCCATGGCGACATCGCCAAAAGTATTCGCTTTGGTGCCAGCATGGTGATGATCGGCTCCCTCTTAGCCGCCCACGAAGAATCACCAGGCGCCGAAATTGAAGAAGGTGGCGTCCTTTACAAAGAGTACTTCGGCTCCGCCAGCGAATTCCAAAAAGGTGAATACAAGAACGTCGAAGGTAAGAAAATCCTCATCGAAAGTCGCGGTAGTCTCTTCGATACCTTGACTGAAATGCAAGAAGATTTACAAAGCAGCATCTCCTATGCCGGCGGGAAAGATTTGGCCGCCATTCGCACGGTGGATTATAAGGTCATTCCAAGTATTTATAATGGAGATTAGAACAGTGATGTGCTGAACATTATCGGGCTAGCAGTTTCCGATCTCTTGCCACAAATATTTGCCATCCGCCTCAAGCTTTGTTGCAAATACGTCTCAAATTTTGCTTGATTGCTGAATTTTTACGATAAATATTATGATAATTTTCTGAGACTTCTCAAGAGGCTCATGGTTGAATTGAGATGAAGACGTCGCATAAGTTTGATTAAAGGAGGCTATGCTATTGAAACGCTCACTCAAATCTGTTGTTAATGGACTCTTGCCTTCTTTAATCCTCTCAAGTTTGCCGGTAGCACCGATTTCCGCTGAGGAGAGTTCATCTGAGGACTCGGCTCTTGAAACAAGTGAAAACCAAGTTGCTGATGAAAGCGCAGCAGACGCACAAGACGCAGATTCAACCGTTAGCTCGAGTAATGATTTCAGTGAAGTTGTCGACTTCTTGTTGGAAATGTTTGCACCGGCTTCAAGCAAGCTAGTCTATGAATCCAAAGAACCGATTGAGAACGCGACTCCAGAAGGTGACGATGTCGCACGAGTCGATGGCTATCAATATTATGTGATGGAAGATTTCGAGTATAATTTCAAACAGTCTTTCAGTGACCAAACAGATATCGGTGGCTTCGTTGTGCTTCGTTTAACCATTGAGAACAATAGCGATGAGATTGTTTATCACAGTAATATTCCGACTTTCCGTTTCCCAGATTTCTCAACTCTTATCACTTATAATTATTTGCTTAATTCAGAGGTAGATGATTTAAAGTGGGATAGTTCAGGTTACATGCTCGAACCTGGGGAAAGCAAGACGGGTTACCTTGTCTATAACGTTACACCAGAAGATATTAAGGCCCTGGAGGCATTGCCGGTCATTCAATTAGAAATGCCTGGTTTCCAAGCAGAAGAGACCTACCAAGCAGAGTCTGAGATTTTGCCGAATGCCAAGATTAATGTGTCTTTTGATGACGCGCAAGATGAAGAAGTCGCTTCACGGGACCATCTGCTACCTGATGCCGTCTTAGAAGACAATATGGGAACTAAGGACTTACTCAAAGAAGTGCAAGTTAGCGATGCATATGTTACTGCTGAACCTGAAGATATCAGTTATGGCTTTGATTATTATCAAGTATCTGAATTCGTTCCTAACGCTGCCTATGAGGAGGCGATGAAAGAGTACGAAGATGGTATCATTATTATCAATATCCCCCTTGAAGTAAGCAATCATGGCTGGGATGACGGCCTTGATTTAAGAAATGTGAGCGCCTATCTTGTCCTCGATAACACCGTTGAAATTTCTACTAACCGTCATTGGGAAGTAGACCCTTCTGTTCCAAGCTTAGCGGTTGGTGAATCAGGCACTTATTACTTAACCTTCACTCTGGACGGCAGCCTGTATAAACGTTTCGAAGGCGCAGACTTCACCTTGTCCGCCCGTATAACTGATAACGAATACCGGAGCCTCGACTTGTATGATTACGCCGTTGAAATTTCGGACGCTAACCGTTCTGAATAAAGGCTAAATAACCAACTAAAGATTCAAGCTCATGAATTACCCCGGCTAAGGGTAGTTCATGAGCTTATTCTCTTAGCGATTCCCTATATCATAGATTCTGGCGTATTTTAAACATCAGCTACAGAGAAATCTCTAGGAATATGCCTTAACAGTAATATCCACCAACGGTTTAATTTCTTAGGCATAAGCTAAACTCCTCCAAAATTATACACCTCAATGAACATGATTATTACCGAATGTTGATACGACAGGATGTTTCAGGAGAGATTTTTCTGCACATCGTGTTATAAATATTTTTTTGAAATGTAAATTTCACCTTATCCTTACAAAATTGCACTAACCAATAATTTGCGGAATCATTCGAAAGAACAGAATAATCTAGCGTATATCAGAGCCTTGGAGCATAGCTGATGAGACGGATATTGCTTTGGCAACTTAAACCCTTACATGCCTAAGGAAGTGAAGCGACTTAGGCTCTGAGCTTCGCCTGCGCACTTGAATCTACTATAGGCCCTTTCGAAGCGGTTTTTGCTGAGTTAGAGTCCTAAGTGCGTCCGAAGTCCTTGCGGGAAAAGCTTTTGAATGATTCGCAAATAATTTATTTCTTGTATTGTATAAAGTAGGAGAGGAATTTACGGTATAACCAGAGACAAGGACGGAGCCAAACTCGGCAACCGTCCTTGTGTCTTATCTTATTCGATTGAATCACCCATATCACTTTCCGGATGACGCTTCATTTCCTCTTCCAATGCATCGGCCACAAACTGCACGCCTGTACCAATGATTACTTGAAGGTTATGCTTATCCACGATGCGGTAACCTGGTACACCGATCTGCTTGAGCGCTTGTTCGTTTACTTTACCCGTGTCTTCTAAGGTCAAGCGGAGACGGGTGGCACAGTTATTCGTTTCATTAATATTGGCATTCCCGCCAATTGCTTGATAAACCGCAGAGGCGATTGCGTCGTACTGGTTATTACCGCCAGTGCTTGGACTTGGCGAGACCGTTACTTCCGCATTCACGTCTACTTTCTCACGACCCGGTGTTTCCAAATCAAACTTGCGAATCATCAAGTCAAAGATAAGGTAATACACGACAAACATCACAGCACCCACTACTAGAAGCATCCATGGCTTATTCGCCATTGGCATTCGTAGCGATAGGACGTAGTCGATTAACCCAGCAGAGAATGAGAAGCCAGCCGTTGCCTCTAATAAAGCGGAGACAAACATCGACACCCCGGTCAATATCGCATGCACGACGTACAGGCCGGGTGCTACAAACATGAAGGAGAATTCCAAAGGCTCAGTAATCCCTGTTGCAAAAGAAGCAATTGCTCCCGAAAGCATCAAGGCACCGACACGTTTTTTGTTCTCGGGTTTGGCGTTCTTGTAAATAGCTAAACCAGCAGCTGGTAAACCAAACATCATGATTGGGAAGAAGCCGGCTTGATAACGCCCAGTAATACCTAATGTTCCGGTGCTACCCCAGAAGTTTCCAATGTCATTAATGCCAATCGTATCGAACCAGAATACGTTATTCAATGCGTGGTGCAAGCCGAATGGAATTAATAATTTATTAAAGACTCCGTAAAGGCCGGCACCAAAAGCACCCATGCCTGAGATGAAGGTACCAAAGGCGGTTAAACCACCATAGACAGCTGGCCATAAGAAGTACAAGATAATGGTAATCACAACGGATGCGACTGCTGTCAAGATTGGCACCAAGCGGCGGCCTGAGAAGAAGGCCAACCATTGAGGGAGTTCTGTCTTGTGGAAGCGGTTATACAACTCACCGGAAGTTACCCCACTAATAATTCCTATAAAGACGTTCTGGATATTGTTGAAGGACGAATCAATCGACTCAACGTCTACCCCGCGAATCAGGGATAAGGTGTCAGGTTTCAACAAGGTTGTAATCATTAAGTAACCAACCACCCCACTCAGGGCGGCTGCCCCATTGGAGTCCTTAGCTAAACCAGTTGCGATACCTAGTGCAAAGAGAATAGGTAAGTTGTTAATGACAACGAGACCTGCTTGAATCATAAAGATTGCGAAGGTATTCCCACTACCGCTCATTGCTTGCGGATCCATCGCGTAACCAAGCCCCATAAATAACGAAGCGACAACTAATACAGATACGGGCAGCATTAAAGAGCGCCCAATTTTTTGAAGATAGTCTAACATGTTTCATACCTCCTTATCGGCGAATTGATTGTGCCATGCGAGTGTAGGTGTGACGTTTGCCGCGGACGGCTAGGGATAAGGCTGTGATATTCTCTGGGATGGGCATCCGGCCGTAACCACCGTCTCCGATGTGGTGGATATCGCCACCCGCTTGCTTATTCCACAAGCCGATGTTGCGCATGGTGTCTTGATCAGCGCTTTCTTGGCTGGTTCCAATAGTAAACATCACCAAGCCACCGGCTGCCTTCACCCGTTGCGCTGCTTCATGAGCCAGTTCCAAAGTTATTCCTGGTACAGTGCCGACCGCCGGAATAATTACACCATCGGCGCCTTCTTCCACATAGGCCACAAGTTGTTCGATGTTGACAACGGCTTCATCCAAGCCCGCGCCATGCATCTTCCCGGCAAATACCGGCCCGTCATAGTACTTCGCTGCATCCGCCACAACATTTAAGATGGCTTCATTGGAGACACCCGTAGCAGGATTACCGGTCAACATAATAAAGTCCACACCCAACGCTTGCGCAGCTTGGAAGGTCTCAGGACTTGCTTGACGGCCTGCAGAAATATTAATTTGTGTCTCCAAATTAGCCCTATTCGGCTCGGTCGGCTCTAAATTAATGCCAATCGGACGTCCGCTCAATTCTTTCAAATACGCAATCGGATTATCCATTGCCGGCAAGCCGTTAATTCCTTTATCGAAGACATCAAATTCATTAAGACAGATTAAATCAGCACCAAAAGCGGCCATCACTTCAGCATTGGTAAGCCCTTCGAGCAAAGGCGGTGATGTCACCACCGTTTCAGCCAGAATTGTCCGTCCCTCACTCGCTTTAATCGCGTGAGCCAAGTCTTTTCCACGCATCGCTTGAAAGTCCGAGGCAGTACAAGATAATAGTCGTTTCATTCCACTTCCTCATTTCCTGAAAAATATTTTGCCATTATAACACATTCACTTACACATATATACTGTACTTGGCCATAAAATTTCGCTATATTTAAGAAAATCATAGAAAGCGAGCGAGTTATGATATTAGAATTCTGCGCAGAAAACTTTACCCATATTCAAACAGCCATTCATAGAGGTGCCGGTCGCATCGAATTGTGTGACAATCTAGCCGTCGGTGGGACGACACCGAGCTTCGGAGTTATCAAAGCTGTGATTGCCACCGCCCATATGCATAAGGTGCCGGTGATGACCATGATCCGTTGCCGCGGAGGTGACTTTGAATATTCTACAAGCGAAAAGCAAATCATGCTTGCAGATGCTCAATTAGCCAGCCAACTAGGGGCGGATGGCCTCGTCTTTGGCGCCTTAAATGGTTCGACACTTGATACTCCCTTTGCTGAGGAGATGGCTCACATCGCCCAAGCAAACGGGCAGCAACTAACCTTTCATATGGCCTTCGATGAACTCGATGTCGATGAACAAGCCCGAGCAATCGATAACTTAGCCAAGCTTGGTATCGAACGAATCCTTACCCACGGCGGGCCAGCCGGCTCAGATATTCTAAGTAATATACAACACTTACAAGATTTACAAAATTATGCCGGAGAGCGACTACGTATCTTACCAGGTGGCGGCATCCACACCGGCAACCTCCACATTGTGCACCAAGCCTTGCAGTTTCCAGAATATCACGGTACGCGTATTGTGTAGTCTTTGTGAATTTAAGCATCTAGAATATCATAGCGTTTGACCCCGTCTAAATAGGTTGCTTGCAACTGACCGGTGTCATCTATGACAATAAAGTCCGCTTCATAGCCAGGCGCTATCTTACCACAGAGGTGCTCTATGCCAACAGATTTCGCAGGCGCTAATGAAGCCATTCGAACGGCCTCTGGCAGACTGGCGATGCCCCATTGGACAACGTTGGCCACGCCATCAATCAGTTCAAGAATCGATCCAGCCAGATTCCCGCCATCTTTCAAGCGGGCTTGGCCATCTTTGACCACGACTGGCAGCTCGCCGAGCATTGAATCACCCTCGCCCATGCCACCAGCTCGCATACAGTCGGTCACCAGCACGGTCTCATCTGTTCCCCGACATTTCATCACGATTGAAGCCGCTGCTGGATGCACATGGAAGCCGTCACAAATCAATTCTGCATAGACACCTTCACCAGCATTTAAGGCGGCGCCAACCATACCAGGTTCCCGGTGATGGAGGCCACTCATCCCGTTAAAGGTGTGGATAAATATATTCGCCCCAGCCTCCACGGCCTCCATCGCTTGAGCATAGGTCGCATCAGAATGTGCTAAGGCTGTATAGACACCCAAGTTAGTAGCTGAGTGGATAAAGTCTGTCACGCCGTCGCGCTCTGGGGCAATCGCAATCTTATTCACGAGGGCAGCTGACGCTTGGTGCCAGGCTTTTAATAAATCCACCGAAGGATCCATCATATAGTGTTCGTTTTGGGCCCCTTTATACTTCTCCGTAAAGAAGGGACCTTCTAGGAAGATACCGCGCACCTTAGCGCCCGACAAGGATTGGTAATGTTCCGCCACTGTCTGACAAACGGCTTCCAATTCCTCGGCCGGTGCCGTGAGTGTTGTTGGCAACCACGAGGTCACCCCACAAGCGAGGAGGCCTTTGGAAATTTCTTCCAAGCCTTGCGCATCATTGTCCATCACGTCATAAGACTTATAGCCATGGATATGCGTATCCACAAGGCCAGGGGCGAGGATATAATTGGAATAGTCCACAATCTCTGCACCTTCAGGAGCCGTTTGCACCACGCCGTCAAACTTCCCCTCCTTAATCTTCAAATACGCATCCTCCAAAACTTGATCCTCTAAAATAATTTGATGGCCGTGAATATAGTAATTCACCCGCATCACTCCTTTCCAAATAACCCGCCTACATCACTACGACCATTATAAACCTAAAGCGCTTACTTTTCAATGCTGACTGCATTAGAGAGCGCTGATTTTATCAGTTTTCAAAGATGTTTCATAGCCTTTAAACGCCCCCTATTTTCAATAAAAACCTCACGCATGAAGCATGTTGCGATTGCCCGACTCATACAAAACGAAGGCCGATGCTAAGCACAAGCTCCACTGGCTATATTCTATCTCAGCCTGACGCTGTGTAAGCATAGGCTTAAATACATCTTCGCAATGTGAACGCATGCGCTTTATTTGAGTACAAATCCTCCTAAAATATCCTCACAAAGCCTCTTCTACCGTATTGCTCCAAGTGAAATTATGGTAAACTGCAGGAGACTATAGAAAGAAGGATGAGCAATATGAGCCAAGAATCTATCCAATTGAAACGCGCTTACGACGAAGTGGAAGAAGCAGATGGTTACCGAATTTTAGTGGAGCGCTTGTGGCCCCGTGGCGTAAAGAAGGAAGCGTTACACTGTCAGCTGTGGGCGAAAGAGATGGCTCCCTCCAAAGAATTGCGCCAATGGTATCAGCACGATACCGCTAAATTTCCCGAATTCCAAGAGCGTTACTTAGCAGAGCTTGCTGACAATCCAGCGAAGGAAAAGTTCCTCCAGACGGTGCAAGAAGCCCTCGCTGAAGGACCAGTGACCTTTGTTTTCAGCTCTAAAGAAGAGCGTTACAATTCCGCTAGCGTATTAAAAGCTTGGGTCGAAAGTCAGAGCTAGCCAAAGATTGATGCTGGCAATTTATGAAAAAATTCCACAACCAGGAGTGAATATTGTGGCCTTTCCTGATACCGATTCATGAAGCCAATGGTTTGAATTTCAATTATACTTTAAGAAAGCCGGCGACTCCATGAGTGAATTAACGAACAACAAATTCTTCGCCCTCTTCGGCGGAGAAAAGGCCATGGCGATGTATATTCCACTCTTTTCATATACCGATCCCTCTTAGGACAAGACCAAGAGAATAAGAAAAACCAAGGGCAAGTAGCATTCCATTGAAGCTGCTTGCCCTTGGTTTAATTCTATCTTACATTTCCTCCGGTGCATTCACCCCCAGCAATGCCAAGGCATCCTTTAAGACAATCGTCATGGCTTGCACTAAGGCAATTCTTGCGGAACGTTGGTCGTCTTCTTCAAGAATACGGACATTAGCATAGTATTTATTGAAAGCTTGTGCTAATTGCACCGCATATTTAGCAATCACAGACGGCTCATAGCGTTCCATGCTGTGAGCAATTATTTGAGGATATGCTCCGAGTTTCTTCACAATATCCCAGCTATAATCATCATCTAAATTGAACGCTTGGGTTAATTTAGCGTCTGAGCCAACTTTTCTTAGAATACTTTTAGCACGGGCATAGGTATACTGTACGTAAGGGCCGGTCTCCCCTTCAAATTCTACAATCTCTTGTAAGTTGAAGTCGAAGCTGTTCATGCGATCCGTCTTCAAATCGTGGAAAATCACCGCGCCTACGCCGACATCGTGAGCAACTTGGTCTTTCATCTCTAAATCAGGATTCTTCGCTTCAATTTGCTCATAGGCTAAGTCAATCGCTTCCTTTAGCACATCTTCCAGTAAGACAATATCCCCTTTACGGGTGGATAGCTTGCGCCCGTCTTTGGTAATTAAACCAAATGGGACATGCACGATGTCCTCAGACCATGCATAGCCCATCTTGCTTAAGACGGCTTTTAGTTGTTGGAAGTGCACTCGTTGTTCATTTCCTACAACATAGACATTCTTGGCGAAATCATAGGTATTCTTACGGTAAAAGGCAGCAGCGAGGTCACGTGTGACGTAAAGGGTGGCGCCGTCTGATTTTTTGATAAGGGCTGGGGGGAGGTCTTCTGCTGACAAGTCAACGATGGTAGCCCCTTCATTCACTTCTGTGATGCCCTTATCTTCTAATTCTTGAATTACTGGCTCCATCTTATCATTGAAGAAAGCTTCACCATGATAAGAATCAAAGGTCACCCCTAAGATGTCATAGACTTTCTGGAATTCTTTGAGAGATTCTTCCCGAAACCAACCCCACAATGCTAGCATCTCTTCGTCACCATCCTCAAGTGCTTTAAAGGCTGCACGTCCAGCTTCATCTAAGCTCGGATCACTTTCGGCTTTCTCATGGAATTCAACGTAAAGCTTCACGAGTTCTTGCACAGGATTCGCGCGAACTTTGGCCTCATCGCCCCAACCTTTGTAGGCCACGATGAGCTTCCCGAATTGTGTCCCCCAGTCCCCCAGATGATTAATGCGAACGGGCTGGTAATTAGTCTTAGTTGCAATGTTTGCGATGGCATGACCAATCACCGTTGAGCGCAAATGACCCATTGACATGGGTTTGGCGATATTAGGGGAAGAAAAGTCGATAGTCATCACTTCGCCTTGGCCAATATTCTGGGAGCCGTATGTTGCGCCTTCGGCTAAGACTTGTTCAATGATATGAGCTCCGACTTTGGTGCGCTGTAACTTCACATTAATGTAAGGTCCGATAACTTTAACCTCGCTAAAGGAACGTTTGTCCATCGCCTCGGCTACTTCTTCGGCAATCATTTGGGGCGCTTTGCGCAATACTTTGGCCAATTGGAAAGTAGGGAACGCTAAGTCGCCATGTTCTGGGTTATTTGGCACTTCAATCAATCGTTCAATCGCTGCATCGTCTAAATATTCACCTACAGCCGGCCGTAAAGCCTCTACTAGAATTTCTTCATTATTCATTATAAGCCTCCTCAAGCTAGAAAAAAATAAACACCTCTAGAACAAGTCTGAACGACTGTTCTAGAGGCGTTGGATTATGTACGCGGTACCACTCTAGTTCGATTGTTTAACAATCCTCTATTTGATAACGGAGTATACTCCGAACTGTCTTGCAGTTTACCTAAGAAGTGCGCTTCAAATTACGGGTTGTGTTGGCTCTCACCTTCCCAACTAGCTGTATCAACCGGATGTAATTCTACTCTCTTCTAGGGGATATACCTCGTCAATTCTAACAGAGTTTAAATGAAATGTCTACATAATTTGCTTTGCTTAGCGAGAATTTCGGCGACCCCTAATGTTCAAGGCAAGGATTGCCCCAATCAGTACTAAACTTACCGAAAGGAGAAACAGCACATTGCTGCGTCGTTCACCGGTTCCTGGCAAGCCTTTTTTCGTTGATTCTACATGGCTTCCCATTGACACAGAAACTGACGCACTCTCTTGGCTGGCAGACCCTTTAGCTAAAGCTTGCTCGCCATAGGTCACGGCAAAGGTTCCTAGCGCTTGTGTTCTAAGGGTTAAGCGTTGATTATGAATGGAGAAGGTGAAGTTTGATACATTGCCATTCGCCACCCGGGATACACGTATCTGCTTATTCACAGGGCGGGTTGGTATCTTAACTTCAGCAATCCGACTTAAGGCGACGTCTTGGTTATTGGCATCTTTCAGGGTAATTTGATAATAGTCATTATCTTCACCTTTAAATTGCTCAGGCATCTGCTCTAAAGTTTCTAAGACTTTAACTTCAATACCGGCAATATTCTTCGCATCAATCGGGTTCACCCATACCTCTATGCCCGTTTCTGGATCGCGGAATTGTTCGGTCGCTTCACGCGCTTGTGAGTGCTCATCTGAGCGTGCTTCTTGGCCTGTTACTTGATCGACTGAGATTGTCCGCGAACCGCTTTCAGAAGCTTGCTCACTTGAAGTCGCTGATTCATCCGAAGTACTAGCGTCTGTACTTGACGTCTCTTGGCTTTCTTGACTAGCTTCAGAAGACTCTACAACCGTCTGAACAGTGACTTGCTGTTGAACAGTTTCGTTTACTTGGATATTCACAACTTGCTCTTGCTTGGTAATTTGGTAACCTATCGGCACTTCGATGATAGTGAGTGTGACATTTCCCACAGGCAAGTCTTTAAATTCTACTTGCCCTGCTTCATTTGTCTCAAGTGTCTGGCCATTGACTTGGACTTTAGCGCCTGGAATGAGACGACCTTGGTCATCCTTCACTTCAATGTGTAATTGGCCCGTTTCTTTTAACTTTTCAACGGTAAGGCTTTCGGTAAAGCTTGTACCTTCAGTGATTTCAGCTTGGCCTGCTTGATCCCTTGCTTCATAGCCTTCAGGCAGTTCCGTAATATCATAATTATAGTAGCCGAGTTCTAAGTCAGTAAAGGCAATTCGCCCCTCTTCATCAGAAGTGCCACTTAGGCCACCAAAGGCTAATTGCACCCCTTTAACCGGCTGGCCGTGCTGATCTTGAATCAATAGCTCGGCTTGACCTAATTCCACCGGTCGCTCCACAGAAATAATATATTCCGTCTGGCCCTCTTCTACTTGGAAACTTCCACTCGCTTCATAAAGCACATTATCAGGTGCCTTGTAACTAATGGCATAAGTATGCTCGCCCATTTCCGCTTGGTTAAATAAGACCTTACCACCAGCTGATATCGTGACTGCTTGCTGGTCAATTTGAACACTGTCTAAGGTGAGAGGTTCTTCAAATTGGTCGACAAAGCTTAGTTGATTGTCTTGCAATTTCTTGACGCGCTCCACCGTTAAACTTCTGCTCTCACTCGCGCCTTCAGCAATCTGCACCTCTTGACTGGTAACATCGCCTTGATAGTCTTCTGGTAAGTTCTGCAAGGTATAGGTGTAGCGCCTGGGTTCTAAGTCGGCAAAGACAACTTGACCCATCGCATCGGTAGTCAACTGCTTATCACCTAAAGCGACATCCGCCCCTTCTACCGGTTCTTGCGCCTGATCGACAATTGTTAAGGTAAAGCTACCTTTGGCAATTTCTTTTTGCACTTGAATGTCCAGAGGGGCTCCGGATTCGTTTACCGTTAATACTCCTGCTGCTTGGCCTGAATATCCTTCAGGCAGACTATTCAATTGATAATTGATGCCGCTGCCTATGGCGGAAGCTTCTACGGTAATAAGACCGGAAGCATCGCTAGTATACTCCTGTTCACCGACTAAAATACGAGCATCAGCTACCGGTTCTCCTGCTTGGTCAATTACCCGAATGGCTTGCGGTTGACTTGGTGCCTCTTCAACCAGGGTCAGCACTTCTGCATAATCTACACCCGTTTGCAATTCAACCATCTGCGCTTGCTCAGGCTTAAGGTAACCTGCTGGAACTTCACCGACTACCATGATAGGTGTCAAACCTGGTGCTAAGCCGGTAAAAAACGCTTGACCAGATGCATCACTCACCTGCTCCTTATCGCCCACACCAATATGAACATCAGCCACCGGCTCTTGATTTTCATCGACTACTTGAACCGTTAAACTCGCCCCTTCTTCGGCAAGCTCGCCTGCTTCTTCTAAAGTTAAGGTCGCTTCCCGAGAGTCCGCAGTCACAAGCAGTTCACTTTGCAGTGGACCAGGATATGTATAGCCTTCTGGTAAAGCCGTAATTTCAAAAGGCCACGTACCTTCTGCCACATCTTCAAAGACGATGGCTCCGCTAGCATCACTCTCGCCCGTCTGTCCTGCTAGATTCGCTTGAACACCCGCAAGGCCTTGGCCAAAACTATCGGCAAACTTCACGGTAAAGGTCGTATCCGCTAACTCGTCTGTTTCACTTGCCTGCGTTGGATCACTGCCCTCTGCTGGATCGGTTGCTTCACTGGACTGGGAAGAGTCGGTCGGCTCACCTGTTTGGTCATCCTCGGCAGATTCTTCTCCCAAGGTAACGGTTGCATCTGGAGTACCTAGGACAATATGTAAACTCATATCAGCTGGTAACATCGGATCATTGGCTTGGACTTGGAAGGTCAATTCGTAGGCCTGACCGACATCGGCCAGTTCTACCATACTCCCTGCATCCGCCATAACATTCGCTTGGGTAAGTGTATTTAAATTATCGCTAACATTTCCTGAATAAACCGCTAAAGGTACGAGTGCTTGGTCTTCCCGCACAAACCCATTGCTATCGTATAAGCGTAAAGTATAGGTCCCTTCTGCTAAAGCTAAAGGGCTCTCCAGAGGCGCTTCAGGGCGATGTTGCCAAATATTTAATGCCTCATAAGTTACCGGGTCTCGTTGAATTAAATCGAAACTCACCGAACTTTGCGGAATCGGCTCCCCTTGACCGAGTTGAATATAGAACTGAATCGCTGTTTGAATACTTGGAACTTCTTGTTGAGCGGCCGCTTCGATCGGCTGATTATTTACTTCCTCAGCTGTCACCTGAATCCCTGCCAGACAACTACCTGCCAGCAGTAGACTCAACCAGCCTAATAATTGCTTCTCTCTCATCATTTTCCCTCCTCTTTCACATCTTCATCTTATCACACAAAGTCGAATTTTCTTTGAAAATCAATGATTTCTCTTATTTTTTCCATTTCTGCAAAAATTATTCCCTAAAAATTCATAAAAAAAGAACCCAGTTAAACTGAGTTCTTCATAGCTTTAGCCTAAGCCCGCTTCAGTGGTTGGAATTTCAAATGCATCCAACACTTCTTCCGACGCTTCATTAATAGGCACAGTGTCAATTAATGTTCCTTGAACGATAACACGGTCAATTAAATCATAATCACACGTAATCAGTGTGACGATTGGTGTTTCGCCTTCAGGAATCGGTTCAGCAACTTCTACTGCGGTTGGTGGCACCGTTTCAATACGGTCAATTTCATAAGCATAAACATTCTCCAAGTCGGTTAAATAAATAACATCCCCGTATTCGACCCGTAAAAGTGGAGCAAATAGTAAATCATCATGTACAGAGTGGTGACTGGCTAGCGGGTAATTCGACTCACCCATCTTCTGTTCCGGGTAAAGCGTCCCGGCACCTAAGTACATGCCGACATTTGAAACGCCCAGGTGAATCGGCAAATTCATTCCTACGGCTGGAATCGCAATCCCTCCGACAACGGGTAATTCTTCAGCATTCACACCTGAAAGATTATCACCGATGACCGTTGCGGCATTCAATGTAGAAATATCGTTCCAATCATAGGTTACATCTGCTTGTTGATTCTGTACAATATCTTCCCGGGTAACATTCCCTACTGTATTCGTCTCAGTGCCCTGGCGAATCATTTGATTTTTAATCGGTTCCACCGCAAATAAGGCAAGACCTACAAGAATTAAAAGACTCGCTAATACAATCCGCCATTTACCACCGCGACGTTTCTGCTTTTTGTTATAATGGACTTCACGCCGCATTCTACGTTCTTTCGACATTGCATACCTCCAACTTCATTTAAAATATATGATATATTATATCATTCATCCATAGCTGTGACTACAGCCTTGCTCGACTTCTCATTTAATTCATACTTCCATCATACAAAATTGAACTTTTGTCTTTTCCGCGATAGAAATCATTTGAATTTCAAAAAAAGATAAGCTATACTGAATATATATTCATAAGGGAGTAACTGGAGGGCTTAGGTCCTCGTCAGTATCAACAACGATAAGTGGTCATATGGCTGCTGGTACTGTACTTAATTAGTGAGACTTATGCTAACGACAGAAGTGTCGTCACGCATAAGTCTTTTTTAATGGGGTTACACCTTTAGGATGACTAAAATAATGGAGGTATCTTATGTCTGAAGGAAATTACAGACCCTATAATGACAGCGTTCAAGACGTTACCAGTCGCTTGAATGTTGATCCAGCCCAAGGGCTTTCTTCGCAAGAAGCTAAGCAAAGACTTGAGCAATATGGGGCAAATGAAATCCAAGAGCAAGAACATCGCAGTCTCATGCAGAAATTTGTCGATCAATTTAAAGACTTTATGATTATCGTCTTACTTGTTGCTGCTGTGATTTCTGGTGTTGTCGGTGTAATGGAAGGTGAAGGAATCGCAGATGCGATTATCATCTTGCTAGTAGTTATTTTGAATGCGGTGATGGGGGTATTCCAAGAGTCGAAAGCTGAAGAAGCGATTGACGCTTTGAAAGATATGTCTTCACCAGAAGCGCGTGTGCGCCGTGATGGCTCAATCAGCCGGATTAAAAGCAATGAACTCGTACCGGGGGATATCATACTTTTAGAAGCCGGTGACGTGGTTCCTGCAGATATGCGCTTAATTGAAGCTAACTCACTTCAAATCGAAGAAGCTGCCTTAACAGGTGAATCTGTACCTGTTTATAAAGACACAGAGACCATTACTGATACTGAAGTGGGTATTGGTGACCGTGTTAACATGGGCTTTTCAAGCACCAACGTAACTTACGGACGTGGTTTAGGGATTGTTACTGGCACAGGTATGGACACAGAAGTGGGTCATATCGCAGGTATGTTGGCGAATACAGATAAGCAATTAACGCCTCTACAACGTGACCAAGAAGAACTCGGTCGTACTTTAACTTATGCAATTATTATTGTCGCGGTTGTTACGTTTATCGTTGGGGTAACTTTCCAAGACTTCGCATGGTTAGATATGTTGCTTATTTCCATTTCGCTTGCGGTAGCAGCCATTCCTGAAGGTTTACCAGCTATTTCGACGATTATCTTATCAATCGGTACGCAATCGATGGCTAATCGCAATGCCTTAGTCCGTACCTTGCCAGCCGTTGAAACCTTAGGTAGTACCCAAGTTATCTGTTCGGATAAGACCGGTACATTGACGATGAACGAGATGACCATCGAGAAAGTTTACTACAACAACTCGATGAATGATGCTAGCGAATATATCGATCCTAGCTCACCACTTGTCCGTAGTATTACCTTTGCTAACGACGCTGCTCCAGATAGAGAAGGCAAAATCGTTGGGGACCCAACCGAAGTGGCCATGATTCACTACGGTCAAAATCATGACCAAGACTTACAAGCTGACTTAGCGAAATACCCTCGCGTTGAGGAAGTACCATTTGATTCAACTCGTAAGCTCATGTCAACGATTCATGACAAAGGCGATGGAACTTATTACGTTGCTGCCAAAGGTGCACCAGACCAACTACTTGAACGCGTGACCCACATTAACATAAATGGCGATGTGCGTCCGATTACGCAAGACGACAAAGCAGCGATTCTCCATGCTAATGAGAACATGGCCCGCAATGCCTTGCGTGTCTTAGCTGGTGCTTATAAAGAAATCGACACCATCCCTACAACGGTTGATACTGAGACGGTTGAACAAGACTTAATCTTTGCAGGTCTCGTTGGTATGATTGACCCTGAGCGCCCAGAAGCTGGTGACTCCATTCGTCTTGCCCGTAACGCTGGTATCCGCACAGTGATGATTACAGGTGACCACGCCATTACAGCGCAAGCAATTGCAGAGCGTTTAACAATCCTTGATCCAAACGATCCAAATAACGAAGAACACGTTATGACAGGTGCCGAATTAGACAAGATGTCTGATGAAGAACTTGCCCGCAATGTTGAAAATTACTCCGTTTACGCTCGGGTATCACCTGAACATAAGGTTCGCATTATCCGTGCATGGCAATCTCATGATAAAGTCGTAGCCATGACCGGTGACGGTGTAAACGATGCGCCGTCCTTGAAGCAAGCAGATATCGGGGTTGGTATGGGTATTACCGGTACGGAAGTATCTAAGGGTGCTTCTGATATGGTTCTGGCCGACGATAACTTTGAGACTATCGTATCTGCCGTTGGTGAAGGACGTAAAGTATTTGCCAACATCCAGAAAGCAGTTCAATTCTTGCTTTCAGCTAACTTAGGGGAAGTGATGACCCTATTTATTGCTACTTTATTCGGCTGGCAAATTCTTGAGCCAGTCCACATTCTATGGATTAACTTAGTTACCGACGTATTCCCAGCCATCGCTTTAGGTATGGAAGACGCTGAACCAGATGTCATGGATCATGCCCCGCGTACAACAGAAGATAGCTTCCTATCTTTCGGAGTTCTCCCAAGTATTCTCTACCAAGGTATCGCAGAAGGTGGTATTACCCTCTTTGTATACTGGTACGCACGTTTCGTCTTACATGCTGAGACAGCAATGATGCCTGAGACAATTAACTTAGCTGAAACGATGGCCTTTATCACTCTCGGCTTTATCCAACTATTCCACTCATACAACGTGAAGTCAATCTTCCGTTCACTATTCAGTGGCAATCCATTTGATAACAAATACCTTAACGGTGCCTTCCTATTATCTGGTGCAATGATTCTTGTCGTTGTATTAGTACCAGGCATTAATACATACTTTGACGTTACGCTTCCAAACGGCCAAGAATGGTTGCTATGTTTCGCAGCAGCCTTTGCCCTAGTTATCATCGTTGAAATTGTGAAGTGGCTTTTCCGTGTTACTGGCAAAGCAGACGATTACCAACGTGTGGTAAATACGGATCGTTAAGCATCGCTTACCCATCGAGTCGATTGACTTGGTGGGTTTTTTGTGTTGGCCTTGTTTGCGTTCCTGAATAATGCGGTCGTATCAATCTTCAGTAATACTTATATTCATTGAGCTGTATAATTGTGAGGGTATTTAGATAATTTATCCCCACACCACATCGATGCATAAATAATGCCTCTGCATATATTTCTGTTAACTTGAATAATTGCTGATAACTATAAAGAAAACCCTTTCATATAAACGATACTTATTATCTATCCAAACTTTTAATTTGCTAACATTTTCTCAAAATGCTTTAATTAATCTATCACTATAAAAGAAAGGAGCAGACAGTTGAAGATTATTCGTCAATTATTCTGGATTTTCTTATTCTCTTTGCTAGGCGAACTATTGTCCAGCCTTATCCGGTCCATTGTTGCTATTCCGGGTAGTGTGATTGGAATGATCTTATTATTTATCGCCCTTCATTATAATTGGCTAGCAATGGAAGATGTTGAAGATGTGGGAACATGGCTTACAGATAATATGGCCATCTTCTTTGTCCCTGCTGGGGTTGGTTTGATGACTAATTTTGATATTTTAGGTGGAATTTGGTGGCAGCTCTTACTGATTCTATTGATCAGTGTCGTCGTACTTATTGGTATCGTCGGACACATTGTGCAAGCGATTAAGCGCAAGCAAGAGCCACATTCACTCCAAGAGGAAGGAAAGGTGGATAAGAAATAATGCTTACAAATACCTTCAACGTAATATTGGATAGTCAGACCCTTTGGATTGTACTGACCTTAGGCATCTTTGTTGGGATTGCTGCTTTGCAAAGTAAAATCAAGCACCCTACCTTTAGAGCCTTTGTGAATCCATTGCTTTTATCCATTATTGTCTTAATTGCCCTACTTCTTGTATTGAACGTGCCTTATGAAACTTATCAGGCGGGCGGTCAATTCGTCGGCATATGGGTGACCCCTGCTACTGTCGCCTTGGCAATCAAGCTGGAGAAGAACTTTGAGTACTTTGCTAAATATTATCCAGCGATTCTCTCAGGTATCATCGGTGGCGTCCTCGTTCATACCATCCTGGTCTTTATCTTTGCCTGGATTTTCGACTTTGACGCGCAGATGGTAGCAACCTTGTATCCTAAATCCATCACCACAGCAATTGCAGTCGGTATAACGGAGTCACTTGGGGGGATTGTTTCCCTCACGGTCGCTTTAGTCGTCTTTACAGGTGTCATCGGTTCGGTTATTGGCGAGCAAGTATTAAGAGCTTTCAAGATAGACGATCCAGTAGCTCAAGGTGTTGCCCTGGGTATGTCTGCCCATGCAATGGGTACGTCAAAAGCCATCCAAATGGGCGATGTTCACGGCGCTATGTCTGGTTTATCCATTATCATCACAGGTATTGTAACGGTTCTACTGGCTCCATTAGTTGGGCCCCTACTGCAAACATTACTCTAAGTTAACTATAAAGGAGAAATATCATGACAGAAACAAACTACAACGCACCTAAAGAAGTGAAGTCGCTAGATATCGTAAACACCATTGAACTGGAAGATTTCGCGTCGGAAATCGTGCCTAAAGGTGGTTTCGATTATATGGCCGGTGGCTCAGGTGATGAATTCACCCTCCGCCGCAATGTTGAAAGCTTTAACTTTAAAGGCATACTCCCTCGGGTGGCGGCCGATGTTGAATTCCCAGACACAAGCACGCGCATCTTCGAACATGACTTGAAAGTTCCTTATATTATGGCGCCCATTGCTGCCCACGGCTTAGCTCATGAATCGAAAGAAGCCGGTACAGCCTGAGGCATTAGTGAATTCGGTGGCACAATTATGTCGATTAGTGCCTATTCCGGAGCCACATTCCAAGAGATTGAAACAGGCTTAAACGGCAACCCACGCTGGTTCCAAATTTACATGAGTAAGGACGATGAGCTGAATAAGAACATTCTTGACGAAGCCAAGCAAGACGGCGCAACGGCCATCATCTTAACCGCAGATGCAACGCTATCGGGCAACCGAGACCGGGACGACAAGAACAAATTCGTCTACCCATTCGGCATGCCAATTGTATCCCGCTACTTAACTGGGACCGGAGCAAATATGTCCCTCAATAATATCTACGCCCAATCCAAGCAGAAAATCAGCCTAGAAGACATTCGCTTCATCAAAGAGCACTCCCAACTACCAGTCTTCTTAAAAGGAGTCCAAAGCCCAGAAGACGCCCTTGCAGCCATTGGCGCAGGTGTAGATGGCATTTGGGTATCTAACCACGGTGGACGTCAATTAGATGGCGCACCAGGATCCTTTGAGACTCTGGAAGGTATTGCTGAAGCTGTGGCAGGTCGGGTACCAATCGTCTTTGATTCTGGTGTTCGCCGCGGTGAGCATATCTTCAAAGCACTAGCTAGTGGTGCAGACATTGTGGCCATTGGGCGCCCAGTTCTCTTCGGTCTTGCCTTAGGCGGCTGGAAGGGTGTACAATCTGTCTTTGAATACTTTGAGAAAGATTTACAACGGGTGATGCAACTAGCCGGAACACAAACCATTGAAGATGTGAAGAATGCTCGATTGTTTGATATGAAATAAATCGCAAATTAAAAACCGCAGAGGATGCTAACTTATAGCAAACTCTGCGGATTTTTTTGTTATTGCTTTCGATGAATATCCAACAATTCGTGCTGACAATCCGGCTCTGCCTCTTGGAAGGCTTGTAGGATGTCATTGGCTTTATTCTGGGCAGCCAAGGTCAGAATCGATGGGCCGGCGCCACTAATAACCGTGGCATAGGCTCCCAATTCCTGGCCTAATTGGCGCAGGGGTATAAATTCTGGAATTAAATGCTCCCGGTAAGGCTCGTGGAATTGATCGCGCATCATCAAAGCTCCCATGGCTGGGTAGTCTTGATGAAGCATCTTGAGGACCATGACGTTATTGGCTGCGTTCTGAGCAATGGCTTGGCCTTTCTCATATTGCTCTGGTAAAGCTTTCCGTGCTTCAGCGGTGCTAATTTCATAAGGTGGGGTTGTCATAATAACTTGAATATTTGGTAGCTCAATTACTTCATAGTATAGCTGGCCATCTTCATAAAAGCCGATAAAGACATCACCGGTTACACAAGGACCAACATTATCTGGATGACCTTCAATATCACTACCTATTTCAACTTTCTCCCGCTCACTTAAATTCAAATTTAAGTAATGATTTGCCAGCTCAATCCCCGCCACAATAGCACTGGAAGAGCTTCCTTGGCCGTGAGTGAGAGGGATATCGCTCGTCATTTCAATGGCTAAAGCCGGCATCGTCTTCTGGTATTTAGCGGCCACTTGCTGGGCAGTCTGGCAGACTAAATTTCTCTCATCAGCTGGTAAGACCTCTAAAGCTTCTTGTGTGTAGGTAAAGGACCAGGTATCGCTCAATTCAGCTTGAATGGTTAAGTATTTCACCAAGGCCATGCCCATGGAATCGAAGCCTAAGCCAAGATTAGCGGTTGTTGCAGGAACACTAATTGTAAATCTTTCCACAATGTCCCTCCTAAGCTACGATTGGGTAAGCCGCGCTGAGGCCTAAGGACTCATCGATGCTGGCTAATTGCTCTGCCGTCACGTTCGAGAGCAGGAAGGCTCCTTTCTCGGCATGAATACTTTCGTAGGTGTAACCTGCTTCTTTTAAGTGATGGAGTGCTTGCGAGTTCGGTGTCTTCAAGCGAATGTAGTAGTCTTGTGCCGTTTCTTTCGCTGAAACTGCTACAGCCTGCTCAGGCGCTACGTTACCAATAAAGCCGAAACGGGCGATATTCATCGCATCAGAGACAACCGCTGAGGCTGTTTCCATACTTCCTGCTCCTGGACCGTAGAACATCGTCTCACCGACGGCTTCCCCTTCAACATAAATCGCATTCTTAGCCAGACGAACATGGGCTAGTTGATGGTTAGCTGGCAAGAACATCGGCTCGACACTTATATGCAACATTTCTCCGTCAAATTGACTTTGGCCAATCAATTTCATGACAAGGCCCTTCTCTGCTGCAATGGATAAGTCTTCCACATCTACTTGACTGATACCTTTCACCGGAATATCGTGTACATTAATTTGACGACGATAAGCTAGTCGAGACAGCAAGGAAATCTTACGCTGAGCATCAAAGCCTTCCACATCATTGGTTGGATCAGCTTCCGCGTAGCCTAATTCTTGCGCTTCTTTCAGCACATCGCCATAAGCTGCGCCTTCTTCTGTCATCTTGGTTAGGATGAAATTGGTCGTACCGTTGAGGATTCCCATCACACGCTCCACATGTTGTGCATTCAGGGCATGTTCCAAGGGTTGGATAATAGGGATACCCCCACCACTGGTTGCTTCATAGCCAATTTGAACCTGCTTTTGATTCGCCATTGCTGCTAACTCATCAATGTGTTGGGCTAACATATCTTTATTGGCGGTGACAATGTGCTTGCCTGCTTGAATTAATTGCTTGTGAAATGCAAAAGTATGATCCACCCCACCAATTAATTCGATGACCAAGTCCACATCACTGGCTACGATTTCGTCAATTGACTCTACCATCGTAACAGACGATAAATCTAAATCGTAAGGATTATTAATACTGCGAGCCATAATATGCGTCAATGTCATCGGCTCTCCCACACGCTCCGCCAGCAAATCTGCTTGCTCCAGCAGAATCCTTGCTACGCCGCTTCCAACTGTACCCATTCCTAATAATGCAATCTTCATTCCGCCGCTCCTTTATATCTTAAAAAATGATGAAACTAATCTCATTTCAAACCTATCTTTTCAATCAGCACAAACGCGCTTCTTTTTCTTCCCGTAGGAATTTTTTTATAAAATTAAAAGTCTGAAGAGTTTGAAAGCCGTTTGAAAGAGTAAACTCTTCCCTATCTTACAATAAAGTCTTTCATTTTTCCACTGTTTAATGTATCATTAACGTTATATTAAAAGAGGTGAGTTCATGAAAGTTGCAAAATTCGGCGGAAGCTCCTTGTCTTCCGCTGGTCAAATTAAGAAAGTAGCCAAAATAATCCAAGATGATCCTAACATCCGTCATATCGTTGTCAGTGCTCCTGGCAAGCGGGACGATGCGGATACGAAAGTAACCGATTTACTCATTGCCCTGTTCACCAACCATCGAACAGGCTTGGATACCCAACCAGCCATTGAGCAAATTCTTCAACGCTATGCGGCGATTATTGATGAATTAGGTGTCAACAGTGGCCTGCTTGAGAAATTCGAAGCGACCTTAAAAGATCATTTAGCCAATATCGAAGATCCGGAACGTCTTCTGGATGCATTGAAATCCTGTGGGGAAGACTTTAATGCTCAGGTGATTGCAGAATACTTCAATTCGATTGGCATGAAGAGTCGCTACTGGTCACCACGAGAAGTCGGAATCCTAGTCAGCGATGAGCCCAGCAATGCCCGCTTATTGCCTGAATCCTATGAAGCGATTGCTAAGTTGAAAGACACCGACACAGTTAATGTCATTCCTGGTTTCTTCGGCTACTCGAAAGATGGCGACATCGTTACTTTCTCCCGTGGTGGCTCTGACATTACCGGCGCAATTATTGCTCGAGGTGTAGGCGCTGAATTATACGAGAACTTTACTGATCAAAACTATATCTACTCAGCCCATCCAGGCATTGTTAAAGACCCACACCCGATCGAAGAGATTACTTACCGGGAGATGCGTGAGCTGTCCTACTCTGGTTTCAGTATCTTCCACGATGAGGCGCTAGAACCTCTATATGAAGTCAAAATCCCTATTATGATCAAGAATACGAATGATCCGAAAGCCGGCGGCACCCGAATTGTAAGTGAACGGGGTTCTGTCGATGAGTATCCAGTTATTGGGGTCAGTGGCGACGACGGCTTCTTATCAATCACTATTAAGCAATATTTATTGAACCGAGAAGTCGGTTATTCACGTCGTTTCTTGCAAATCTTTGAAGATTTCGGCATTTCAATTGAGCATATGCCTACAGGCATCGATGACATTTCTGTCTTGATGCGCTCAGATCAATTTGAAGGGAATAATAAATTCGAAGAGATTATGGAAGTTCTTGAAACACAACTTCAACCAGAATGGTTGCATGTGGAGAAAGACTTAGCCATGGTCGTTGTGGTTGGTGAAGGCATGCGTAACGCCATCGGTACTGCCTACCGAGCGACAAAAGCTTTTGCTGAGAATAATATTTCCTTGCAAATGATTAACCAAGGCGCTTCGGAGATTAGTATGTTCTTTGCAATTCAAGCGAAAGATTTAGACACAGCGATTCACAGTCTGTATCATACATATTTCGATCGTTAACACTACATTACTTTTTACTTAATAGCGGGAAATGCACGCAATCAACTTGCTGATTGCGTGCATTTCTTTTGGCCGTTTTTATTGGCAAAAGTATTGTGTAGCGTAAACTCTCGCTATTTTATACAACCTATGCTGAATAAATCTCTCCTGAGAAATACAGTCGTATCAACCTTCAGTCATAATTACACTCATTGAGATATATAATTCGAGGGGAGTTTAGCTTCCATATCCGACTACTTTGCGGCCCCTTCCTTAGCTTTAGCTTTGAAGTCAGCCCACGTCTTATTGAAATACCCCAGCAGCACTTCCTATAACGAGAAGTGCTGCTGGGGGTATTGGCTTAGGAGCGAATTTGTCCGTCGCCTTGGATGGTGTATTTATAACTAGTTAAGGCTTCAAGGCCCATTGGTCCACGTGCATGAAGTTTCTGGGTGCTGATGCCGATTTCTCCGCCGAAACCAAAGACTTCTCCGTCGGTAAAGCGGGTTGAGGCATTGACATAGACAGCTGCGGAATCTATGTCATTCATAAAGTCTTGAGCGACTTGATAGTTCTCCGTAATAATCGCATCAGAGTGACCTGTTGAATATGCTTCAATATGCTCCACTGCTTCAGCATAGCTGGAGGTAATCTTAACTGCCAGTTTTAAATCAAGGAATTCTTGGGCGAAGTCCTCTTCCTGAGCTAAGGCGATACGGCGGTCTATACTGCAAGCCTTGTGATCACCTACCACTTCGACATTGTGAGCAGCTAAAGCGTCCACGAATTTCGGTAAGTAATCGCTAGCCACTTGCTCATCGATAATAAGATTCTCTAGGGCATTACATACCGATGGCCTTTGTGTTTTGCCATTGATTAAGATCTTGAGGGCTTTATCAAAGTCTGCTGCTTCATGAATATATAAGTGGCAATTCCCTTCGCCAGTTTCAATGACCGGTACCGTCGCTTGCTTTAAGACTGCTTGAATCAGGCCTGCACTACCTCTTGGTATGAGGCAGTCAACATAGTCATTCATCTGCATGAATTGGCTTGCTAATTTCCGGGATGGGTTCGTAATAAGTTGCACTGCTTCACGAGGTAATTGGGTTTCCGCCAAAGCATCTTGCAAAATAGCTACAATGGTTTGATTGCTCGTGAGGGCTTCTTTACCCCCGCGGAGAATGGTGCTATTGCCAGCTTTTAAAGTGAGGCCGGCTGCATCTACGGTTACGTTCGGACGAGATTCATAAATAATACCAATTACACCAAGGGGAACCCGGCGGCGACTAATACGTAAGCCATCGCGGTTAATCCATTCCTTATCTGTCACAAGCAGTGGATCAGGTAAAGAGGCCATTTGCCTTAAGCCATTGGCCATGCCTTGAATACGATCTGGTGTTAAGGTAAGACGTTCTAGCAAGGCTTCAGTTAGGCCTGCTTCTTGCCCTTTAGCTAAATCTTCTTGGTTCGCTTCAATAATTTGCGCTGCTTTGGCTTCAATTGCCTGAGCCATCTCTTCCAAGGCTTCGTTCTTAGCCTGAGCGTCCGCCAGACGCATTTGACGGGCGGCTGCTTTGGCTTTCTGACCAATCGTGCGTAAATCTTGTATTGCCATTTCTGTCATTCAGTGTTCATCCTTTCATAAAGAGAGTGCCTATTTGATCGCCTTCGAGAATTTGGAATAGACACGTGGGATCGTCGCCGCTAGTAATCAGCATTGCGCTATCATTGTTCAGCATCCGCTCAGCGGCTTTAATTTTCGTTGCCATGCCACCTGTTGAGAATTCTGAACCCTTACCAGAAGCCATCTCATGAATCGACTCATCAATTGCTTTGACTTCACTAATTAGTTCAGCTTCTGGATTGTCCTGCGGGTTTTCTGTATATAGACCTTCAACATCACTCATCAAAACAAGTAAATCTGCCTCACATAAGCCTGCCACAATCGAAGAAAGGGTATCATTATCGCCAAATTTGGTCTGGTGGTTCAACTCATCCACAGCCACCACGTCATTCTCATTAATAATCGGGATAATGCCTCGGGCTAACAGCGACTCTAACGAACGCTGCACATTATGCTTAGATGTGGGGAAATCCACGACATCTCGCGTTAGAAGAATTTGAGCAACTTGCTGGTTATAGTGATTAAAGAATCTCCCATAATGTCCCATGAGAACACTTTGCCCGACGGCAGCTAAAGCTTGTTGATCTTCAATTGCTTTGGGATATTCATCAATCCCTAAGGTACTCGCCCCAACGCCTACAGCGCCAGAACTGACAAGAATAACTTCCCGACCTTCTTGGCGAATGGCAGATAAGACGAAGGCTAGGCGATCAATTTTGCGGAAATCAACATCGCTAACCGTCTTCATAATCGTATTGGTGCCTACTTTTATTACTATTCTTTGCATTTCTTTTATTGCTTGTCGTTTCATGCGCTATCCCTCGATTTTAAACTTTTCTTTAATATATCACAATTATCAGATTTTGCCTATGGCTCAGGCAAAGTGTTCGCTTTGAATATGTTCAAGTAAGGCAGTGCTTGCCGCAAGAACGTCTTGATAGGTCGTCTCAAAATCCCCTGTATAGTAAGGGTCAAGAATATCCCGTTCTTCACCAGCAAAAGCTAGGAAAGGCTTGACTACAGCTTCTGTCCCACTGCCTGCTAGAAAGCGTTCAATATTGGCCATATTACTCTCATCCATGCCGATAATATAATCTGCATCCAAATCAGTCTCATCTAAGGTCCGGGAGTACATGCCTTCGGTAGAAATTCCTTCCTGGGCCAGACGCTTGACGGTCCCGTGATGGACCGGATTACCGTGTTCCCATGTACTGGTAGCTGCTGAATCAATCGAAATACGTTCACTTAGGCCTGCTTCTTGCACCTTCTCACGGAAGACAGCTTCGGCCATAGGTGAGCGACAAATATTACCTAAACACACAAATAAAACTTTAATCATTCCTCAAACTCCTTATTGCTTAAATTGCATCGACGCTTTCAATTTATCAGCGTCCCCACCTAAGTAATCCACCAAGGCATAGCCAAAGTCAAGCGCTACCCCTGCACCACGGGCTGTGACGATATTGCCATCTACAACGACAAATTCATCTGCCAAACGTTCTCCTGAATGAATCTCATCCTCTGTCCCTGGGAAACTAATATACTGGCGCTCTTCTAAGAGACCGGCCCGGTCCAAGACCAGTGGCGCCGCACAAATGGCTGCCACCCCTTTCCCGCTAGCATTAGCTTGCTGGATAGCTTCAATCACTTCTTCACTGTCACGCAAATGGTGTGAACCTGGCAGACCACCTGGTAGCACAATTAAATCATAGGCTGCTCCATCGAAATTCGCATCCAGCACCCGGTCCACTTCTACTTTGATTTGATGTGAACCTACTACCTGCTTGCTTAAACCAACCACATCCACATCAAATTCAGCTCGTCTAAGAATATCTATCGGGGCAATGGCTTCAATTTCTTCAAAGCCATCCGCCAGAAAGACTGCAATCCGTTTCATTTTTCAATCACCCTTATCGTGTTTTGTCCTATTATACGTGCTTTCGCCTGGCTTCTCAAATACCTCCCCTCAATTTTTCTCCGAAAAGACCCCCAAAAACGACATGCCCTACATATTATCTATTACTGCCAAGAAGAAAGAAACTAGAAGTATGCAAGCAAGCATTCAACCAGCGAAAACTTTAAGCGTATTTCGCAGTGAACGTAAATATTTAGTCAATTACTAAGATCGCATGCGTTTGATTAGTAACTTAGACAAACTTCTCATTCCCGATGCCTACGAGGACTACAACGGCTACAAGGTGAGAAGTGTCTATTGCGATGGCGCAGATAATCAAGACTATATTGAGAAACGCAGTAAATTCAATTTCGTCAAGAGAATCTGCCTGCGCATCTACCACCGCGATGACCCCGTTGCTAAATTCGAAATCAAACGGAAGACCCAACAAAATCAAATTAAAAAGGCGGTCATTGTCACCCGAGCAGATGCCAAAGAAATGCTACAAGGAAATTTTGCAGTACTCAAGAGCTATGAAGGCCCCACCGCAGAACTAGGCTACGAAGTTTATGTAAGCATGGGCTACCGTCCCATTTCATTGGTAGATTATAGCCGCCGGGCCTATACCCATCCACAATTCAATACGCGCATTACCTTGGACAGCGAATTATCTTATAGTAATTTCGCCTACGACATATTCAATGAACATGCTACCCAAAGGCAAGTCCTCCCTTTGAACTATTCGATTCTCGAAGCGAAATACGAAACCTATCTCCTTCCGCAAATTCAAGCTGTTCCAAAAGCTTGTCATTTGAAACCTTGCCCTATCAGTAAATTCGGCTCTTCAAGAGCTTTATTAGAAGCATTCTATTACTAAAAAAACATTACAGAAAGTTGGAATAACCTTGGGAACTTATGACAGAAATTTCCTCCGCATCTTCAGCCATTCATACTCTCGGTAACTCAAGCTTAATTGGTAGCCTACTCTTCTCTTGCCTCATGGCTGCCCTAATTTCCTTTACATATTGGCGGACCCATTCGGATATGAGCCATGATTGTAATTATAGCATTATGCTAGTCATGCTAGTCGTTGTCACGACCCTCCTTATGCAAGTTGTTCAATCGAATATAGCCCTATCCGTCGGTATTCTAGGTTCCCTTTCCCTAGTATGGTATGCTTCCAGACCAATATCAAAGACCCTTGCGACCTCGGCTTTGTCTTCTGGGCCATGGGAATAGGCCTATCTTCCATTACCTATGACGGGTGGATAATTGCTGTATTGGGATCCCTTATCCTTGCGGTCCTCTTAATCTTTACGGGCGAGCGCCATATGAAAGCCGATGACGCGAAATTACTCGTCATCCGCGGTAGCCAAGCAGATACCGACCTTATCACCCAAATCATTGAGAACTTAGAAGGCAAAACACGCCTAAAGGCACAGAGTCTCCTGGCCGATTCCTTTGAACTAGTCTATGAAATCAAGGTCCCAACCGCCGAAGAACAGCGGGTTGCTAAAGCAATTATGCAATTTCCTGGCGTGGATACTGTGAACCTACTCGCACCGAGCGCAGAATTAGTCTAGTAAATAATAACTTAATATTTACGACTCAAAAAAAGCCAGCCATTTGCCCATAGGAACAAGTAGCTGGCTTTTAAGTGATACAATTGAAACGAGGATTCCCTCAGCTATCTACATACAATACACTATTCTGGCTTTTCAGGAACAACAATCTCCCCAGAGATAATCTTCTCCTTATATTCCTCTACAAGCGCTAAAGTCTCTTCACTTAATTGCCCTTCCGCCAGGCCGACACCTTCGTTAGCTAAGTCAGAGACAATATTCCCCGCTTCAAAACCTGTCTCCATCATTTGATTGGAGAAGTTGCGCACGACATTACCCGTATTCTTCAAGGAGGACGTTAACGTAACATTACGTGCTTCGCCATTCACTTCAAACGCTCCTTCATCTGTTTGATCACGGTCAACGCCAATTACCCACAATTGCCGTTCTGGATCGGCTGTGATTAAGTCTTTGGCTTCTGAGAAGACCCCATTCCCAGTTGGACCCGATGCGTGGTAAATTAAGTCGATATCTTGGGAGTACATGGCCGATGCGATTTGCTTGCCTTTGGTTGGGTCATTAAAGGCTCCGGCGTATTCTACGACGACTTCTTTGTCCGGTGCCACGGCTTTGACCCCGGCGACAAAGCCTGCCTCAAAGCGGTCGATAACGACACCTTCCACCCCACTGATAAAGCCTATTTTGTCCTTTTCGGTTGAATTGGCTGCAGCAACCCCTGCCAGGAAAGCTGCCTCATGGTCTTTAAAGTTCAAGGATACAACGTTAGGCATATCGACAACCCCATCGACAATCCCGAAGTATTGCTCCGGATTTTGCTCGGCTACTTGTTCTAAGGACGGCTGTAATTTATAGCCAATCGCATAAATAATATCGAAATTGGCCTGCACTGCATTATTCAAGTTCGTTACGAAATCGGAATCACTATGAGATTCTAAATACGTAAAGTCTTGCCCTTCCGTCTTGCCGTGTTCTTCGCCCCACGCTTGGATGCCTTCCCAAGCGCCTTGGTTAAAGGACTTGTCATCAATTCCTCCGACGTCAGTTACCATACCAACTCGAAAGTCCTCTTGCGCCAACACCGGCGCAGGCGTCAAAAGCGCTACCATAGATGCGAGTAATATTTGTTGCTTCATGTTAACCCCTCCTTAATTCTGCCTAATAGTCTACCCAATTCTACTGATAATTTCCACTTAAATATAATCCCTTCAGACAATAATCATCAGATTCTTAATTGCCTTACGCACGCCTTCCGTTATAATGAAGGTAGTGACTTGATAGTAGAAAGGATGATAGCATGCGTTTTATATGGCAATACTTACGCCATTACAAGAAGGAAATTGCCCTCATTATTCTAGGAACCTTAGGTTTTGTCGCAGTAACCCTGGGCTTACCTACCTTACTCGCGGAGATGATTGATAAGGCCATCTTGCCGCAGAATACGAGTCTGCTTTGGCGTTATGCTGCTTGGATGCTCGCTTTGAGTATTCTTGGTTTATTAGGCCGGACACTTACAACTTATATGGCCAGTCGTACAGTCAACGATATGACCATGCAAATTCGTAACGACACCTATACCAAGATGCAACAACTCTCGCATCATGAATTTCAGGAGTTTGGTGTACCGTCTTTAACCACGCGAATTACGACGGATGCTTTTATGATTCTGCAGTTTACGGAGATGATGCTCCGCCAAGGGACCGCTGCCCCACTGATGATTCTGATTAGTATCTTTATGATTTGGAAGACTTCGCCGTCCTTAGGACTATTTGTTCTGCCGGTAGCACCGATTATCTTCTTATTTGTCATGCTGATTGCTCGGATTACTTTGCCGATTTCAGAACGCCAGCAAAGAAATTTAGATAAGATTAACCGGATTCTGCGTGAATCGATTACCGGTTTACGTGTCCTGCGTGCCTTTAATCGGGAACCTTTCCAACATGGCCGCTTCCAAGAAGTCAATGCCGCTTATCGGAAGACAACGAGCCAACTCTTTAAGTTGATGGCTATTACCCCGGCAGTCTTCTCACTCTTATTGAACATCGTCATTATCGTTATTCTTTGGTTTGGTGCCGGCTATATTCAACAAGGCAACTTGCAAGTCGGAACTTTAGTGGCCTTTATTGAATATGTCTTCCACGCCTTGTATTCCCTGACGCTTTTCGCCAATATCTTTATGATGTACCCCCGGGCTACCGTCAGTGCAAAGCGCCTACAGGAAGTCTTAGATGTGCCGATTTCTGTACAAAATCCCGACCAACCGGTGACCGAAACGCAGGAAATTGGTAGCCTCGAGTTTCGCGATGTCGACTTTGCTTATCCGGACGCTAGTGAACCGGTCTTGCGCAATATTAGCTTCAAGACCCGTCCCGGCGAAACAACTGCCTTTATTGGCTCCACCGGCTCAGGCAAATCAACTATTGTTAAATTAATTCCCCGCTTTTATGATGTGACCAAGGGGCAAATCCTCGTAGACGGAGTAGATGTACGTGACTATGACTTAAAGACCCTGCGTTCCAAAATTGGTTTCACACCGCAGAAGGCTTTACTTTTCACAGGAGATATTAGTGAAAACTTACGCTACGGGAAATTTGATGCCACTGAAGCGGATATGGACCGAGCGACAGATATTTCCCAAGCACGGGAATTTATCGAACGTCTGGATACGAAATATCGCACTGAAATTGCTGAAGGTGGTACGAATTTATCAGGTGGGCAAAGGCAACGCTTATCCATTGCCCGCTCGATTATTAAAGGTCGCGAGATTTATATTTTTGACGATAGTTTCTCAGCACTGGATTACAAAACCGATGCGGCCGTACGTCAATCTTTACGCGAGGAGACGAAAGATGCTTCAACCATCATTGTCGCCCAACGGGTAGGAACGATTATGCATGCCGATCAAATTATCGTCTTGGATAAAGGAGAGATTGCAGCCCAAGGTACTCACCAGGAGCTGCTTAGAACTTCCGATATCTACTACGAAATCGCCTCATCTCAACTAAGTAAGGAGGAGTTGGCCCTTGAGTAATTTAGCAATTCTGCGTCGCTTTTGGCATTATATGAAGCCTTATAAAGGCCAATTCATTGCTGCTATGATTGCGACCATCTTAATGTGTATTTCAAGTGTATTTGAACCGATTGTCATTGGTCTAGCCATTACTGAACTTAGCCAGAATGTCCTAGATATGATCAATGGTGTCCCGGGAGCGGGGATAAACTTTGCCTATATTCGCTATGTCTGTATGCTTTATTTCGTCCGTGGGCTCTTCTATCATGGCG
Source organism: Suicoccus acidiformans (assembly GCF_003546865.1). Taxonomy (GTDB): domain Bacteria; phylum Bacillota; class Bacilli; order Lactobacillales; family Aerococcaceae; genus Suicoccus; species Suicoccus acidiformans. The sequence goes on from NZ_CP023434.1 coordinate 2,271,386, forward strand.
GAGAATTTCTGGGCCAGTATTGGCTGACCAATGTCGTTCAGAGCGCTATTTATGACTTGCGTAATGATATTTCGCAGAAGATTAACCGCCTCCCCGTGTCATATTTCGACCAGCAACAAACGGGGGATATCTTAGCTCGGATGACCAATGACGTTGACGCCATGTCCAACGCCTTACAACAGAGCTTCTTGCAAGTCGTGATTGCGGTGTTAAGTATAACCTTTGCTGTGATTAGTATGTTGGTGCTGAATGCACGTTTGGCCCTGATTGTAGTAATTTTTATCCCGATTACTTATTTCACTGCCCGTTGGCTCTTACGGAAATCGCAGCCAACCTTTGAGAAGCAAGCCAACGCTCTAGGGAATTTATTCGGCTTTACCCAAGAACAACTCAGTGGCTTTACCGAAATTAAGGTGTATGGTAAGGAGAATGACTCGATTGAGCAGTTTAAAGAGCGCAATTTAGCCCTAAGAGAATACGGCTTCCGCGCTAGCTTCTTATCTTCTTTACTGACACCCGTCTTAGGCTTTATCACCCATCTAGATTACATTGTTGTTGCAACTGCTGGGGGCTTCTCGGTCCTTGCTGGAACGCTAACTGTAGGTAATCTGCAAGCCTTTATTCAATACGTCTGGCAAATCAATCAGCCTATTCAGATGATTACCCAGCTAAGCGGAGTCATGCAAAGTGCCCTGGCAGCCAGCCACCGGGTCTTTATCCTCCTCGACGAAGCGGAAGAATTCCAACTCCCTGTTACCGAACACATGCCTAAGAAGGTACAAGGTCGCGTAGAATTCCAGAACGTGAGATTTGGTTATTCTAAAGAGCAACCACTGATGGAGAATATCTCCTTTACCGTCCAACCCGGTGAGATGGTTGCTGTGGTTGGACCAACGGGGGCTGGTAAGACGACTTTAATCAACTTGCTCATGCGCTTTTATGACATTGACCAAGGAAAAATCTTAATCGATGATGTGGATATTCAACGGGTCAGTCGCCACGATTTACGCAAGCATTTCGGCATGGTACTTCAAGATGCTTGGCTATATACCGACACCGTTCAGGAGAACATTCGCCTAGGAGACTTGGAAGCAACGGACTACGAAGTCCAAGAAGCAGCCGAAGTTGCTAATGTGGACCATTTCATCCGAACCTTACCAGGTGGGTATGATATGGAAATCAACGAGGAAGGCAATAATGTATCCCTAGGTCAAAAGCAATTGATGACCATTGCTCGAGCCGTCCTGTCCAACCCTGATATTCTCATCCCAGATGAGGCAACATCTTCTGTGGATACCCGCCTGGAGCAACTCATCCAAGGAGCCATGGATAAAGTCATGCAAGGACGCACGAGCTTCGTCATTGCTCACCGCCTAAGTACCATTCGCAATGCCGATTTAATCCTCGTCATGCAGAACGGAACCATTATCGAACACGGTAATCATGACGAATTGCTCAAGCACGGTGGCTTCTATGCTGATTTATATCAAAGTCAGTTTAACGAAGATAAGCCGGCAGATATTCATATGAGCTACTAAGATTCACTTAATATAAGCATTCAATGCAGCCCAATAATTAGCCCCTGTAATGCTTACCACGAAGCAGTCCAAACGCTGAAGTAGCTGCCGATTTCTATCAGATAAGTTTAGCATTTATCATTTCTTTTTAATTTTGCCCTTGCATTTTCTTTAGCGATGTGTTTTAATAGGGTCAAGTTAAGAGTAAGTGAAAAGACATGCAAATTGATGGAACTTTCAAAGAGAGCGCCGTTTGGTGAGAAGGCGTAAAGGAATTCGAGCTGTTCTACTTTTCGATGCTGAATAGAGGCAATGCTATTCCGTCTACCGCGTTAAGGTATTGAGGTCGTTTACCGACAAGAATTGGTGGAACCGCGCTTAAGCGCCCAATTACTGTATTAGCAGTAGTTGGGCGTTTTTTCGTACTTTTAACATTGAATTATAGGAGGGATTATTATGGAACGTGTGTATAATTTTTCAGCTGGGCCAGCTATGTTGCCTGAAGCTGTGCTTGAAGAAGCTGCTCGTGAACTAGTTAATTACAAGGGGACAGGCATGTCCGTGATGGAGATGAGTCACCGTTCATCGTCCTATGATCAAATTCATCAAGATACACAAGACTTATTACGGGAGCTTATGAATATCCCGGATCATTATGAAATATTATTCCTACAAGGTGGTGCCTCAACGCAATTTGCCATGGTGCCTTTAAATTTAATGACCCAACACGGTAAGGCTGATTACATACTGACTGGCAATTGGGCTAAGAAAGCTTATGACGAAGCTGTTCGCTACGGAGACGTAGCCATCGCTGCCAGTTCAAAAGACGCCAACTTCACCTATATCCCTAATATGGCTGAAGTGACTTTCCGCGACGAGATTGACTATGTACATATTTGCAGCAACAATACCATCTATGGGACGCGCTTCCGCCCGGATAATTTACCGCAAACAGGCGATGTACCTCTGGTTGCGGATATGTCATCAAATATTCTCTCAGAAGTCTATGACGTGAACGATTTCGGTTTAATTTACGCAGGTGCGCAGAAGAATATGGGACCGGCCGGCTTAACCGTCGTCATTATTGACAAGGCACTGATTCAAGAGCCCCAGCCATCAACTCCGACTATGTTAACTTATAAAACCCATGCCGACAAGAATTCACTCTACAATACCCCACCAACTTATACGATTTACATGACGAAACTGGTGCTGGAGTGGCTGAAAGATTTAGGCGGCGTCGAAGCTATGGCTAAAATCAACCAAGAAAAAGCTGATTTATTATATGACTTTATCGACCAAAGTGACTTCTACCGCTCAGCTGTGACCGCAAAAGATGATCGTTCCCTAATGAACATCCCATTCCTCACACCGAATGCTGACTTAGATGCTCAATTTGTTAAAGAAGCTGCCATAAATGGCTTACATACTTTGAAAGGCCACCGCAATGTGGGCGGTTTACGGGCAAGTATTTACAATGCAATGCCAATTGAAGGCGTTCAAGCCTTAGTCAACTTTATGGATACTTTTGAGAAGAACCACCGTTAAAGGAGTACACAATGACAAAACAAATTCAATTATTTAATAATATCGCCCCGAAAGCATTCGAAGATATTGAGGACGATTATTTCTTATCCAACGAACCCATTGATAATCCCGATGCAATTATTCTGCGCAGCGCAAAGCTTCATGACATGACCTTTGCGCCTGAGACGAAGTACATTGGCCGGGCGGGAGCTGGAACCAATAACATCCCCGTTGAACGTGCCACTGAAGCAGGAATCGTTGTCTGTAACGCCCCTGGAGCAAATGCGAATGGCGTGAAGGAATTGGCTGCCATGTCCTTAGTGATGGCATCACGCAACGTGTTAGATGCCTTGAAATGGACCGACTCACTTAAAGGGCAAGATGATATTGCCGCTAAAATCGAAGCCGGGAAGAAGAACTTCGTCGGCCGGGAATTACGCCATAAGAAGATGGGTGTCATTGGCCTAGGTTCAATTGGTGGGCGTGTAGCCAATATGTGTATCGATTTCGGAATGACTGTTTATGGTTATGACCCTTATGTAACCTTACGAAGCGCTTGGGGGGTTGACAGCCGCGTTAAATATACAGAAGACTTGCAAACTATCTTCAGTGAGTGTGATTTAGTTAGCTTACACGTTCCCTATACCGAAGAGAACCATCACATGATTAATAGCGACATTCTCGCTTATGCCAAAGACGGACTGATCCTCATCAATCTAGCCCGCGATGGCTTAGTAGACTTGGATGCACTGGAGGCAGCGATTGAAAGTGGCCGCGTTGGTACTTACGTAGTTGACTTCCCTGAAGAGAAGACACTTAATATGAGGAATACGATCAACATTCCTCACCTAGGTGCTTCTACCCCAGAAAGTCAAGAGAATGCTGCGCGCATGGTTATTAATCAAATGACTGACTACCTTGAAAACGGCAACATTACCAACTCTGTCAACTATCCTGACGTAAATCTTGGTGTCTGCCGCTCAACCGCTCGTATCGCACTAAACCACCGTAATATTCCAAACATGTTAGCGCAAATAATTGACTTCCTGCGCGAGAAGAATATTAATATTGCCACCTTAGCCAATGACCACCGCGGCGAATGGGCCTACACCCTCATTGATATCGAATCCGATATTACTGAAGAAACCCTTGAGAAGATGATTAATATCGACGGCGTTGTTCGCGCGCGCATTATCCGCCCCAACTAGAATATTCGTTTGAGACTGCCTTATCCTATACACAATATAGGATGAGGCAGTTTTTTTATGCGCCGACAAGTTGTCCATCTTCGGACCTCCCCAATGTCAACAAGGCATTATATTCCCCTCGACCTTCCTGAAAGGTTAAGGACTCACGCTCGCAACTCTTTCGGCATATTTAAAGCACGAAGGGTGGGCACCGAACCAATGATGTACGTTCACTCAAGAAGTTCTGCCCAAAAATTATTTTACTATCGCAATATTTATCAATTGGGTTATAATAAGGAAAAGAACATTTTGCGGTACAGCAAATAGATGGAGGCATACAATGAAGCGTTCAAGTGGCGTATTATTACATATCTCTTCTTTGCCAAATGATTTCGGAATCGGGAGCTTTGGCCAATCAGCTTATGACTTTGTCGACTTCCTTGTAGAAAGCGAACAAAGTTACTGGCAAATTCTTCCTTTGACCACTACGAGTTACGGCGACTCCCCTTACCAATCTTTCTCAGCTTTTGCAGGAAATACACATTTTATCGACTTTGAATTATTGGCCGAAGCGGGCTTACTCGAAAAGGCGGATTATGAGAATATCCCCTTTAGCCAGAATCCTGAATCCGTTGACTATGCCCGAATTTTCAATTTAAGGCGTCCAGTCTTGGAGAAAGCGGTACAGCGCTTTATTGAGCGAGGGGACTTCAGTGACTATGAAACCTTCCATCAGGAGAACCACGACTGGTTGGAGCCTTTCGTTGAATATATGACCGTTAAAGAGGACCATGAATTAAAACCCTGGTATGAGTGGCCTGAAGCTTTACGCTACCGTCATCATGATGCCCTTGAAGTATATCACCGGGACTATCAACCACAATTAAATTACCACCGGGTAACCCAATATTTCTTCGCCAAACAGTGGCAAGCATTGAAGAACTATGCCAATCGCAAGAAAATCCAAATTATTGGCGACTTGCCGATTTATGTCGCTCGTGATAGTGTCGAGATGTGGACCCAGCCCGAATTATTCAAAGTTGACGAGACGAAAACGCCGACCAATATTGCTGGCACACCGCCAGATAACTTTACGGAAGATGGCCAATTCTGGGGTAACCCAATTTACGATTGGAACTATATGGCCGAGCAGGAGTATGCTTGGTGGAAGCACAGAATTGTAGAAAGCTTCAAGCTCTATGATGTCTTGCGTTTCGATCATTTCCGTGGCTTTGAATCATACTGGGATGTCCCTTATGGCGCTGAAACGGCCGCTGAAGGAGATTGGACTAAAGGTCCAGGGCTAAGTTTCTTCCAGAATATCGAAGCGAGTCTCGGTGAACTATCGATTATTGCAGAAGATTTAGGCTTTATGACCGATGCCGTCATTGAAATGCGTGAAGCAACCGGTTATCCAGGTATGAAGATTCTACAATTTGGCTTCACCGGCAAAGGCGACAGCTTAGATTTACCACATCACTATAAGGAAAATACCGTTGCCTATGTTGGAACACATGATAATGAAACAGCCCTCGGCTGGTATAAGGACTCCGCCTCACCAGAACAGCGCAAACAATTGCGTAAGTATTTGAATTTGAGTTTAACCGATAATATCCCTGCAGCCATGAACCGGGCGATTGCCGCCTCGGTCAGTCGTTTAGCCATATATACCATGCAAGATTTGCTAGGCTTGGATAATCGTGCCCGGATGAACGAACCGTCAACCCTTGGCCATAACTGGCAATGGCGCATGACGGCAGATGCCATCGATGATGAGCTGACAGAACGACTCAAAGACATGACTGAGACCTTCTTCCGCCAACGCACAGAAGCTGAAATCTTTGATGAAGCAGAAGTGGCCGAGGAATATATGCCGGATTAGGAGGATATAGCTCGCCAAGGAATGTGTCCCAATAGCCTCAAGAAGAAGGCTCCCATTACAAATAGGGTGTACTTAAGCTAAGCTTAGGTACACCCTATTGTATACAATCTATGCTGAAAAGAATCTCCCCTGAAATACGGTCATATCATCGTACTGTAATACTTACATTAATTGAGGCCTATAATTTTGGGCGAGTTTAGATTGGTGTTACTTTACGTTAAAACTAGCGCCCGCTCCTCTTTTGAGCCAAAAGGCCTTAAAGAAATAAAAGCCATCGCAAAAGTAGAGAAATTATGCAAGAAGGCAATGGTATTGCTTGAAAGTAAATTGACAAGCCCTGCTCCAATGAGGCCCCCATTAAAGCCTAGAATAAAGGCTTGTGATTTACGTAATCGCTCGGTTAATTGCCGGCTTAGGGCAATCAGCGTAAACATATCGGTTAAGCGGTCCGAATAGATAATAATATCACTCACTTGGCGCGCTAAATCAGAAGTCTCTTTCAAGACAAGGCCGATATCTGCTAATGACAAGGCGGCGGAATCATTAATGCCATCGCCAATCATTGCTACCCGGTGTCCTGCTTCTTGCTCTTGTTGGATGACCGCATACTTTTCTTCCGGTAAGACTTCTGCGTACACTTCATCGAATTGAATACCAATTTGCTTGGCGAAAGCTTCAGCTCGATTAGCTTGATCTCCGGTTAGGAGAATGATGCGTTTGCCTAAGGCTTGGAGTCCTGCCAAGGTTTCTTGAGCATCCGGGCGAACTAGGGCATCAATGCAGAAGATGCCGATTAGCTGGTTGTCGTAAGCTAAGTAGAGCAAGTTATAGTCCGTCTCATAGGCGTCAATCACCTTTTGGGCAGCTGGGCTTAGGGCTACTTGCTCGTCATCTACAATGAAGTGCTTGCTGCCAATGACCACGCGCTTGCCATCAATACTCGATTCAATCCCATGAGCTACAATATAATTTATATCGTTGTGCATTTCTTCATGTTCAATATTGCGTTCCTCTGCCAGTCTTACCATGGCATCAGCAATTGGGTGATAGAAATGCTCTTCTAAACATGCCCCAATCCGAATGACTTCATCTTGTTCATAGCCATTCAAAGGTACAACCTTGGCGACCTCAGGTAGCGAGGTCGTCAATGTACCGGTCTTGTCGAAGACAAAGGTATCGATAGCATCGAAATTCTCGATAAATTTGCTCCCTTTAATGACGACGCCTTCATCAGCGGCGTCCTTCATCGCCGTAAGGTAATTCAAGGGGCCAATAAGTCTTAAAGCACAAGAGAAGTCCACTAAGAGGAAGCTCAAGGCTTTCTCAATATTGCGCGTCAATGCGTAAGTTAAACCCAGTCCCAGGAAGTTGAACTTCACAAGGCGATTGGCTGTAACTTCTAACAGCTTCTCGTCTGAAGATTTTAAGCTTTCAGATTGGGTAATTAAGTCCACCAATTTCGCAATAGCTGTCTCACTTTGCACCCGGGTCACTTGAATATGTAACTCCCCTTCTTCCAGAACAGTATTAGCGTAAACTTCATCCCCCACATGCTTGTGCACCGGGAAGGCTTCACCGGTTAAACTCGCTTCATTAATAGCTCCATTCCCCTTTTGAATGAGGCCATCAAATGGTAGTAAATGGCCTTTATACACTTGAATAATGTCGCCTGCTTTCACCGTATCGGCGGCCACTTCAACAAATTCATCAGCCTCTTGCTTCCAAACCCGGTCAATGGATAAAGCTAAGCTGTCTTTCAAATGATGGTAAGACGCACGTAAGGTATTTGCTTCCAATTGATCACTCAAGGTTAAGAGAAAGTGGATCGAGCTGGCGGTTTCAAACTCTCCGCGAAGCAGGGATACCGTAATGGCGGTTGCATCAAGCACTTCAACCGTTAAGGCTCCTTGACGCAAGTCTTGGTATGCTTTCGTTAAATACTTAGCTCCTGCATATAACATATTCAGATAACGCAAGGGCTGGGGCACAAGTGTCTTGTAGAAGAGGCGATTGACGACCGCTCGGCGAATAGTTTCATAAGCCGTTTGAGGGGGCTCTTCAACTTCTGTTTGGTAAGCCTCGCGAATCGCGTCCTTATCCAACTGCTTAAAATAAAGCAGGAGGGCCTCGGTCTGATGCGGCTTGAAATAAACCACAAGGGTGCGGGTAGTAGAATACCACTGGAGGCGATTTATATGTAATTGTTCTCGTAATTCTCTTTCAATATGTGCCCGCACCGATGCTGTTAAGGGAATATCTAAACGCAAGCGCAGACGCCCCGGGGTACGGTGCAGAATATTGACCATAGAATTAAGGGCTTGACCTCTCTGCATAAGCTTAAACTTCTTCAGCTTCGCCTAAGAGTTCCAAGGCTTCTGCTTCTTTCTTGGCTTCATAAATAGCCTGAGCATCCGCTAGTACATCTTCACCTTGCTGCTTAACATGGTCAATTGAAGCTTCGATTTCATCCCGTGCTTCATAGCCTTTAGCAATAACGTTTGCGTATAAACGCTTAGCGTCTTTACCTGTTAAGACTTTTAAGCCAAGGGTACCAAACAATACACCGCCTAGAAAAGGCTTAGATTTTCTCGCTACTTTAACGACTTTTTCAAATTTATCCATACTGATTCACTCTTTCTAATAATATTTTTAACTTTCGACCTTGTATTATAGCAAGGCGTTCATTCATCGTCAAGCCTGCAATGCCCCCTTTCTTACGCCTTTATTAGCCTCAGCTAAATTATACCATATTTCTTAATAAGCTTCCTTAAAGAACACTCAACGAGCTACCCTAAGACAGCTCGTTGCTGCAAATAACGCTTACTTATAGCCACCCGGTTGAACTTTCTGCAAGATGACACCCGTCAGTGGCTCTAGACTAAGCTGACTTTGGGAAATTTTCACACCTTGAGGGGCGCTAATACCTGAAGCTTTAACTTGCCTTTGATCGGCAAGAATACGTGAACCAGTCAAGTCTTGCTTAAAGGTAAATTGGCGACGCCGTTCATCTGCATTAACTACAATGATGTAAGTCGCTTGAGCATCTTTAATTTCGTAGGCAATTGCTAAATCAGCCAGGGCAATTTCAGGCAAATACAAAGCTTGAACAGCCTGGTCCACTTCTAGTAAAGTCCCTAAATGAAAGGCTGGTGTTGCCCGCCTCAAATGAATCAAACCACGGGTATACTGGTAGGTCTGATACTCGATAGGATAAGCCTCAGAATCTAGCACTTTCTGCCATTCAAACATATTTATTGCATCAGAAGAAACATAGGAATCGTCAATAAAATACGGATAGTCGAAAGGCTTACCCTGAGAATCTCGCACCAGAATTGAACGATGTGGCTTGCATTCGTTGGCTACCTCTGTTTTATAAGCAGGATGTTTAAATTGCTTGGTCCGGCCGTATTCTTGACCTGAGTGCATAAAGGCAATCCCTTGGGACGTCATAAGCAATAAATTCCCCAGACGAATCCTTTGGTGTATTTCTTCCTTCGCTTTGTCAGGATCTTTCTGGATAGAGTAGGCGATGACATCGTGCAAGGTCATATTGTCATGCGCTTCGATGTATTGAACAACATCACCAGGATCATCTGCAATAAAATTCGACGGTTGGGCTTTAATGTTCTGGAAGAGTTTTTGGACATCGGTCGGCCCTTTGGTCAAGAAGTAAGGATAACCTTCACTCCCGAAACCACCTTTGAGAATGTTGCGGTATTCATCAGAGAAGGAAGATACGTCGTTGGTTAACTTCATCCATTGTTGATTGGCTGGACGGACATTCGGTTCAGCCTCATCTCCTACATAAGTATCCCAGCCTTCACCCAACATAAGCGTATTGGGATTTAACTTACTCACCTCATCATAGGCAAGTTGCACCGTTTCAGCGTCCAAATCCCCCATCATATCAAAGCGAAAGCCATCTACTTTATACGTCTGCGTCAAATATACTAAAGAATCAATAACCAAGCGTCGGGTCATAAAATGGGTGGTCCCCAACCGGCCCCCACCGAAATTAGTCCGAGCTGTCCCGTCATTATTCATGAAGTGATAGTAATGTGGTTCTAAATTCTCCAAGACATACAAGCCACCTGTGTGATTGTAGACAACATCGAGAATTACCCCCATCCCCTGCCCATGAATTGCATGAACCAAAGCTTTAAACTCTTCAATCCGACAATATGGATCCAATGGATTAGAATTATACATCCCTGTCAAGGCGAAATAATGATGCGGATCATAACCCCAATTATATTTCCCGCAATTTGAGTCGTAAGTTAACGTCCGTTCCACAGCACGCAGCTCATTAACGTTCAAAAAATTCATCACCGGCAGTAACTGGATATGGGTCACGCCCAAATCCTTTAAATAAGGCAAGCGCTCAGCAAAGGCCTTAAAAGTCCCGAAGTTCGCCTCTAAGGCCCCATCAATAGATGGATCGCTGGAGAAATCGCGGACATGGGTTTCATAAATAATAGCATCTTCTCGCTTGGTATAACCGGGAATCTCGGCATAATCCAACGGCACATCAACCTTAGCCGGATCAACAATAGCCGCTTTACCAATGTATGCATCCGATGCTTTGCCGTCCCAGGCTGCCATAGACTTCGCATAAGGATCCAAAGCCAATCGACTGCGCTTACCTTCATAAATACGGTAGTGGTAGAAATAGCCGTCTAAGGAGGCAAGGCCCGTATTGAGTTTATTTAACTCGATGTGCCAAACACCCCGCTCACCTCGAGTCATCTTAAGGGTCGCAAGCTCATGATATTGGTCATATTTATTATATAAATGCACTTCTACAAGTGTCGCCGACGGCGCCCACACACGCAAAATAGCTCGCCCATCTTCCAACAACTCAGGTCCTAGCGGACCCTCATAGGCGAAGTTGTGATCTTTCTCTCTCCAAGTCATTTTGTTGGTTTGTTTTCTTGGCATATTCTCTGTCCTTTTCTAAGCTTTCATTTTTTCATCCAAATATAGTATAATCGAATTAAATTCATTTATCGACAGAAAGGGGTACCTTATGATCGATCAGTTGTTAAATATTCAAACAACACAGAAACGAGACTGGCCGATTCATATACGCCATAAATACAGTCGCCTTGAGCCAACTGCTTATCCAGCGCTTAAGCAGCTGGAGAAATTGCTAGAATTTGACGAAACGTCCCATTGGGTAGACATTGGTTGTGGTTCGGGTCGGACCCTCTTCTACTTCAATCACTTTGCCCAAATTGAAGCAACCGGTATTGAATTGCACCCGGTGACCTTCCAAGAATTAACAGACAATTTAGACCGATACCAGCAAGCCCACCCGGACAAGCCGCCCATCCATCTCATTCAAGCTGATGCTACGAAAACCCGCTGGCAAGATAGCTACACGCATTTATATTTTTTCAATCCTTTTAGCTTACCAATACTGAAACGGGTCTTACAGGCAATTCAAGCGAATTATCGCCAAAGCTCACGGGATACTTACCTCATCTTCTATTACGTCCTCCCAGAAATCGAACGTTTCCTTTCCCAGCATACGCAGTTAGAACTTGTCTATTCAGTTCCTTATCAGCATGCCATCGATGCAGCAGACCGCTTTATGATTTACCGAATTTAGGTTGCATACTACACTGGAAACTCCCTTGATTGATTTCTTTTAGAATATCAACCAGGGGAGTTTCATCTATGAGTAGATCACTCATCTATTGTACCATCACGCATACCAAAGTAATTTTCTAACGCTTGAATTTGCTCTTCTAAACTATGACCAATATCTGTCTCAGCAACTTTGACCCGGTGGTCACGAATATGAACCATCTTCTGCTCAGGCAAAATCTCACGCATATGCTTGATAGCATCAGCCTTAGACGTAAATGGATGGTGGGCAGCTAAGTACACTTCGTGTGAATTATCCACCAGGGTATAACCAGCGATACCGGTTACTTTCTGATAAGCCTTGGATAAACCACCATCAATGACCAGCATCTTGCCATTTGCCTTAATCGGATTCTCCCCTTCCATCGCTTTGACCGGGGTGTGGCCATTAATAATATAGCCCGACTCATCCAGCTCAAAAGCTTGCAGAATACTGCGACAGAAATCCTCATCTTTACGTAATTGGTAGTAAATATTCTGCACCTCTTTATGCAAGGCCTTATCTTTAATAAAGTAGCGCTCGAACGTCCGCATATTATCCTTCCCGAAAAGCGTGGACACTTCACCGCACCATAAATACCATACCAAGTCATCCCATTTCGTATCATGTTCCCGACGGAAATCATACGCATTTAACAGGGCCGTGTGATAGAAAGTCATCAAGGAACGCCCTTCATAATTTTGCCCTTCAAAGGTAAACTGTTTGAACGTGCCATCGTCATTACATGGAATACAACCATGGTAGAGAAGATTCCCGTTATAAACCGAATATAACTCGCCTTCGCGAACGAGAAAATCCATATGCTCACCTAAGCGTTCAGACCGTTGGAACTGATTCAGAAGATCCATAATGACTAGCTCTTCGCCAAGGGTCAACTCATAAGGCGCTTCGGGGTCGACTAATTGGAAGCAACCATTGTGAAGCGGATACGATTGGCCTTCAATAACAATGCTTTGTCGGTCCTCGCTTAAACAGTGAAGCAACTTACGATTCTGCATATCGAAATCTGGTTGACGGTCAATAAGTTGTCCTTCGAGTTTGAACTGAATAATGGAGATTGCCTGATGCATTTTGGCGATTCTTATTTGCTCGGCTTCAGACAGCTTTCCTTTCTCGAGGCCCCGTGGACGAAAGGCTGAATTATCTTCATAATATTTCTCCGCATATTTCTCTAAACGGGATAGTTCAATCCCATAACCATCTTCTAAGAGCGATAAATGGCCGTAACGCAGGGAAATCCGAAGTACAACGGCCAAGCAAGCCAAGGAACCACTGTAAGCCCCTATCCAAATAATATCATGGTTGCCCAATTGAATATCGATGGACGGTACTTCCATTAACTTATCCATAATTGCATCAGGCTGAGGTCCGCGGTCATAAATATCGCCCAGCACATGTAAGTGATCCACCACAAAGCGTTGAATTAAATACGCCAAGGTTACCGCAAAGTGATAAGCGAGATTTAAATCAATAATTGTCTGGTAAATCGCATTGAAGTAGTCCTGTTTATTATCCACTTCGTCATATTGGTATAATAACTCCTCCATAACATAAGCATATTCACTCGGTAAAGCCTTACGAACCTTGGACCGGGTGTATTTGCTGGAGACGTGCCGGGTAACGCGCACAAGCTGATTAAGTAGAATTAGCCATTCATCGGCCTTCTTTGCTTTACCGTCTAACATTTCTTCCGGATAATAAATGGTATAGCATAATTTCCGTTGATCATCCTCGGTCAACTCCCCATTAAAGATACTCGCTACTTTAATGCGAATAATCCCTGAACAGTTCCTTAGAATATGATCAAACGCCTCAAACTCACCATGTAAATCACTAATAAAATGTTCAGTAGCTTTAGGCAACTGCTGAATGGACTTCAAATTTATAATTTCAGTAAGTACTTCTGATTCTCTCATATCACGCATCATAATCCCTCCAGGCACCTTTTTATAGTATTATACTAGAATTAAAACGGTTTCGAAAGCTTAACCTAACCTAAATAATCGCATTTCATACATGTTGCCCTTACAAGCCCACCTGTACAAAAAACAAGGACTCCCTTCAAGCCCTTGTCATATACTGCGTTACTTACTCCTCTTCAATCGTTGGATCGCGCCAGAATAAAGTATTCAAATCCGTTTCCAATTCCCAGGCCAACTTCAAGCAAATCTCAAGCGAAGGGTTATATTTGCCTGTTTCGATTAAACTTAAGGTTTGCCGAGCAATTTGTACTTGATCTGCCAACTCCTTCTGCGACAACTCATGCTGTTTGCGATATTGTTTGACTCGGTTCATTAATACCCCCCATTCACACTGTATTCTTTGAAATATATCGATACTCATATGTAATATACCCCATATTCTCTAAAATTTCAATTAGAACGCTTTGTGATTCAGTCCATAAGAATGCACAAAATTTAATTTTTATTGGGCTTTTTCAATCAAACATTATAAGAACAAGCTTCATACCAATCATCGAAGCCCTAATTACATCCTAAATATATTGCCCACTAACTTTTATGTTGCTTTATCATTAAAAAAAGGTTAGAACGTAAAAAGATGTTTTCCATGTTGAACATAATGGATTTATTTACATACATTTAAGAGTGATACCATGACTATCGAATTTGATTTACTAGCCACTACCGCGATTGGTTGTGTTATCGCACTGATTGGTCGTTATTTCAACCGTCATATACGTGTCCTTAGAGAATGGGCCATTCCAGCCCCTGTCTTCAGTGGGTTACTTTTCGCCATCCTAGCCTTTCTTTTAAATTCCACGGTAGGGCTCAGCTTCAAATGGGATAAGACGCTTTCAGATTTCTTAATGAATATCTTCTTTACCTGTATGGGATTCAGTTTTAGCCTGAAGAATTTACGTGAAGGCCGTCTTTATATTGTGCCTACTTTGTCACAATTACTGCCATCGTCTTTATCCAAGGCTTTATTGGGATTGGTGTCGCCAATCTATTCGACCTAAACCCGCTCGTAGGGGTTAATGCCACAGCCGGAGCGCATGTCTGTGGACCTGGCACCTCTGCTGCATTCGGAGAAATATATGAAGTCCTCGGTGCCATTGGTGCCTCAGAGGCGGGGATTGCTTCAGCAACCGCTGGACTCGCCTTAGGTTCCTTGACAGGCGGACCCGTTGCCTCGCTCATTATTCGATGCCATAAACTTAAAGCCGATCCAACCGAAGAAACGTTTCGCAATGATGATACATCACACGTTAAACTGAATAAGGACCGGGTCTTCCGCTCTTTAGCTTTAATTATCATCACTGGAGCTTTAGGTATTCCCATCCAAGCCTTATTGAAGATGATCCCAATGATTGAAGTACCTTACTTCATCGGCATGCCCTTCTCCGGGGCAATTGTTCGCAACGTAATGGAAGCATTTAACATGACTTTCTTTGAAGAGGAAATCAGCATGATAGAAAGCATCAGCTTGGAAATCTTCCTCTCCATTACCATTATGACCTTGGATTTCGCGACAATCCTTCACTTAGTTGGACCGATTATCATTATGATTGTTCTCGACTTAGTAGCGACATTAGCTTTCGCAGCCTTTGTCTGCTTCCCAGCATACGGCAAGGATTACGATGCAGCGGTCATGACAGCCGGCTTTATCGGAACAGCCATGGGCTCAGGTACCAACGCCATTGCCAATCAACAGTCGGTCATGAACGAATTCGGCTATTCCCACAAAGCTTAGGTCATCTTCCCAGCCTTATCTGTTATCGCAGTAGATATTGCTAACCCGCTCTTCATGTCCATTATCCCACAATATTTATAATGCTAGATGCTTAAAAGCCACGCTGCCTCTTTTGGATAGCGTGGCTTTAATTATTCATATATTCAAGCGATTATTCCCACTCTTCTTTTCCAAATGTACAGTATATCCCAAATCGTTCAAAACACTAGATTCTATTTTTTCTAATATCACTAAGTCCACCTAATTATAGGACATTTTCAAATTTTTAGTCCCGTCCAAGTCCCAGTACCGGAGAAATATTTTTTTGCAAATTTGCAGTATTTACTCATTTAAATAAGTTTTAAATGCTCTAAGATAAATACATAAGAAAATAAGTCTTATTGATAGGAGGTTTATAAATGAATGTAATTGAAGTGAAAAACATGAGTAAAAATTTTAAAAACAAGAAGCTTTTTAATAATTTTTCTCTAGAAATTGAAGCTAATACAGTCCATGCCTTTGTTGGTCCTAATGGATCTGGCAAGACTTCTCTGCTTAGGATACTCACTGGTCTTTATGAAGAAGATGGTGGCGAAGTTAAGATTAAGGGAAGTCATGCAATGTTACTTGAAAATGACTATTTGTATGAAGATAAGACAGGACTTGAAAATATTAAATTATACGGTTTATATTTCGGCTATTGTTTAGATTCTTATCAAAAATATTCTGACTTGTTAGAAATTACAAATGATCTAGGTAGAAATGTTTCGACATATTCTAAGGGTATGAAGAGAAAATTATCTTTGTTAATTATTGTAATGATGAATAGAGAGATAATATTTTTAGATGAGGTAACTAGTGGGGTAGACCCAATCTCAAGAGTCGAGATAAGAAAGCTTATTAAGCTTCTAAAAGATGAGGGTAAAACAATAGTAATTACAAGTCATGATCTTTCTGAAATTGAAAAAGTAGCCGATAAAGTATCTATGATAAAATCAGGAGAGCTGCTTTTTACGAAGAATATAGACGAAATTCAAGAAGAAAGCTTAGAAGATTTATTTATAGAGGAAGGTACAAAATGAATGATAAGATGAATATTAATAGGGCTTGTCGCTACTATTTAAGAAAAGATAAAGATTTTATTTCGAGTTTATTATTATTTACTTTGATTTCTCTAGGCTTTATTTTTTTACTGTATAAGGGAATGTTTGATTCTAGAGGAAATGATTATATTGTATTGATGCTATATGTACTAATGCTTGGAATTTCAATTCTTATGTCTAATCTTATGGTTGTCAATTTAACAGTCAAGGATAAACTAAATAAACGTATTGAATTTATCCTAGGGTCAGGAATTAATATAAAAGATGTGATTAAAGCATATGCAATAGAAATGTGGAGACTATCTTCTATTGTTCCATTTTTATTATTTTTGCTAACTTATGTCCTAGTAGACTTTAAAATTGAATTTAAGTGGATTGTGGGAATGTTTGTGACAATGATAGGAATGACCTATTTTGAAATCCTATTTTTTAACCTTATAAGTTTATCCCAAAAAAACTTTAAGTTTTTCAAAAATATTGTTTTCTTTGGAACAACAATTTTAATTTACATGATAGGCACATTTTCAGGAAAGATTCTATCATTAATAGAAAAATATAACCTAAACCTTATTTATATCATTTTAGGAATAAATATAGGATTAGGATTAATCTTTGCAATATTTTCTATGAAAGATTTATCTAAGATGAATAATGAATCTGTAATTAATAAAGAAGGGTCATGGTCATGATCTTAGTAATTAACGATTTAAGAAAGCTTTTAGATAAAAATGCCGCACTTATGTCTATTATGGCACTTATCTGCTCATTTATGGCTTTGTTTTTTGGCGATGGAGGAAGTCAAGAAATAAATAAGGTCATCGATATAGTTAAAATTGATGGGATTTTAATACTTTTTGTAATGTTTGGAGTGGAACTTGCTAAAAACACCTTGGTATCAGATAAGATTAGCAAAAAGCTTGAATTTTTCCTTGCAAATGGACTTTCTATAAAAAAAATTCTAGCCAAATATTTGTTTAGTATTTATTTTGCAACTTTGATAATAGTCCTTCCAAGCCTTATATTAAACCTAGTTAAACTTGATCTAAGCTTAACCATTGGTATAAACTTAATCACATCAAGTTTTCTTTACACTCTAATAATAGTTTTTGTAATTCTTAATACTAGAAACATGAATAAAGTAAATTCTCTCCAAATTCGTTTGATAGGACTATCCTTAGTAGTCATGATAAGTTCTTACCTAGTATATAATTTTACAAATTCCTTGCCTGGCTACTTGATAACTAAGCTTTTGTTTTTAGGATCAGTAATTATAATTTTGGGTATAAATACCAATAAAGAAAGGATTGTAGTTAGCTACTATTGAGATATGTATAAGAAATTAGAAAAAATTGTAATCAGCCATTTAATGATAATTTTACTTTGGGGTCTTCTTTTTAAAAACAAGATGTTAGTAAAAGAAGGCCCGATTTTAAATGCAGTTTCTCTTATTTTATTTTTCACCTTGTATGGACTTATATACACAGAAATTTCAAATAAAAAAATACCTCAAAGATTTTCTGTTTTGGTAATTTTCACATCATTATTACCATTAAGTTTGATTTTAATAAATGATTTACCTTATAAGGTCGCCCTTTTTCTTATAAGTCTTATCTCAACAAGCCTATTTATTAAAAGATACTTAATTTTAGAGAATATAAAATATATAGATATATTGCCAATATCAAGAAAATCCACCCAAATATTTACTATTAGACTTGTATTTTTTATTTTTGCAGTGATTTATTTATTTGATATAGATACGGTAATAATAAATATATTTATCCAAATAATTTTCCTTATTACAGAATTTTTCTTTATCCTATTTTTAAAGGAAAAAGAATTATCTTTTGAGAAAACTTTCAAACTTTATTACCTGTCAGATTATATGGCAAGCGAAAGGGATGAATTTGCAAGAATTATCCATGATGATATTATCCAAGATATATTTGCAAGTAAAAATTTTCTGTCGTCAAAAAATCCTGATATAGAATATACTAAAAACATTCTAAGGGAACTTGAGAAAAAAGCAAGAAATATAATGAAATTCTATCAGTCATCTTTATTTGAAAAAGCAAACTTAGAAACATCTCTCTCAGCAATATTTGATAATGTAAGTTCACTATATCCAGATAAAAATATCGAAATAAAAAAGCTTATCGAGTCTGATCTAACAGAAGATAAAAGATTAATTAGGTTGATTTCAATAATATCAAAAGAACTTATAAATAATGTATATAAACACTCAGATGCGACCTATTTAAACTATAAATTATATAGGAAGGAAAGTCTTATAGTTATAGAAATGGATAGTGATGGAGCAAGCCTTTCTGATTTAAATAAAATTAGGGAATCTAAAAGAGGAGTCTTGCTACTTAATCTATTAATAGATTCAAATGTAGGAAATATTTCTTATAGCTTAAATAAGGATATATTATCTACAAGAGTTTGCTTGGAGGTGGGAAGAGATGAAAATTATTTTGTTAGATGATCATAAAATATTTGGGGAGTCTCTTAAGATGCTTTTAGAAGAGCAAGATGAAATATCATGTGTTTATGTATCGAAAGGTCAAGATTTTCTAAAAATGATAGAAAAAGATGCCTATGATATTTTCTTAATTGACATAAATTTAAAAGATGATAAGACAGGCCTTGATCTAATTAGAGATTTGATAGAAGATAATCCCAAACAAAAGATAATAGTCTTAACCTCTTATGATTTAGATAATTACAAGGATATGGCTTTTAAGTTAGGAGTTAAAGATTTTATAAATAAGTCTGTAGAAATTGAAGAGCTTTTAGAAAGAATAATAAATGTATATAAAGGAAAATTCAAGAAAATAGACAAGCACATCTCAGATCCCTTAACCAAAAGGGAGATAGAAGTATTAAAAGAGCTAATAAAGGGTGAGAGTAAAAAGAATATTGCGGCTAAGCTTTTTATTAGCGAGAGAACCCTTTATAACCATATAGCAAATTTATACGATAAATTAAGGGCTAAAAATATTGTTGAAGCCTATAATAAGGCTATGGAACTTGGCTATATCGATCCAGTCATGTAAAATTTATAGATTAAAAATATTTGGAGATTAGAATATTCTATCTCCAATTTTTTTGTAAACTTTGCAGTATTTACTCATGTAAAATGAAAATCAAGAGTATAGAATAAAAATATAAAGGAGATTATATTTTATGATTTATGAAAACCCTCATAGATATAAAAACGGAGATTAAACATCTTGTTAACTTATTATAATCGTAGAAATAAAAAGAAAGAAGCCAAGTTCATAATCCTGTGTAAAATACTATACAATGTTTCACCGGTCTCTCATTGATCAAACTTAATATATTTTCTTGTAAAACTGAGCCATTCGTCATGAAGGTCCATAAGGACAGCTCCAATTAATCGATTGGCAGACGTTCGGTTGGGAAAAATCCGAATAATCTTTTCTCTTCTGCGAACTTCCTGGTTCAGTCGTTCAAGAAGGTTGGTGCTTTTTAGCCGATTGTGACCATTTCCGATAACCGTGTATTGAAAGGCATCTTTGAAGCCATTATCCAATGTTTCGCAAGCTTTTGTATATTTAGACTGGTCGATATATTCACGGACTAAGGCATTCTTAGCTGTTCGAGCGAGTTCAGTATCCGTAAACTTAAAAATCGCTTTTACTGCTTCTCTAAACGGTTTTGAATTCTTTTTTGGAATAGAACTGAAGATGTTTCTTAAAAAATAGACCTGGCATCTCTGCCAACTTGCGTTGGTATATGACTTACGAATTGCAGACACTAGGCCTTTATGGGCAGCAGAAATGATGAGTTCTGTCCCCCTGTAGACCGCGTTCTTTTATGTATTCAAAGAAGATGGACCATGTGTCATCACTTTCTTCATTTTGGATCATGAAGAAAGTGATTTCACGATCACCACCTTCTGTTATCCCGATCGCAATATGGCAGCTTTTAGAAAGTACTCGATGGTCCTCACGGACTTTTATGTAGAGAACTGTTTGTTGTAATCTAAAAAGGGACCACCTTCGGGGTAAATTGCTATTCAAAAAGGGACCACTTGCCATGCCTTTCCATCTATAATAAACGTATTATAGATGGAGGTGCCAAGGAGTGATTCGTATCAATAAAGAATTCGAAGTGATTCACCGTTTTAGAAATGGGGAATCCATTAGGAAAATTAGCAGAGACATGGACATTGATAGAAAAACGATTCGAAGAATAAGGGATCGATACCAAGCAGGTATAGATGCTTTGGATGACGCTCAAAATGAGAAAGAAATCGAAGCAGCAACCGAACAATTAGTCTTAGAAAGAAAATATGATACTTCCAATCGGAAAAAAAGAACCTTTACACCAGAGGTGGAAGCTAGAATGAGCGAATTACTGGAAAAAGAAAGAGAAAAGGATCGAAGGCTAGGACCTCATAAACAAGCACTAACGGCTAAGGCTGTTTATGAAATCCTAGCAGAGGAAGGGTATGCGATTAAATACCGGACAGTCGCTCATTACTGGTCAAAAATGAAAGCGAAAGCTAAAGAGGCTTTTATCAAGCAAAATTATGCATTGGGTGCACGGGTGGAGTTCGATTTTGGAGAGGTCAAATTAGAAATTGAGGGCGTGGTTAAAACCTATTATCTCGCTGTGTGGGCTAGCCCTGCTTCAGATTATTACTGGGCTTACCTCTATACCAACCAGAAAAAAGCTGTCTTTCAGGATGCGCATGTGCGATTTTTTGAAAACCTGGGTGGGGTGTATGCGGAGCTTGTCTATGACAATATGAGAAATGTGGTCACTCGTTTTATTGGGCGTAATGAAAAGGAGCTAAACCCCCAACTCATCCAATTAGCCACTTATTATGGGTTTAATATTAATGTCACCAATTGCTTCAGTGGGAATGAGAAGGGAACAGTAGAGAGTCGTGTAAAGCATGTCAGACAAAACTGTTTCACCAAAAAATATCAATTTCAATCTTTAGATGAAGCTCGCCAGCATTTGGAAGAGTCCTTACGGACTTTGAATCAAGAGAGTCGTTTGGAAGAAGAAAAAGGCCACCTTCTTAAATACCGTCCTCCCTTTGAACTGGCAGAACTTTGTCAGCTCAGCGTCACAAAGTATGCCACGATTCATTATCAGAAGAATCAGTATTCTGTCCCTGACTACTTGGTAGGGAAGCGAGTTCAGATCAAGGCTTATGCCGATTATCTCGTGGTTTATGCCAATGAACAAGAAGTGGCCAGGCATAATAAAATAGAGGGTTCCCATGGGTTTCAGCTTGATATCAGTCACTATATCAAAACCCTCAAGAAGAAACCTGGTGCTCTGGAACACTCGCTGGTTCTTCAACAAACCCCCGGCTTGGAAACACTCTATCATAAATATTATAGCGGACACCCTAAAGAATTCATAGAACAACTTGAGAAATACCATAGCCTCAGTGGAGAGGCTTTGTGCCAGCAATTGGCCTATGATCAGTTGGTGCAACGTGTCACAACGGAAAATGAGGGTGTTCCTAAAAATCAGGAGGCGATTCTTCATCAGACAGAAGCAACGCTCCATCAATTAAATGCTCTCTATGGTTTGGAGGAAAGCTTATGTTAACAATCGCAGAAGCCGCTAATGAACTAAAACTTCCCTATCTGAAGGAAAATTACCAACACCTGCTCCTGGAATATACGAGTCGCGGACTGGATTTGGAAGAAGCCCTCACAGAGATATTGACAGAGGAGGTGGAACAACGTCGAAATCGAAGCTATCAAAGAAGGATTCGACAGGCCAAGTTTAGCCAAAAGAAGTACCTGATGGACTTTGACGAGAAAGTGTTTAAGGAAGGTGTTCGCCAACAACTACGCGAATTAAAGACCCTGAATTTTATTCAAGAGAAACAGAACGTCATTCTTATTGGCAACCCTGGAACAGGGAAGACGCATTTTAGCATTGGTCTTGGCATGGAGGCCTGTCTGCAGAATTATCATGTACAGTTCGTAAATGCCCCAAATCTTGTTATTGAATTAAGAGAGGCCGTCACGCAAAGTCAATTTTATCGCTTCAAACAGCGATTAAATAAGGTCGATCTCTTGATTGTCGATGAATTAGGTTATTTATCCTTTGATGAAGCCGGGGCTGAGCTTCTGTTTAATCTTCTTTCTAATCGGATGGGAAAGGGCTCTACAATGATTACGACGAACCTTACCTTTGATCGCTGGCAGGAATGCTTTAAAGACCCGACCTTAACGGGAGCCCTGGTGGATCGTTTAGCCTTTAAGGCGCATGTTGTGGACATGCGAGGGGAGAGTTATCGGATGAAGCAGACCAGTGCCTGGAAGGAGGCGCAAGCCAGCCAAAAGGAGGTATGAAGCGCTGAGACACTTTCTTCTTAACTAACTTTTCATAAATTAGCCTAAGCCGTTACATTGACCCAAAAGGTGGTCCCTTTTTCAACGGCAAGGTGGTCCCTTTTTCACTTGACATATACAAGAACATCAGTAATCAGATAAGGATAACTCGTACCTGAGAGTGAACGGTTCTGCCATTCGTTGACCATCGGGTCTAACTGCTCAGTCAGGCTAGAAACAAAAGATTTCGATACCGTTTTTCCACATAGCTCTTCAACAATCTTTGAAACTTTACGTGTCGAAACGCCTGAAACATACATCTCAAGCATTGAAGCGAGCAGTGCTTTTTTCATTTCGCTGATAACGCTCAAACACCGTCGGTGAAAATTCACCATCACGTGTTCTAGGCACTTTTAATTTGAGTGTGCCCACACGAGTCGTAAAGTCTCGCTCATAATAGCCATTTCTTTGACTCTGACGACTTTCTGAACGTTCATAGTCATCGGCTTGAATATATTCTGTTCGTTGATTTTCCATCAATTGGTTGAAAACAGTGGTCAAAATATTTTTAGAAACTTCATCTTTTACCGAATGTTCAATAATACTTTGAACCTCTTCGTTGTTCAGTGTGAAATGTATTTGGGTCATGTAACGTCCTCCTGGGTATGTTTTTGTGGTTAAAAACTTGTACCGTAAAAGGGCTGTTACATGGCCTTTTATCCTTTACACAATTATATGGACTTTATAGATTTTTTGTTTGTTTTATGTCACAAATGTATTATCTCCTAACATTTTACTTACCTCTTTTACAATAGCCATTAAAACATCTACCACAATAGAATTACCAGCCTACTTATAAAGTTTGTTTTAGGTGTAAATTTTTATTTTTGTATGTATTAAAAAGATCGTAGCTTGAAACTACGATCTAATTTTTTGTCCAAATGCAAACCACTTGGAACTATTATTCAATTTATTCTTTTTTTACAAATGTTCCCATTTTAATCCCAATTACAGTTTTTAATCCTCTGTAGCCATTGATTTTACAAGGTTTTTTTGTTTTTTGCGATTATTCCCACTCAATGGTTGCGGGTGGTTTACCTGTGACGTCATAGACCACGCGGTTAACGTGAGGTACCTCATTTACAATACGGGTACTAATTGTTTGAAGAACATCCCAAGGTAAACGGGCAAATTCACTGGTCATTCCATCTACCGATGTTACGGCACGAATGCCTAGCATATGGTCATACGTACGACCATCCCCCATAACACCTACACTGCGGACATTCGGCAAGACCGTAAAGTATTGCCATACATCACGTTCAAGACCGTTCTTAGCAATCTCTTCCCGCAGAATCGCATCTGATTCGCGTACGATTTCTACCTTCTCATCAGTAATCTCACCGAGAACACGAATACCCAAGCCTGGTCCTGGGAAAGGTTGGCGCCATACGATACTATCAGGCATACCTAGGGTCGTTCCCAATTGGCGAACTTCATCTTTGAATAGGGTATTCAATGGCTCAATCAATTCAAAGGTCATATCTTCCGGCAGACCTCCGACGTTATGATGGGATTTGATTGTTTGGGCGGTATCGGTCCCAGACTCAATCACATCCGTGTAAAGCGTACCTTGGGCAAGGAAGTCAATGCCGTCCAGTTTCTGAGCTTCATCATCGAAGACATAGACAAATTCGTTCCCAATAATCTTACGTTTCTCTTCAGGGTCTGATACACCAGCTAATTTACTGAAGAAGCGATCTTTGGCATCCACTAGAATAATATTTAGTCCAAATTCACCTAAGGCGTCCATTACTTGCTGGGCTTCGTTCTTACGCAATAAGCCGTGATCGACAAAGATACAGACAAGTTGGTCACCAATAGATTTCTGCAAGAGAACCCCTACCACACTGGAGTCTACCCCACCCGATAAGGCAAGTAATACTTTCCGGTCGCCTACTTGCTCACGGATTTTGGCAATTTCTAAATCGATAAAGTTCTCCATCGTCCAGTCTCCTGACGCATGGCAAATATCAAAGGCAAAATTACGTAACATGTCATTACCATGAATCGTATGTTGTACTTCAGGATGGAACTGAACACCGTAAATATTAGCTGCCGTATTCTCAAAAGCCGCCACAGGACATTGAGGATTCGATGCCGTTGTCTCAAAGCCAGCTGGCACTTGGGTAATTAAGTCCCCATGACTCATCAATACGCGCTCTTCAGCGTTTAAGCCAGCAAATAAGCCCGTCTCCTTATTCAATACCTCAATCGTTGATTGACCGTATTCCCGAGAATCAGCTGCCTTAACTTCCCCGCCAAATCTTTGGGTAATCAGTTGCATACCGTAGCACACACCAAGAACAGGAATACCCATCTCAAAGATAGCCTCATCAATACCGAAGGCATCCTCTGCATAGACACTATGAGGTCCACCTGAGAGAATCACGCCGATAACATTTCCTTCAGCTTTAATTTCCTCAGCGGTCATCTTATGCGACTTCAATTCACTAAACACACCAAATTCACGCAAACGACGTGTAATCAATTGGTTATATTGGCTCCCGTAATCGAGAACAATAATCTTCTCCATGCTTTCTAATTCTGACATTCTTTCACTTCCTATTCCTAGTATTTTCTGACGCTAATTTGGTCAATGACATGCCCTTCACCCTTATGGATGATCAAATCTGCTCGGTCTTTCGTTGGTTCAATGTGCTGCACTAAATTCGTCATATTAATAGTATACCAAATTTCATTTCCATAGTTTTCAATTTCTTCTGGCGTCCAATGGGCCATTTCATAGAAATAACTTGTTGGATCATCTTTGGCATCCGTCAAATGCATCAAGAAGCGCTTAATATACCACTTTTTGATATTTAAAGGCTCCGCATCAACATAAATCGCAAAATCGAAAAAATCACTCACATAAATTTGTTGATTCTGCGGCAATTGGAAGGTGTTAATCCCTTCGACAATTAGGATGTCTGGTTGCTCAATCGTATTCATTTGGCCTGGAACAATATCATAGATGCTATGAGAATACTCGGGATAAGAAACGGTGGTCTCGCCGAGTTTAATTTCACGCATAAATTCCAATAAGGCAACCATATCGTAACTTTCTGGGAAACCCTTCCTAGACATCAACCCTCTGCGCCGAAGCTCCTCATTCGGATAAAGAAAGCCATCGGTCGTCATCATTTCTACTTTCTGATCAGGGTAGGTATAATCTAACAGCTCCCTTAAAACCCGGGCCACCGTACTTTTCCCAACCGCCACACTCCCAGAAATCCCAATCACAAAAGGAGCTTTGGAAGTATCTCGATCGAAGAAAGCACCTTTCTGTTTGGCAGCATGATGCGCTAGCATATAAAGTAAATCAATATAATGCAACAAAGGGCGATAAATATCCTGAACATCTTCTTGGGTCAATCGGTCATTTAATGAAACTAATTCATCCAAATTATCGATTTCTCTTGATACTCTTTCGCCACTATAGTAGAAGTCTCGCCACTCCTCGCGACTATAGTGGGTATATGTTTCAACCACACAAAGCTCCTTTCTCTTTGAGGCAATCATTAATGCTATTATTCTAGCATAGCCTACCGTAAAATCCTATGAAAAAACGCATTCTCAGTATATTCTAATGGCTATAGCGAAAGGACGAGGGAGTGTTAAGAAGTGGCTAGAACAGACAAGGAGATTTTTAAGCCGAATTTAGATGCCACAAATGTAGACATAAGCATTTGCTTACCTTTACATAATCGGGTAAGATAATAGCGTTAGATTCACTCTCACGTATTAAATAATCGAAAGGAGGTTCTTATGGCAAGTGTATTTCATCCTACCCACTTAGCCGACATATTATCCAATAAGATCGGCTACGGTGAAGCCCACAGCAAGATTATCCTCATGGGCGAGCATGCCGTCGTTTATGATTATCCAGCCATCGCCATGCCTTTTCCTAAGGCCAAGGCTCAAGCCCAAGTTACCTTAAGTGAAGACGGCTTGTTCCATATTCACAGCCGCGTCTACTCTGGCCTACTTGAATCAGCCCCTGAGAATTTGGATAACATTCGCAAGGCCATTGAACTTACCTTACAAATTTGCCAAATGCCGACAGAAGCCCTAGGTATCCGCATTGATAGCTCCATCCCTGAAGCGCGCGGTATGGGGTCATCAGCGGCTGTGGCCGTTGCGGTGGTGCGAGCTATCGCTCAATTCTATCAGCAGGAAATTACCGACAATCAGTTGCACTTTATCGTCAACCAAGCCGAGGTCATTGCCCATGGTTCAACGAGTGGCTTAGACACTCTGGTCACCAGCTCTACTGATGCTTTCTTATACCGCAAAAGTAAGCAGCCATTGCCTTTTAAGTTAAATATCGATGGCTTCCTTATCTTAGCTGATAGTGGCCAAATCGGCCAAACGAAAGAAGCTGTTGAGAAAGTCCGCCAGCTCAAAGAGAAGAAGGCAGCCTTTGTCAAAGAAGCCATGGCAACCATTGGCGACTTTGTTGCGCAGGCCAAAGTTGCGATTGAATACAATGATATTTATGAACTAGGTCGTTTGATGACTTATAACCATTATTACTTGAATCAACTGGAAGTTTCCAACCAAACACTCGATAGTATTATCAACGCCGCTTGGATGGCAGGAGCGCTTGGTGCCAAGCTTACCGGGGGCGGGCTAGGCGGTTGCGTCATCTCTTTAACAGAGACGAAAGAGAAAGCTACTTATGTCGCCCACAAGATGAAAGAAGCTGGCGCTCAGAAAACGTGGATTCTTCCTTTGCGCCAATCCTAGGAGAAAGTTGAGGGAATGTAATGCCTGATATTACCCATGAAGCGGCCTACCGCGCCCATACCAATATTGCACTCATCAAATACTGGGGCAAACGTAACCCAGAGCTTTTCTTGCCAGTAACAAGTAGTCTATCATTGACCTTGGATGCCTTCTACACAGAAACACGCATTCAATTCTCACCAGACTATACCCGCGATACGCTCTATTTGAATCATAAGCAGATGGAAGCAGACGAGATGGCTCATATATCACACTTTGTCGACTTATTCCGCCAAGAAGCAGGGGTTCAAGCAGCTTGTCAGATTAACAGTATTAATCACGTCCCTACGGCCGCCGGCTTAGCCTCTTCCGCTTCAGCCTTTGCGGCCCTCGGTTCAGCTTGTAACACTGCTTTAGGCTTAAATATGGATGCCCAGCAATTATCCACCTTTGTCCGCCAAGGTTCAGGCAGTGCCAGCAGAAGTGTCCACGGTGGCTTTGTCCTCTGGCATCGAGGTGAAGGGGACGTTAGTTCATCCAGCTTCACAGAACAGATAGATGACGCCAATTGGGATATTGGCATGCTAGTTGTCGCCGTAAATACTGAAGTGAAGCCCTTTAGTAGTCGGGCTGGCATGCAACATACCGTTGAAACGTCACCTTTCTACCAGCAATGGCCTGCGGAAGTTGAGAAGGATTTAGCACTAATGCTAGAAGCAATCGAGGCCCAAGACTTTACAACCATGGGTGAAATAAGCGAACATAACGCCATGAAGATGCACGCCACCATGCTTGCTGCTAAACCTAGCTTTACTTATTTCCAAGGCGAATCGATTCTTGCCATGCACCTCGTCCAAAAATTACGCCGTGAAGGCTTGGAATGCTATTACACCATGGATGCCGGGCCAAACGTTAAAGTCCTTTGCCGTCAGAGCGACATGGCTCATATTAAAGCAGCCTTTGCTATCCACTTCAAGCCAGATCAACTAATAGAGGCCAAGCCTGGCCCAGGTCCAGAAGCCATTCAATGGAAGGAAGCGAACTAAACGATGTCCGAACTTTTCTACAGAACTTCTTCCCTAAAGATGCCAGTCACCCGTCGTGTGCCTGGCAAACTTTTTGTATCGGGAGAATACGCTATTCTAGGTGCAGATCAGCACGCCATCCTTGTTGCCGTCAATCAATACCTCGCTTGCCAAATTACACCGAGCGAAAGCACCTTCCAACTCAAATCTCAAGCTTTACAGCAGTCCGAACTCCAGCTGGAATCTTTAGACGATATTAAGCATATTCAAACCCAGGACTTTCAAGAGTGGCGTTATATTCTTCAAGCCCTCCGCATTAGCCAGCAAATTCTTGCCGAATTAAATATCCCTCTTCAAACTTTTGCGCTCACTATTCAAAGTGAGTTGAATAATGACCAAGGCTTGAAGTATGGCTTAGGCTCCAGTGGAGCGGTGACAGTGGCGACTTTGGAAAGTGTCCTAGCATTTCACGGCGTTCATTGGTCTGAGCCAGCAACTCTATTTAAATTAGCTGTCATTACTTTAATGCAACTCGGCTCCAATGGTAGCTTCGCCGACATCGCCACGAATGTTCTCGGCGGATGGGTATATTACCATAATTTCGATCGCTCAAGCATCCAGACACAGTTGGACAAGCAAATCCCCTTACTCGAAATGCTGGAAGAAGATTGGCCAGGACTCAGGCTTGAGACACTCCGTGCTCCAGATGATTTACACCTGGCCATCGGCTGGACACAAGCACCGGCTTCAACCGATAATTTAGTCGCACTTTTACACCAGCATACTAAGGGCAATGCCCACGCTTATGAACAATTCACGCGGGAAGTTCATCAACTCGTGCACCAACTTTATCAAGCTTTTGAAGAAGGCAATACTCAGCAAATACTCCAGATCATCCGCCAGAATCGCCAAGCCCTCCAAAACTTAGGCGACGCTTATAACTTACCAATTGAAACGAATGACTTGGTTGCCTTAATAGAGATTGCTGAAGCACATGGCTATGCTAGTAAATCTTCAGGCGCCGGTGGAGGCGATTGTGGCATCGCCTTAAGCAATCAGAACAAGCAGCCTCTTAATAGCCTTGTAGACGCATGGCAGGCCGCAAACATTCAACATTTACCTCTCTCCCCTGCGCCAGAAAGGTATGAGGAAAGGAACTATTATGACAGATAAAGCATTACCGATTGATCAGCAACGCAAGAACGACCATGTCAAATCGGCCTTAGCACAACAGGAAATTGCCAAAAACTCCGACTTTGATGAGGTTCGTTTCGTCCATCAATCGTTAAATACGGTAGACTTCGCGAACATCTCCCTTGAGACACACTGGGCTGGTGCGACCCATGCCCTACCCTTCTATATTAACGGCATGACAGGCGGCAGCCAGCAGACAAAGCAATACAACCAAGCACTCGCCATCCTTGCCCGAGAAACCGGACTGCCGATGGCTTCAGGCTCCATTAGCGCTGCCTTAAAGCACCCGGATATGGCTGACACCTTTACCATCATCCGCCAAGAAAATCCACAGGGCTTCGTCATGGCAAATCTCGGTGCCCACCATTCTCTCGAGAATGCCCAAAAAGCTGTTGACTTACTGCAGGCAGACGCCTTACAGATTCATTTAAATATCCCCCAAGAAGTAGTCATGCCCGAAGGCGACCGTGACTATTCTATGTGGGCTGAACAGATTGCTGAGATGGTGGATAAATTAGACGTGCCTGTCATTGTCAAAGAAACTGGCTTTGGCATGGCCCGTGAAACGATAGAAGAGCTTATGAATCTTGGTGTTAAGACCATTGATGTTAGCGGACGTGGCGGCACGAACTTCATTCAAATCGAGAACGAGCGCCGCGACCATTTAGATTTCTCCTTCCTCGCAGATTGGGGCCAAAGCACGCCGGAAGCCTTGCTTGAGAGTATTTGCTTACAAGACCAAGTTGAGGTACTTGCTAGCGGCGGCATTCAGAATCCTTACGACATAGTCAAAGCAATCTCCCTCGGTGCCAAAGCCGTTGGCTTATCGGGCAAGTTCCTACACGTGATAGACAGTCAAGGTATCGATGCAGGCATTAAGCTAGTCGAGGATTGGATTCAATTCATCCGCCACATGCTACTTCTCACTGGTTGCCAGCATATTACGGATCTCAAGCACCAGCCCCTCGTCATTAGCGGCCAACTAGCTGAATGGGCATACCAAAGAGGTATTAACACCCAAGCTTTAGCCAATCGCAAACAAGCTTCCTCATAATTCCTCAGCAAAATATAGCCCTTGCTAAGTGCAGAGAATTGGTATCGTATGAATATTGCTGCTAGATTCCGTGGGAACCGTCTCCCACGGAATCTTTTTGGCGAATTATTCCGTGGGGATGCTTCTCCACGGAATTTTGGCAGATTTTTATTCCGTCGTAAACCTCCCCCTCGGAATATCGTAATGTTTATTAGTCATAAACTAAACACTCCCTCAGCCATAGACAGCTAAATTCCCGACACACATAGCGATAAAATCTCTAACATCGCAAGGGATTTCGGAACTGTTCAGTCAAGTCGTCGAAGAACATAAACAACGCTTCTTTCGTGCACAATTGAAGCGATTCGATGAAGCAGAATATTAGTGCTATGACATCACAACCATATCAAGTTATTCCAAAAAGCTTGAATGCGTACAACATGGCTATAATAAAGAGCATGAGCAATTGCCACAACTCAATTTAGCGTATGTCTACGGTGAGAAGACGGGTTTACCCATCATGTATCGGCCATTATCTGGAAACACGCCGGATGTGAAGACACTTCCCTGGTTAGTAAGTGTCTTCAATGGTTTTGACCTGGAGTCTATTCAAAACAGTAACAGCAGATAATGGAGCCGAGTTTGCTTCCTTACAAGAAGCCCTCCAAGAGACAGTATTCGCCTACTTTACGCACCCATTTGCTTCTTACGAAAGAGGGACGAGCGAGAATCAGCATAAATTCATCCGGAGATTTCTGCCGAAAGGTCAAAAAATATCGGAAATGAGTGATCAGCAGATTTTGCGCATTCAACAATGGATGAATCGCTACCCACGAAAGATCTTGGACTATCAAACCCCTTACGATTGCTTTTTAAAAGCTTTTCGTCAAGAATGGGCTGCAGCTTAAAATCTGTTCGCCTTGACAACGAGCCTCCGCCGGGCTGGCTTAAAGGCTGGTGAAAACTGGGTTAGCCAGCTTTGGCCAAGAGCCTACCAGCCGACGCTCATTGTAAAGCCGAACAACCTAGTGCAAATAAGTCACATGTAGGGCTTTAGTTTTAACAAAGTGGCTAACTTAAACTTGAAATTTACGACTTAAATAACAAATAATTTGACATTAAATGATTTTGAACGAAGTAGTTTATTTTTTCTACGGAAGCTTTGCTCTAAAGTACATCATTTGGTTATTTATACAGAATTAACAATCCGCACAAAAATACCGGAGTAAGATAAGTTTCCCTACTTACCATACTCCGGTATTTCTTTAGGATCAGTCAACATCCGACTCGCTATCATTTACTTCCACATCCGCTAATTGGACACTGAAAAAACCGCGTTTCTTAACTGGGGCATCGTACTGCAATTCATACGCCGTCTCACCTGCTTCAATCGCTCGATGAATGGCTTCAACTTCTTTTTCTGCATCTTCCATCGTGCGATACCAGGCAATATCTGTGCGATTCTCAAATAAGAAGGTTCTTGAATGCACGCCACAGAGGAGGGCGGTTGGCTTATAATCGACGTGGGGGAATTTCTCTAAGATTTCAAACTTATAGAATTCACTTTCCTCGTCCTCTTCAATCTTGCTTTGAATTTGAATGCGCGGCAGGGCATCGATTTCCTCCTCTTTCCGGCGATGTGCAGCTTCAGCTGGTGTATCTTCTCGTTTTTTGCGTGGTTTTTTGCTTGGTTCGACTGTCTCTTCAGCTTTCTCTTCGGCATCCGCAGGCGTTACTTTGCCTCGCTTGCCGTAAGTCATATCCTGCACTTCTACCTTATCATCCAGCAGATAGTCATAGGTTACGTCGAAATATTCTGCCAATATTTTAATCTTCTCCAAGCTTGGCTCAGCTGTTCCATTCTCATATTTCGAGATGGATTGACGTGTTACATCGAGAACTTCTGCCAAGTCCTCTTGGGACAAGTCCCTGGCGAGTCTCAACTCCTTAATTTTATCACTTAACATACCTTTTCCTCATTTCCATATCCAACTTAGTGGATTGTTTCGATAATTAATGGGGGTGCGGTAGCTTCTTGGGAAAGCTCGACCGCCTCTTCTAGTAAGGCCAGGGCACGTGTTGGGTCCTGATCATTCACGTGTAAATATGCCAGTACATCGCCTTCTTCGACGCTATCACCGACTTTCCGCTCAAGGGTGATGCCAACCGCTGGATCGATTTCATCAGTAATAACGAGTCGACCAGCACCTACTAAGCGGGCCGCTTCACCCACGAGATGAGCATGCCACGCAGCAACTTTGCCTGCTTTTTGAGCTTTTACAGGTAATTTATGCGCAGCTTCAGCCAAACGTTCAGGTTGGTCGACCACACTTGCATCCCCACCTTGATTCGAAATGAAAGTCTTAAAGCGTTCAATGGCTTGACCATTCTGAATCTGTGCTTGAAGTAATGCAATTCCCTCATCCATGCTTTGAACTTTACCACTGGCAATAAGCATCTGGGCACCGAGTGTCAAAGTCAATTCCGTTAAATCCGGAGGACCTTCTCCCCGCAAAGTCGCTATAGCTTCTTTGACTTCAAGGGCGTTGCCTATCGCAAAGCCGAGAGGTTGCTCCATACTTGAAATAACGGCCAAGGTGCGTCGGTTCAGTTGTTCTCCGATTTGGACCATTGTTTCAGCAAGGGTACGCGCATCTTCAATGGTCTTCATAAAGGCACCGTCCCCTACTTTAACATCCAAGACAATGGCGTCTGCTCCAGCAGCAATTTTCTTACTCATAATTGAACTTGCAATAAGTGGGATTGACTGGACAGTACCTGTTACGTCACGTAAGGCATATAATTTCTTATCAGCCGGAGTTAAATTCCCCGT
Organism: Suicoccus acidiformans; assembly: GCF_003546865.1. Classification (GTDB taxonomy): domain Bacteria; phylum Bacillota; class Bacilli; order Lactobacillales; family Aerococcaceae; genus Suicoccus; species Suicoccus acidiformans. Next base: position 2,305,153 of record NZ_CP023434.1, read on the forward strand.
TTGCCCCATCAGCGCGACTTGATTTGCATTGACCAAATCCACAAAGGTTTCTGTTGAAATTTCTGTATGGAAGCCCGGAATCGCCTCAAGCTTATCAATCGTCCCACCGGTATGACCTAGACCTCGCCCACTCATCTTAGCAACCGGCACTCCCAAACTAGCTACCAGGGGCGCTAATACCAAGGTCGTGGTGTCGCCAACGCCGCCTGTCGAATGCTTATCTACCTTAACCCCAGCAATAGCCGATAAATCGATCTGGTCCCCACTTTCAGCCACGGCTTGTGTTAAGTAAGAAGCCTCTTCAAACGTCATCCCTTGGAAATAAACCGCCATCAGAAAAGCACTCATCTGATAGTCAGGGATATCCCCTTTAGTATACGCACGAATCATATCGTAAATTTCCGCTTGCGTGAGAGCTAAGCCAGCTTGCTTACGTTCAATTAATTCTATCATTTCCATCCTTCAACATTCTTTCTAGTCGTGTATTATCGCTCAATAATTTCAAGCTCGCCGTCTTCTTTTCCTACAATAATTACATCAGGATAATTTAAGAAAAGACCGTGGTCAACCACCCCGACCATATTATTCAGTTCAAAAGCCGTTTGATTTGGTTGCGGAATAGAACCTAAATGCAAATCAATAATATAATTCCCCGCATCGGTGATAAATAAGGAGTCTACACCAGACTTGCGAAAGCTTGGCATCATCCCCGCCTGTTCAAAATAACGGAAAAGTTTCCAGCTACCAAACTGGACAACCTCAACTGGCAGTGGGAAAGCCCCAAGTTCGTCCACCACCTTATCCTCACCCACGACCCAAATTACTTTACGACTATTCTGGGCCACAATCTTCTCATATAAGAGCGCCCCGCCGCCCCCTTTAATACCTGAGAAGGTACGCAAGGTTTCATCAGCGCCATCCACAAGTACATCTATTTGGTTAACTTGGTCTAAGGAGATGACTTGAATGCCCTTTTCACGAGCGATTTGCGTTGTCTCATTTGATGTGGAAACACCCACAATATGTGTTAATTCGCCTGCATGAATCCGGTTAGCCAACTCATCAATGAAATAGTAGGCCGTTGAACCGGTACCAAGCCCTACTACCATGCCGCTTTCAATATAATCTACAGCTTTGCGACCAGCTACTTCTTTCATCAAGGACATAAGATCCCTCCAAAATATACTTTAATGTATGATATAATTATTATAGCATATATCCCCATATGAATCGCTTTCAAAGTGATTTTTGGCCGAAATATTATACTGCAATTTACGACTAAAGGAGATACCAATGAAAGAGACCCTTACTGTAACCTGCCCCGTTTGCCATGAAACAAGTGAATTTACATGGACAGGTCGCATTAATGCTGTGTCAGATCCCGAACTGAAGTTGGACTTATTAGACGGCGAACTATTCAAATTCGTTTGCCCTACTTGCGGTGCAACCCGCCAACTGGAAAATCACTTCCTCTACCACGATCCAACTCAAGCTTTAATGGTTTTCCTAGCCCCACAACTAAATGAACGCCGTGAAAATTATGAACGGATACTCTCGCAAATATTAACGGAATCTGATTTAAACCTAGATAGCTATAGCCTACGTCTCGTCACTAGCATTCCTGACTTAATCGAGAAGATACAAATATTCGATCAAGGCTATAACGATCAAGTCATCGAAATTGTCAAATTATTGACAGACGGACTGTTCGCCAAAGAGAAACCCGACGTTAAAGTGAAACAGCGTCACTACTACAAGCAAGGCTCTAAAGAACACATCTTGTATGTAACACCAGAGGGGCAACTCTTAGTGGACTTCCATGATAGTCTGGTTTCCTTTGCGGAGAATAAGTACAAAAAAGCCGTCCGTCAAGATCATGCCGGTCGCTTTGTCCTAGTTGATGCGAACTGGGCTGCTAATCTTCTGGAAAGAAAAGAAGGCGATGCTCCGATGGAGGAGACGGCGGAATAACAAAAAACCTCAGCTAGCAATTCTATTTGATTTGCTAGCTGAGGTTTGTTTAATTTAAATTATCCAGATCTACTCTATACATATATCCTATGCTCTTTTCTAACTGCCTTTCCTTTGACGCCTCATGCATTCATCTCGATGAAATCTTTCATCAATTTGTGTCTTTCATCGCTTCAACTTTGTTGATTTTCCGAACATTATTATGCACCAACAAACTCACAACAAGAATAAATAAGTAGGCTAATATAATCGAATATACATACGACATTGTATCAATTTCTGGATGAAAGACTAAATCATCTCTGGAAAGAAGATTAACTATATATAGGTTCAACTGTTGTCCTAAATAGGATCCTATAGCAATTCCGATGGTAGCTAAAATAAAGGCTTCCAAGAAAATTAACCAACTGACCTGACAATCAAACAGGCCAAGTGTTTTCATGATAGCGAGCTCTCTATAATTTTCCATTAAAATGATATTCATTAAATTAAGCAAGATAATAAATGTCAGCCCCGCAGAAGCAATGATTAAGATTATGGTTATCATATTTAAACTTTCCATTGATTCTTCAGCTGTTTCTTTGAGCTGTTCTAAGTTCATGATTGATTTAATACCTGCTACAGCTAGCATATCTTCTTCAATTTGATCTTTATGCTTCATATCATATTTTACCAGAAAGGCATTATACATCGGTTTCTGATCTATAGAGTCACTATAGGTTTCAGGCGACATATATAGATAATTTCCAACATAATTCTGGGCTATGGCGTCAACTTCTAGAGCATAGTCCAAATCATTCAATGTCACTTCTATCGATTCCCCTGATTGTCCCAATACAGGCGTAGCTATAATCCCTTCTTCTATAGAAATTGCTCGTTTTTCATCGTCAATTAGTTCTAGCATATTCACAAGCCCTTCCTCTTCCCCCATCGGAACTAGAATTTGGAATTTCAATCCCTGATTGGTACCAGATTTGACTTCAGCTTGCGTTAATGATACAGGAAAAGAACCTTCTAGATGCTCTATCTGATCCATGGCCTTTGAATAATCACTTTGAGAACCATTTGAATCGACATATATAATTGAGGTATAATGCGTAATTTCATTAAATTGACGCGCTACAGTCCCCGTTAAAGAATCCGACAGCCCGAAACCAGCAACCATTAACATAACAGATGCCGCTAGAGCTAATATAATAAGGAGTGACCTAGTCGGAGCCATTCGAATACTGCGACTAACCCATAAGCAAATATAATTGAGTCTACTGCTCTTTTGACTTCTCGAAGACTTGCTTGAGCCTTCTAAATTCTCCTGCAGTAATTCAATCGCTGGTTTCCTAACCAATTTCAACGGTGTAATCACTGCTGGAATTAACGCAATAATCAAGCTTGCGATACTAACAATAGCAATAAACATGCCATCTAATTGAACCCTAGGTTCTGATAACGGATGCAATGTCATATAAGCATTAATCACCAAGCCCGGAATGACCAACGTGCCCACGACAATCCCTAAAATTATCCCGATACTAACTGAAGAAAAGGCGTAAAAAATAAATTTCTCCATAACATGATAGTTACTATAACCCATCTGTTTCATAGTACCTATATACTTTTGTTCATCTTGTGCCATACGTGTCATCGTAATAAACGTTACCACAATAGAGAGCAAGAAAAAGAATACAGGAAATACTTTAGAAATTTCATCCATCTTCATCGCATTATTTTTTAACAAACGATAACCTGAAAAATCTAAACGAGACGTATGTTGAAATTGTGCCATTGGATAAGCTTCGAGCGCTTGGCTCATCTGTTTCAAAGCCGTTTCTTTCTCATGGACATCTTCTTGGCTAATTAGCCGACGACTCAAAGCCAATTCTAACTCCACTTGTTGTTCGGAGATATCTTTTAATTGCTGCTCTATCACTTGGTTATGGAGCGTTTCTGCAATATCTCCCAAATTCTTGTCTATATCTGTAACTTTATCACGAAGGGCTTGGTCATAGTCGTCACTGAAATGTCCAAATACTTTCATTTCTGGTGCCCAATAGAACGCTTCACTATATTCCGAACAATCTATGTGACCAGAGGATACTAAGCCAAAAGCAGCAACGCTTCCCTGTCCGTCCATCTGAATGCCTCGGTCTAAGTTACTCAAGTATAGCGGACTTTCGATAAACCCAACAATTTTATATTGACCAACTTTAGCTTTAGGAATTTCAAAGACATTAGAATCAATATTTTCGATCTCCACAAAGTCCCCTATCTCTAACTCAGGATAACTTTCCTTCACCTGAATATCCAAAGCAATTTCCATGCTTCCTGAAGGTAATTGCCCTAGCTTTACACTGAACATATCACCTAATTGATTCTCATTGGCGTAAAGGTGGATACTTTGTCCTACTGTTGGACTATTAACGTCCGTGCTATGGATACCTAAGACCTTTATAGAACTCTTATGTTCGATATCCTTTAATATTTCTTCCGTAATTCCTCCCGGATACATCACTTTGCCGTCAGGCATATTATAATTGTTCGCGAAATTTTCAGCAGTATAAAGCATGCTCGGCCCCGCAAATTTCAACCCAATGAAGAATGCAACGCTTAGAAACACCATGATCGTAATTGATAGAAATCTCAGCAAGCTGTAACGTACTGTTCTAACATTATCCTTTCGCATTGTTCTTAACATAGCTTCACCTTGCCTCTAATTAATCATTTATATAATTACTTGCGACTTTGCCATCTTTTAATTCAATGACTCGATCTGCAATCTCTGCGATTTCACGGTTATGAGTAATAACTAAACAAGTCGTACCATAATTGCGATTATAGTCTTTAAGTGTCTGAATGATTTTATCACCGGTAGCAGAATCCAATGCGCCCGTTGGTTCATCACATAACAATATTTTCGGGTTACTTGCTAAAGCACGTGCAATGGATACCCTTTGTTGCTCTCCCCCTGACAATTGTCTCGGGAAATGTTCCATACGATTTGTTAAACCTACAGCTTGTAAAGCATCTTCTGCAAGACTTTGGGAATTCGCAATTTCAATCATCATATTTACATTCTCTTTGGCAGTTAAGTGAGGAATTAGATTATACGCCTGAAAAACAAAGCCAATTTTACTACGACGATATAATGTTTGCTGCTTCAAGCTATATTCAGCAATATTCTCTCCTTCCACCCATATTTGGCCAGTACTTGGGTAATCCATCCCAGCTAGTAAATTTAAAGTAGTTGATTTTCCTGCACCTGATTGTCCCAAAATCACCACAAACTCACCTTCCATTATCTGGAATGAAATAGAATCATTCGCTCTAACAGGGGTTTCTCCTTTGCCATATACTTTCGATACATTATCAAATTCAATTAGTACATTACTCATACGAATTACCTACCTTTTCAATAAATTCATTTAAATATAGGGTGAATTCATGCGGCTTTTCAAGCATTGGACTATGGCCAGATTTGGGAATAATGAACATTTCTGTCCGTGGATTTTCCTTCGCATAATCAATCCATGGCCTTTTAGGCGAAACCTCATCTTGCTCACCCCACAATAACAGAACTGGACACTTGATAATATCAAGCAACTCTCTAATATCTGTTTTATTAGATGCTCTGGATAGTCTAGCCATATTCTTCAATGTTTTTCGATTTTTGAAGCATTCTTTGACTAAGTCTAACTGATCATCTGTTATTAAATCTGGATTTACAAAAAGCTTCTCTTTTAATCTTTCAAACCAAATTTCCTCTTTTGGTAGTCCTATCCCCAGATTAGTCGTGCCCATACCAGGAGAACCGCTGAGCTCAATTCCTTTGACATACTCTGGATTATCTAAAGCCAACAAAGATGCAATCAGCCCACCTAAAGAATTTCCAACTAGGATACATGCCTGTTGATTTTTAATAATCTTCTCTTTCAGTCCACCAACAATCTCATTTATATCTCCACTAATCTTTGATAATGGATCCTTTTGAACGAATACTTTTTCGCAGGACACTTCTTTTAAGACTTCTTCCCAAATCCACTCACCTGCAAACATTCCTGAGATAAAGATTAATTTCATTCTTTCCCCTCCCATAAAATAGTTACATCTGTTACAATTAATTTATATCATTTCAGAACAAGCATCAATACCAAAGCCAAAATCGTTACAAATTCACCGAAAGTGTTAAGGAGCATATTATGAATAAAGGAAATATGAAAGCACAACAATCGCAAGAAGCCATTCTTAATGCATTGCTTTATCTAATGGAAATCGATGAGTATCCTTTCATAACAATTAGTCAAATTGCTAGCCACGCTAATGTATCCAGGGTCACATTTTATAGAAATTTCGAAAGCAAAGAAGCCGTCCTAAAACTCAAGATACAAAAAATAATCCATGACTACATAAGTATCCATGGACGATTAGAACATTTAAACTTCAACAATATTTCTGAATTATTGTTCAACATAATTATTGAAAATATCGTATTTTTTAAACTCTTAGTGGAAAACAAGCTACTCTATCTATTCACCGAGCCATTCTATGAAAGTATCCTTGCCGAAAATCAAATTCACAGAGCTTATTTGTGGGAACAATACGACCAGAGAGTATTCAAAAATGTTCTTAGTTTAACGTTTGGTGGTTATGAACAATTTATCATTCATCACATTTTTGATGAAAATCCATCTGTAGAACAATGGAAAGCGGATTTTAATGAAGCTCTACAAATCATTAACCAAATCAACAGTCAAACCCCTCAATAATACAATAAAACACCCCACAAGCAGTCCATCCAAAGATTACTCGTGGGGTCCTTCTTTTTATTTATCTACTTTTACATTCGACTCCCGAATCAAATACAAAGGCCGATTTTTCGACTCTAGGTAAATCTTCCCAATATACTTTCCAACAATTCCTAAACACAAGAGTTGCAGCCCGCCCATTCCCACTATGAGGACAACGAGTGTCGGCCAACCAGCGGAGTCCGTACCGAACAATATCGTTCGCACCACAATATAAATGCCATAAATTACAGCAAAGGCAAAGCTGAAGAAGCCAATATAGCTTGCCAACGTCAAAGGCGCATCCGAGAAACTCAAAATCCCTTCCAAAGCATAGTCAAAGAGTTTACCAAAAGACCAGGACGTCTCCCCAGCACTGCGCTCCACGTTCTCATATTCAATATAGCCTACGTTATAGCCCACCCAGCTGAAAATTCCCTTCGAAAAGCGATTCTGCTCCGGTAGCTGACGCACGGATTGCACTACTTGCTGCGTCATCAAACGATAATCACGAGCCCCCTCTTCCAGTTGCACATCCGCAATCCGATTATTGATTTTATAGAACATACTGGCAAAAAATGATCGAATCAGCGGCTCTCCTTCCCGCGTTGTCCGCCGCGTGGCAACAGTATCATAACCTTCTTCTGTAATCATGCGATGCATCTCAACCAGCAAATGCGGCGGATCCTGTAAATCTGCATCCATCAAAGCTACCCATTCGCCTTTTGCATGGTCTAAACCTGCGATAATACCTGCTTCTTTGCCGAAATTCCGTGTAAAGGACAGGTAGAAGACCCGGTCAGGATACATCTTTGCCAACCGCTTCATCACCTCTAAAGTCTGATCTTTCGAGCCATCATTAACCATTAAGACTTCCAAGAAGACCTCTGGTATCTTCTCTTGGGTCCTTAATATTTCAGCCATAAAGAGATCTAATGTCTCTGCTTCATTATAACAAGGTACAACTATTGTAATCGTATTAGTCTTCATGTGAGAGCTTTGCTCCTTCAATATCTTGTGTTGTTTCAATAACTTTAGCATATTTCGGTGAACCACTATCTAAGAATTGCTTACGCGTAATGAAATTAAAGAGCATCACCACACAAGTCACCAGCACCTTGCTGACAATCACATTTAAAGATGCATATTCCACTAAAAGCCTCATTAGCCCTTCGGTTAACAATAAGCCCAGCACGCTCAAGACAAGAAAGATTAATAACTCCTTCCCTTTCTCATCTTTCCCATACGGACTATCAAACACAAAGCGCATGCTCGCCCAATAATTATAAATCGTTGATATAACAAAAGCCAAACCCGTGGCTGTTAAATAGTGAACATTGAAGCCATAATGCAAAAGTGCCAATACCGCAAAATCAATCACTGTAGCAGTGCCGCCCACTAGGACGAACCGCGCAAATTGCTGAAGCAATCTTTGCATCTTTATACCTTCTTTCATAAATCTTATCCTCAAGTTAGCCTATCAATTCTAATCCCTTTATGCAAGCAAAAGCTAAAATCTTCACACAAAAAACAAAGCCAGCTGCTCATATGCATACTGGCTTAAGATTGATAGGCTTGCAGTGCTTTCTCGCTACCTTGAATTTGATACGTAAAAGATTGTTCCTGACTTAAGTCATTCTGGACTTCAAAAGCTATAATCCACTCGCCTTCTGGAATCGGGCCTGAACGTGTATTTATGCTACTAATCCGCTCATCTTCATGAATGACAAACTTCCGATTCGCTTCTACGTCCTGATACTCTGCCCGAAGCATATATTCACAGTCATAAATTAAAATTAACGCTATAACGCACTGACCTTCAGGCAAAGAAATATTTAAGGTAAGTCCATCTAAGTTCCCGGGAACGATAAAACGCTCGATTAAGAAATTAGATGTGCTATCATCTTTCGGCTTAATTGCGACATCTTGCCTCTTAATCAACAATCGATTCACATCCTCTATATTAAATTTCTCTTCCACCTATTATAACAGAGTAATATAAATATAATGTAAAGATTCTGTAAAAAAATTCCAATTATTATTTTTAACCCAAAAATATCAATTAACTAGGTTCGCTTAAATCAAGGCCACTTTTCTTGCTTAAAGAAAAATCTTCAAGCAAGAAAAGCGGCACATTATTTACTGCAATAATTTCCTTTTTGACCTACGCTTTTATAAGCCTACCAAAAAACACCCGGCATACACCGGATGCTTCCCTTAATCATGTCCTATGATACGTACTTCTGGTTCGAGATCAACATCAAAGCGCTCTTTGATTTCTGCTTGGATAAAGGCAATCATTTGCGTATAATCGGTTGCAGTAGCTCCACCCACATTAATAATAAAGCCCGCATGTTTCTTGGAGATTTCAGCGCCTCCAATTCGGTGTCCTTGCAGACCTGCCTCTTGGATTAGCTGCCCTGTAAAATGTCCCACAGGACGTTTGAATACGCTCCCGCAAGATGGGTACTCCAAAGGTTGCTTACTTTGACGCAAATCAGTTAAACGCTTCATTTCACTGCGAATAAGGGCAGATTCGCCTTTCAGCAGTTTAAAGCTAGCGCCTAGAATAATATCACCCGTCTCCTGATAAATACTGTGGCGATAAGTGAAGGCACTTGCTTCATTATCCAACGTCTTTAATTCACCTGCACGTGTCAAGATATCTACTTGAACAATCACATCTTTCACTTCCCCGCCATAAGCACCTGCATTCATAAAGACCGCACCACCGATGCTGCCCGGAATACCGCAAGCAAATTCTAAGCCGGTTAAATCATGTTGTAAGGCGGTTTTACTCACATCAATTAAAGCAGCCCCACTCTCTGCATAAATCACGTCCTCGACGACTTCAATGTGGTTCATATTGGTGAGAATCATCACAATTCCCTCAATGCCTCCGTCACGGACAATTAAATTACTCAAATTCCCTAAGATTGTCAAAGGCACCTCATTGGCGCGTGCCCAATCGACAATTTCTTTTACTTCTTTAGGGCTAGAAGGCAAAGCAATTACATCTGCTGGACCACCTGTCTTCGTGTGGCTATAGTTTGCTAGCGCATCATTGAAGTAAATTTCAACCTCTGGAAATTGCTGGGCTATTTCTTGATATTTCATCATGTCATCTTTCCTTCGATTCTTAATCATACTTTTCTATTCTAGCTAAAGCTTTCTAGAAAGTAAAGTTCTTTTATAGGATGCGCTCCATGAGATAGGTATCATAATAACCCCCCGGATACTTGAGCCGCTGGCTAAATTCGCCTACTATCTTAAAATTAAATTTCTCGTATAATTTGATGGCTCGTGTGTTCTCAGTAACGACCTCAAGTGTCAACACTTTAAGGCCCACCCCTTGAGCAAATTCAAGCATCTCTTCAAAAAGCATCGTCGCAATCCCGTAGCCCCAATACTCATGAATTAGAAAAATCCCCACCTCGGCAACATGGGCTTGTTTATCGTACGGCAAGGTCGCCAAGTCGCCTATACCGATAATCTGGCCGTCCACCTCAATAACAAGCATTAAACTCGTCTCTGCATACAAATACGATTGAATAAGTGCCCGCTCAGCTTCAAGTGATAAACCCGTTCCGTCCTCACCATATACAAGATAATCGGTTTCCTTACCAACTTCTTGAATCAAGCCAAGAATTGCCCGCGCATCTTCCGGTTCAGCTTGTCGAAACAATAAATCTAACGTATCTCCTTCAACTTCTGAAATTTGCACTTGTGAATCTTCATAAGCATCAAGCATTATTCCCTCACCCTTTCCACCGCACGCGCCCACTTTTCTAAGACACCTTCCAAAGCACTCGACTCCCCGACTACCTCGGCGCGAATCATCCGTTGATTCTCCGATACTACAGATAAACCAAGCGCTAACCAGGCATCAGGTAATTCCTCTTCAATAAAACGAGCCCACTCAATTAAAATATAACGATCATCCGTCAGAAAACTTGGCAAATCCACACTATCGGCGCCACCTTCTTCCAAACGATAGGCATCCATATGGACGAAAGACTTCCCATCCTCAGCAGGATATTCTTTAATAATAGTGTAAGTCGGACTTTTAATCGCACGCTTAACCCCTAAGGCTCTGCCAAATCCTTGGGCAAAAGCGGTCTTGCCACTGCCAAGAGCTCCTTCTAAAGTCACGACGGTTCCTGGCGGAATAATCCCTGCCAGTTCGGTGGCCATTCGCTGAGTCTCTTCAACTGATTCGCTCATCCACTCTCTCATCATACCACTCCTCATAAGACATATATATTTCACACTTTCGCCATGGCTTCCTGGATCTCACTCATGTATACTTAGTATACTAAAACCTTTTACAAACATCGAATTATTTGACTTTAATGCGTTTTATTGCTAATTTTAATCTAAGAGAAAATGAGGAGGTTCTACCATGAAGAAATTCTTAAAGATGATGACTATCGCTCTAGCTACCTTACTACTCGTAGCTTGTGGTAATAAAGATGAACAACCCACTGCAAGTATAGATGAAGCTTCATCTGAACAAGCTTCAGACCAAGCTGCTCCAGCTTCAACAGAAAGTGAGGCCAGTCAAGCATCTGATGCCCAAGCATCCGATGCAAGTACAGATGAATCAGCTGCGACAAGTGGCGAAGAAGAGACAACAGGGGATGAAGTCACAGGCGATTCAGTGAAAGTGACTCTATATGTCACAGGAGAAACAGAGCCGCATGCAACGTTCGAAGTACCTTATGAAGAAGGCATGAACGTGCTTGAGACACTTGAAGCACAAAGCGAAGTGGACTTTAACTTTAACGAAGATGAAGGTGTCATCGATATGATTGATGGTATCGAGAATGACTACGCTTTGGGTCATACTTGGGCTTACTTACTTAATGGAGCTTTCGCCGAATTAGGTGTCGTCTCGCAAACCCTTGAAGCTGGCGATGAAATCTCTTGGTACTACGGTACAATTGATGAGATTCCCATAAATATCATTCCTGCCGAAGGTGATACTTTACCAGCTGCAACTAATGAAGAGACGCCCGAGGCTGATAATCCAGCGACTGAATAAGAAGCCACTTTATAAGGCACATGAAGTAATATAAATAGCGCAACCTCTCATATAGGAGGCTGCGCTTTTTGCGTTATGGGCTTAGTCTTCCATTATAGCTTGGTTGGCTGTAATAATCGAAATCTTGTATACGTCCTCTTCAGTACAACCACGAGATAAGTCAGATACAGGCTTATTCAAGCCTTGTAACATTGGGCCGACCGCTTGATAGCCACCGAGACGTTGAGCAATCTTGTAGCCAATGTTGCCTGATTGAATTTCAGGGAAGACAAAGACCGTTGCTTGACCTGCTACTGGAGATTCAGGTGCTTTCTGCTGAGCCACACTTGGGGCATACGCCGCATCAAATTGTAATTCCCCATCAATAGGTAATTCTGGGGCAATTTCTTTAGCGATACGAGTTGCTTCAACCACTTTATCCACTTCTTCTGAAGCAGCAGAACCGTGTGTAGAGAAGCTTAACATCGCAACCCGCGGTTCAATATCAAACATCTTCGCTGTCTTGGCACTTTCCACCGCAATTTCTGCAAGGGATTGAGCATCTGGATTAATGTTGATTGCACAGTCTGAGAAGATCATTTTCTGACCGTCTTCTTCCCTAGGTATCATTAAGAAGGAACCACTGGTTAATTTCACACCTGGTTTCGTCTTGATAATTTGTAAGGCTGGACGAACAGTATCTCCCGTTGAGTTAACCGCGCCACTGACTAGACCATCTGCCAAGTCCATTTGCACAAGCATCGTGCCGAAATATGTTTCGTCTTTCAACATCTCGCGAGCTTGCTCTTCGGTATTCTTACCTTTACGACGCTCAACAAAGGCAGCAACCATTTCCTCAAAAGCATCATACGTTTCCGGATCGATAATTTCAATATCCGTTAAATCCCAGCGATTTTCGCTTGCAACACTTTGAATTTCCTCCGCATTCCCTATAAGGATTGGGTCGATTAAATTGTCGGCATTCAAACGCACCGCAGCACCTAGGACACGCACAACGGTTCCTTCCGGATAGACAATCTTTAAGTTTTTACCAGAAATTTTGTTTGATAAAGCTGTAAACAAATCCATCTATAAACCTCCATTATTCTTGATACATCTATACTAACATTCTCTTTACCAAATTGAAAACATTTTCTATGTGAATTTGACATCATAAGTTTTAACGATTCAATTCCTGAGTGCTAGCTTAAGCCAAGCAAATACCCTTGACAAAACTAGGTTACACCTGTAAACTTAATTTAGATTACAAACGTAAACAAAGGAGGTTCACTAAATGACAACTCATAGCAAGCAATATATTACCGACGCCGAGTGGGAAGTAATGCGTATCGTTTGGGCGAATGGTCCGCTAGCGAGTCGCGAAATTATCAATCACTTACTGGATATTTTCCCTTGGAAAGAAGGCACTATTAAATCGCTAATTAACCGACTCGTCCAGAAAGAAGTACTAGGCAAAGTCGAAGGAAGCAAACCCTTTAAATACCAAGCGACCATTCAAGAAAAAGACGCCATCACTAAAGAATTAGATACATATTGGGAGCGCGTCTGCCATAAGGATTCAGGCAAGTTACTGCACCACCTTATCGAGACCAAGGAACTGAGCCAATCAGATATTACGACACTCATGCAAGCCCTTGAAGCGAAGCGGGAAACGGCACCCGAAGAAGTCGCCTGTCAATGTCCGGTAGGTCAATGTCGCTGTCATTTATAAGAAAGGAATTACTCCATGCAAGAGAATACTTATTACGTACACGATATGGCTTGTGGAGGTTGCTTGAATTCAGTGACCCAAAGCCTGTTAGCTATTGATGGCGTTAAAGACGTCCAAGCAAACCTTCAAACAAAGGCTGTCACGATTCAATTCACCAATCAACCGGTAAATCTAGATATCTTGGCAAGCCAAGTGGCTGATGCCGGCTACAGCTTAACACGGGAATAGGAGGGATGATATGAAAGCAACCTATTCTATTGGCGGCATGCATTGCGCTTCTTGTGCGCAGACAGTCGAGAAAGAATTGCGCAAAGCCCATGGTGTCAGCCAAGCGGATGTGAATTTAGCCACAGAGAAAGCATCGATTACTTACGATAGCGATTTAGTCAATATCGACGATTTAAAGGCCATTATTGACGAAGCGGGCTATACCCTCATCGACTCCAGCGCACTTGCTAAAGAAAGTACCAGCAACCACCAAAATTATAGTATCCGGGGCATGAGCTGTGCCTCTTGCGCGCAAAGTGTTGAAAAGGCAGTAAACAAATTAACTGAGATTGAGTCAGCTTCCGTTAACTTAGCTACCGAAACATTAACCGTCGATTGGCTACATGAACCGCAACCAGACGTCATTCTAAAAACTGTTAAAGACACCGGCTATGAAGCCGAACTCCAGGTGTCAGCTGCAGAACAATATGAAATCGAAGCAGAGCAGAAAGCACGGCAACTCCAAGGGATGAAGCAGCAATTAATTTGGATGCTTATCTTTACCCTCCCCCTATTTCTGCTTGCCATGGGGCCAATGTTTGGCATGCCCTTGCCTCAATTTATGGATCCCATGACCCAGCCAGGGGTGTTTGCCGTTATTCAATTACTTTTGGCGACACCTGTCATGTGGCTGGCCCGCGATAAATTTACCCGTGGCTTCCGCAACTTATTCAAAGGCCACCCTAATATGGATTCCTTGGTTGCCATTGGAACCTCAGCTGCCTATCTACAAGGCTTAGTCATGACCTTTCTATTATTAACAGAGCGGGTAATCAGTGCAGGCCATCCAAATTTATACTTTGAATCAGCAGCTGTCATTCTCACCCTAATGCAAGCTGGCGACTATATGGAGGAAATCGCCAAAGGTAAGACCTCTTCAGCTATCAAAGATTTAATGGACCTTGCTCCTGAAGAAGCCCGCCGGATTGATGATAAGCAACAGGTAGAAACCGTTCCCGTAGAAGTCATCGAAGTGGGTGATATTCTTCAAGTTCGCCCAGGCGATCAAATTCCTTTAGACGGCGAAATTATTCGGGGCTATTCAACGGTTGACGAATCCATGCTCACGGGTGAGAGCTTACCAGTAGAAAAGTCGGTCGGTGACCAAGTGACCGGAGGCAGCTTGAATAAGACGGGAAGCTTCCACTATCAAGTGAAGCGTGTCGGCCAAGACACGATGCTAGCCCAAATCGTCCAAATGGTTCAAGAAGCCCAAGGGTCGAAAGCACCAATTGCTAAATTGGTAGACATCATTTCCGGTTACTTCGTCCCAACTGTAATCATCCTCGCTATTGTCGCTGCCCTCTTCTGGTATGTCGTACAAGGGGCGTCGCTTGATTTTGTCCTTAATATCTTTATTAGTGTGCTTATTATTGCTTGTCCCTGTGCTTTAGGTCTGGCCACGCCAACGGCTATTATGGTTGGAACAGGTAACGGCGCGCGCAAAGGGATTCTCATCAAGAACGGTGCGACCTTGGAAGCCATCCACAATGGCGATGCTGTCCTTCTAGACAAGACAGGTACAATTACGGTTGGTGAGCCAACGGTGACCGATTTTGTGACCTATGACTTGGATGAAGTGACACTTCTGCAGTGTATTGCCTCAGCCGAGGCGGCTTCAGAGCATCCGCTCGCCAGTGCCATTGTTCAGTACGCTCAGGAAGAACAAGATATTGAGCTGCTTGAAGTTCACAATTTTAACAGTATTACCGGTAAAGGTATTGTCGCAGAAATCGAGCAACACACGGTCCATATCGGCAATGCCGCCTTGATGGCAGACGTTGTATCTCTTGCAGATCACGAGCGTCAGCAGGCCGAAGAGCTTGCCAGTGAAGGCAAGACCGCCATGTACATTGCCCTCGATGGAGTTTTAGCAGGTATTATCGCCGTTGCAGACCCGATTAAAGAATCCAGCCATGAAGCCATCCAACGTATGCAGGCGATGGGTATTGAGGTTATTATGGTAACCGGAGACAATCAATTGACAGCGCAAGCCATTACTAAGCAAGTAGGGGTTGACCGCGTATTTAGTGATGTCCTGCCACAGGATAAGGCTCAGATTGTCAAAGACTTACAAAGCGAAGGCAAACACGTCATTATGGTTGGGGACGGCATTAACGATGCGCCAGCCCTCGCCCAAGCAGACATCGGCATGGCAATCGGTTCAGGAACCGATGTTGCTATAAGTTCAGCCGATACCGTACTCATGCAGAGCGACTTACAAGGCGTCCCTGAAGCAATTGGCCTTAGCCATGCCACAATCCGCAATATTAAGCAGAATCTTTTCTGGGCCTTTGCCTATAACGTCATTGGTATTCCTTTTGCCATGGGTATTTTCTATCTATTTGGCGGACCGCTCTTAAATCCAATGATTGCAGCTCTGGCGATGAGTTTTAGCTCTATCTCCGTTCTCCTCAACGCCTTACGCTTACGAAATTATTAAATGTATATCAGCAGCAACTTTATCTCAAGTTGCTGTTTTTTGATTCTTGTATTGTATAAAATAGGAGGAATTTTCTTTGGATGCCTTTTCCCCCCTAAATTTATCAGTTGAGCGAGAATCTTTTCAAGGTTATAATTGAATAGAATAAGGAAAGCATGGAAGGATGTTGATGAGTGACTCAAATTTATTTTGCCGCCCCGTTATTCTCCGACGCAGAGCGTCATTATAATCAGGCTGTTGTTAATCAATTGCGCCAAACGTTAAAAGACGTTGAGATTTTCTTGCCTCAAGAAGATGACTCGATTAATGATAAAGATAGTTTCGCTGACTCGAAGAAGATTGCCCTAGCTGATACGGAACAAGTCCTCAGCAGCCAATTGCTAATTGCTGTCTTAGATGGCTTGGTCATCGATCCAGGTGTCGCCTCAGAAATTGGCGTGGCCTACCAGGCAGGTATTCCGATTATTGGCTTATATACCGATGCACGCACAAACGCTGGAGCAACTAATCCTGAGAAATTAGCCATCTTACAGGAAATTGCTGAGTCTCAATTTAGCTATATTAATTTATACACTGTTGGTTTAATTAAGCTGAACGGAGAAGTGGTTGCTTCTATCGATGCTTTACTTGAAGCAATTCCCGCTTATCTCGCTTAGGTTACAACTAGAAAGGCTCGATATGTATACAGAAAAAGTCGCCATTATTGATATTGGCTCCAACACAATCCGCCTCGTTATCTACGGCATTGATGCCCAATATAATTACATCGAACTGCAGAACGTTAAAACACCAGCCCGACTATCGCATTTCCTCGAGGAAGAGGACGGGCAGAAATGGATGCGCCAAGAAGGGATTGACCGGCTTATCCAGACTTTACAAAGCTTTAACGAAGTATGTTGGCACTACAATGTTGATGTGATTCGTCCGATGGCTACGGCAGCTATCCGCCAATCTGCTAACCAAGAGGATATCTTTGCACAAGTGATAGAAGCTACTGGTTTTAATATTGAATTAGTCCAAGAAGAGGAGGAAGCCCTCTACGGCCAGTACGCTGTGACTCACACCAACACGATTAAAGATGCCATTACCATTGATATTGGCGGGGGCAGCTGTGAGATTACGCTATATGAAGATAAACAAGGCGTTTACTTGCATAGCTTTCCATTTGGTGCCGTAAGTTTGAAGGACCAATTCTTCGAAGGGAAAGCCCATAACGATCCAGATGCGATTGCTGCGGCTCGAGAATATGTCAGCAATGCTTTCAAAGAGTACGAATGGATTCGCAAGGCTAAAAAGCCAATCATCGCCATTGGTGGTTCTGCCAGGAATGTCGCGAATGTTCATCAATTAGCCACGAACTATCCGATGGCGGGGATTCATGGTTATGAAATGAATGAGGTAGATTTATCGGATACCTTCAACTTATTCGTGAACACGCCTTACGAAGAGATGTCTGATATTGAAGGCTTGAGTAACGACCGGACTGATTTAATTATTCCCGCAACAATTGTCTTTCAAGAACTGATGAAGGTAACAAAAGCGGATATCTTCAGTCTTTCAAGCCAAGGTTTGCGTGAGGGAATTATTCTCAAATATATTAACGAGAAATACGATACCCCAATTGACAACAAATTAATCCGCAAACGCTCTGTTGAAGGCGTGGTCCGTGACTTCCCGATCAACACTTTCGGCTCAGATATCGACATCCATATTACCCTCAGCTTGTTCGAAGAATTAGTCAAATGGGGGCAACTCGAAGAATCCGCTGAAATAAGGGAAGAGTTAACATTCGCAACCATCCTATATCGCTTCGGTGGCTTCATCAGTACAGAAGCTGATTCCCAGCATACATTCTATATTTTATCGAATATGAATTTGCTAGGCTTTAGCCACTATAAACGCTTGCGATTGGCCCTGTTAGCTAGCTTTCGCAACCGGACTCTATACAAGCAATACCTTGAAACCTTTGAGGATTGGTTGACTCAAGAAGAATTTGATTTATTAGAGCGCCTTGGGGGACTATTGAAATTTGCCCAAGCTCTGAATGACTCCAAGACTGCTCCGATTAAAGACATTCGCCTGCTAAAAGCCGACCAGAATACTTATGAACTTCTGATTTACCACAATGAATCGATTGTTGCTGAGAAATACCGGGCCAACCGCCACAAAAAGCATCTTGAACGAGCTTTAGATGGCTCTTTAAAGCTAAATTTTGTCTATACTGAACGATAATTTGCCATGATTAAAGGAGGAATGTAAACGTGAGTTCTGTATCTGAAAGACCAAACACAAGCCAAGCAGACGAGTTAGATTTCTTCAACCGGGAATTAAGTTGGTTAGACTTTAACTACCGGGTTATTGATGAGGCTTATGACTCAGACAATCCCTTTCTTGAGCAATTGAACTTCTTAGGCATCGGCAGCTCAAATTTGGATGAATTCTTTATGGTACGTGTTGCTGGCGTATATGATCAGTATCATGCCGGTATTGAAGTAGCTGAGAACAAGACTAACATGTCACCAGATGACTTATTGGACGCTATCAGTGAACGGAATCGTCGGAATGTGGATTTCCAATACAAACGCTATAAGCAACTCGTCGAGCAACTTCCAACGCTCAATTACAGTGTTAAAGCCTTCACTGAGTTAAACGAGAACGAAAAAGAACAAGCGGTGCAATATTTCCGTGAGTTAATCTTGCCGACGTTATCTCCTTTAGGGATTGATGCCTACCGTCCCTTCCCACACTTAAAGAATAAAGTGTTAAATATCTTTGTAAATCTAACAAAAGACGAGGAAATTTACCAAGCTATTGTACCTATTCCGAGTCTATTAGATCGTTATTTGACCTTTGATTACCACGATAGCTACGTGATTGTACTCATTGAAGATTTAATTATCAACTTGCTGGAAGAATTATTCCAAGGCTATGAAATCAATTATGCCTATCCTTTCCGGATTACGCGGAATGCGGACTTTGATATTATCGAAGAGGATGCTTCAGACTTACTGATTCTCATTGAAGACTATGTCAAGCAACGCCGGCACGGGGCAGCGATTCGACTAGAGATTGACACGCGCTACACCCCGGACTTTAATGCGAAATATGACGACTTCCTCCAAGAAGTCTTAGAGATTGAGGACCGCTTCGTCTACCAATTCGAAGGGCCACTCGACTTAACCTTCCTCTTTGGTTTAGTTGATACGGTGAGTGAATTGCATCCAGAGGCAACTTACACACCTTTCAAGCCTTTCCTCAATCCCAAACATACCGGAGAATCGCTCTATCAAACGGCTAAAGAACATGACCTCTTCTTTAACCATCCCTACGATTCCTTCGATCCAGTCGTCTCCTTTATCGAACACGCTGCCGTTGACCCTCAAACGATTGCCATTAAGCAAACCTTATACCGTGTATCGAAGAACTCGCCGATCATCAGTGCCTTGAAGAAAGCTGCTGAGAACGGTAAAGAAGTCACGGTTCTGGTGGAGCTTAAGGCACGTTTCGATGAATCGAACAATGTGTATTGGGCACGGGAATTAGAAGAAGCAGGTTGCCACGTGCTCTACGGTGTCAGCGATTTAAAAACCCATAGTAAGATTGCCCTAGTCATCCGTATGGAAAACCAACAAATCCATCGCTATGTCCACTTAGGAACTGGTAATTATAACGATAAGACCGCTAGAACATACACAGATATGGGCATTATCACAGCCAATCCAGAAATTGGCGAAGATGCTTCTAACTTCTTCAATTACTTAAGTGGTTACACCGATCGCCCTGAATACCATCATCTGCATGTATCGCCTTTTGCAATTCGGGATTCCCTCATCGATTATATCGATGAAGAAATTGCATCTCACAAAGAGCACGGGAACGGTCATATCATCGCCAAGATGAATTCACTAACCGATAAACCACTCATTGAGAAGCTTTACGAAGCAAGTCAAGCAGGTGTGAAAATCGAGCTGATCGTTCGCGGTATTTGCTGCCTGAAACCAGGTGTCCCTGGCCTATCTGAAACAATTCACGTCCGAAGTATTGTCGGCCGCTTCTTAGAGCACAGTCGCATATACTACTTCCACCGCAATGGCAAACGTCATCTATTCCTATCCTCAGCCGATATGATGACCCGCAATATGACGAAACGGGTTGAAATCGAGTTCCCTATTCTGGATAAACGCATTGAAGAACAGATTCTACATATCTTAGAATTACAACTGAGCGATAATACTAAGGCACGCGTTCTACAAAGCGATGGCGAATACACGCGTCCCGCTAAGGAACCACCACTCATAAATAATCACATCTCCCAAATGGAATTCGCGGGTCAGAAGAAAGCCGTGCTTGTTAAAGAGCATAAGCAAGCCAGCCAAGGTAAACAACGACCTTTCGCCCGCTTCTTCCAAGCCCTTCGTCGCAAAAACCAAAAATAGCTCAATTCACTAGTGTAGGCTTGTCTTGCACTAGTGTTTACTTTTTAATTTTTTGGCTTTATTTTCTTTGATTTTATGCTATGATTACTGGTAAATAAACCCTAGGAGGAAATGCATGATTAATGTATCCAACGTCAGTTTATCCTTTCCTGATAAGAAATTATTCGAAGACGTCAATATAAGTTTTACCCCTGGTAACTGTTATGGTGTCATTGGCGCCAACGGTGCTGGAAAGTCCACCTTCTTAAAGATTCTCTCAGGTGAAGTAAGCCCTTCAACCGGAACCGTTTCGATGGACCCTAATGAACGCTTAGCTGTCTTAAACCAAAACCACTATGGCTTTGAAGACTATACGGTTATGGACACTGTCATTATGGGCTACAAGGAACTTTATGACATTATGAAAGAGAAAGATGCCATCTATATGAAGGAAGATTTCTCAGATGAAGATGGTATTCGCGCCGGAGAATTAGAAGCGCAATTTTCTGAAATGGGTGGTTGGGAAGCTGAGGCAGAAGCTAGTGATTTGTTGCAAGGCCTAGGCATCACAACCGATATGCACTACCAATATATGCGTGAATTAACCGAAGCAGATAAGATTAAAGTATTACTAGCACAGGCGCTTTTCGGTAAACCGGATAACTTGCTCTTGGACGAGCCGACGAACGGTTTAGATGGGCACGCCATCGATTGGTTGAGTGACTTTATTATGAATTTCCCCAATACGGTTATCGTCGTCTCTCACGACCGCCACTTTCTAAATACCGTATGTACACATATGGCCGACGTAGATTTCGGCAAAATCAAGCTGTATGTGGGGAACTATGACTTCTGGTTGCAATCTAGTCAATTAGCCGCCAAGCTCCAAGCTGACCAGAATGCTAAGAAAGAAGAGCAAATTAAAGAATTACAAGCCTTTATCGCTCGCTTCTCAGCCAATGCTTCCAAATCCAAACAAGCCACATCGCGTAAGAAGTTATTAGACAAGATTACCCTTGATGATATCCAACCTTCTTCCCGCCGTTATCCATACGTTGGCTTCTCACCAGAACGCGAAATTGGGAATGATTTACTGCGCGTTGAAGGTCTATCCAAGACTATCGATGGCGAGAAAGTCTTAAATAATGTTACCTTTACTTTGAACCGTGATGATAAAGTTGCTTTCTTAAGTCAGAATGACTTAGCAATGACTACCCTATTTGAAATTCTCATGGAGAATATGGAGCCGGATGAAGGCAGCTTCGAGTGGGGCGTGACCACGTCACAAACTTACTTACCACGTAACTCTGCCGAAGAGTTCGATTCTGATCAATCCATTCTAGAGTGGTTACGTCAATACGCAGACAAGGAAGAACAAGATAATACCTTCTTGCGTAGTTTCTTAGGTCGGATGCTCTTCTCAGGAGAAGATGTTATGAAGTCCGTTAATGTTCTCTCTGGTGGCGAGAAGGTTCGTTGCTTATTATCTAAGATGATGCTTTCCAAAGCAAATGTTCTCGTAATGGACCAGCCGACAAACCACTTAGACCTTGAATCAATCACTGCCCTTAACGAAGGCCTAATCAAATTCAATGGTGCAATTCTTATTGCATCACATGACTACGAAGTGCTTAATACTACTTGTAACCGTGTGATAGAACTTACACCATCTGGTGCCTTCGACCGCATTAGCACCACTTATGAAGAATACCTAAACGATGAGAGTGTACAAGAACGCGTCAAAGCGATGTATGCGTAAGGATTTACTCCAGCTGGAACGGAATGTTCCAGCTTTTTTTGATGGATGTGTTATGCATGGGACATAATATAAGTATCTTTTAATAAAGCCTCATCAATTTTTTAGTTCACATTAACCAATAACTGTGTATATAATAGACTATACGTATAAGAAAGAAGGATGAATATGGGACGTAAATGGATGAATATCCGCGAGAAAAAAGGTAAAAAAGACCAAGATACTTCTCGCATCTATGCAAAGTTTGGAATCGAAATCTATGCCGCAGCAAAGTCAGGCGAGCCTGATCCGGAAAGCAACTCGAAGCTAAAATTAGCCATCGATCGAGCCAAAACTTATAACGTTCCCAAGAACATTATTGACCGTGCAATTGAGAAGGCGAAAGGCTCTGATGATGAGCAGTTCGAAGAATTACGCTATGAAGGCTTTGGTCCGAGCGGCTCAATGATTATTGTCGATGCACTGACCAATAACGTCAATCGTACCGCTGGTAATGTCCGTTCTTTATACGGCAAGAATGGCGGTAATATGGGCGTCAGTGGTTCGGTGAGCTATTTATTTGATAATACGGCTGTCTTTGCCTTCCCGGGCGATGATGCCGAAGAGATTATGATGGTCTTACTCGAAGCTGATGTTGACATCCGTGATGTTACAGAAGAAGAAGGTCAAATTGTCGTATACGGTGAACCGACTGAATTTAGCCATATTAAAGAAGCGCTCGAAGCGAACGGTATCACAGAATTTGATGTTGCGGAATTAGAAATGCTACCGAAAACCGAAGTGACACTCGAAGGAAGCGACTTAAATACCTTCCTACATTTAATCGATGTCCTCGAAGAAGATGAAGATGTTCAGAAAGTTTACCATAACGTTGATTTATCCCATGTTGATTAAGGGTCCGCTATAGGGAGCGTTCACAGTTTTAAAGGAGGATGCAACCGTGTCTTTGCCAAATTTCTCACTGATTGACAGTGATGGTAGGCCTTATCGCCTAAAGGAATTTAATACAAAAGTTTTGTTATTGGTGAATACCGCGAGTGATTGCGGCTTCAGCAAGCAATTTGCCGAGCTGGAGGAACTTCACCAGCGTTATCAAACCCAAGGATTCTCTGTTCTTGCCTTTCCAAGTAATGAATTCAAGCAAGAGTCCTTAGATAATCACGCTTTAAAGCAAACTTACCGTGAGAAATTTGGGGTTACGTTTCCTATCAACCAACTCATTCATGTTAACGGCGAACACACCGACCCACTATTCCAGTGGCTCAAACAAGAGTTGCCCGGTTCATTTAACTCAAATATCAAGTGGAACTTCACTAAATTTCTGATTAATCGAGACGGAACCCCAGTCAAGCGCTATTCTCCTTTAGTGAAGCCCCATAAAATCGCAAAAGATATTGAGAAACTCCTCTAAAAAAAGCATGCCCAGATAACTCTGTGCATGCTTTTTGGCTTAGTTATATGTCTAAGGCAAGATTAGTGGATCATCTTCAGCGATTTCACCCTTAACTTCCAAGACTAGGCCGTGTGGTAGGCAAATCGCGGTCTGACCAGGCCGATATATCCAGCCCGTATTAACACCAATTTGATCGGGGCTATTATCTTCTTTAATACGAATGGCGCCATCATTCACTTCAATAATATTGTATTGACCCGGATTAGGGTAATAAGTCTTCAGGATTTGTTCCTGACCTTCCTCAAGCTCAAATGTATCGACAACATTCCCCATTATCTTAACGTTGGCATATATTTGAGGTTCCTCTTCTTCGGCTGGCATTTGGTATGCGGTAATGACATTGGGAATAAAGGACAGAATTATCGCCAAGACAATAAAAATATAATCAAACGGGCGCATTGTTTTGAATAATTGTTTCAAGCTGACACCTACTTTCTGCGTATGAGTATTATAGCACAGTTCGTGAAGCTTTTCTCAATAAAGGGTCAAAAGACTCGCCCATTATTTGGACGAGTCCTTACTATAACTATACTACATTGGATTTACTTAAGATCGCCGTTGACTGAGACAACGGTATAGCCACGTTCTTCAATTGCTCTAACTAACGCGTCCATATTGTTGTGGTTTACCTTTAAGACAATACGAATAGATCCTTCGTAATGATAGACCATCATATGAGTCAAGTTCTCTTCTGCAGACACGAGGGCGTCACCAATCTCTTCGATTACACCTGGACGGTCTTCTGACAACTCAACGATTAAGTACTGGCCTTCTGCCCCATAGCCTGAGATATTGACAAAGGCTTTGAAGATGTCTTTATCTGTAATGATACCGGCTAAGTGTGGACCATCTAAGACAAGCAGAACACCGATGTTCTCTTCAGACATTAAGGCTGCAGCATCCTGTAGCATTGTATCCGGTTGGACGGTAATTACTTTCTGTAACATAATATCGCCCACCATAGTCTTATCTAGCAAATAGTTTAATTCATGCGCATCTAAACTGGTAGCATCGGACGGCTTGGCTTTAGCAACTGTATCCCGTGTCACTAGACCGACGAGTTTGTTACCATCGACAACAGGTAGGCGGTTAATGTCGCGCTGATTCATGATATCTTCAGCTTGGCTTACACTTGTATCAGAGGTAATTGTAATGAGCTGTTGGGTCATAAAGTCTTTTACAAACATAGTCTATCCTCCTAAATAAGCTTTTTGAACTTGGTCACTATTCAGCAATTCTTCACCAGATCCTGATAAGACAATCTTACCTGTTTCAAGAACGTATCCGCGGTCAGCTACTTGTAAGGCTTGCTTGGCATTCTGTTCAATTAAGAGAACAGTTGTCCCTTGTTCGTTAATATCAGAAATAATACGGAAAATTTCTTTAATAAAGATTGGCGCCAAGCCCATGGAAGGTTCATCTAGTAGCAAGAGTCTAGGCTTAGCCATTAACGCTCGGCCCATCGCCAGCATCTGTTGCTCACCACCAGATAAGGTAGCTGCATCTTGCTTTTCTCGCTCTTTGAGAACTGGAAAGCGTTCATAGACTATCTCTAAATCTGCTTCAATCCCGTCACGGTCCTTGCGCAGATAAGCACCCATCTCCAGGTTCTCCCGTACCGACAGACCTTGAAAGACATGGCGGCCTTCCGGTACTTGCGAAATCCCTTGGCTAACAATATCCTTAGAGGCTAACTTCATTAAATCCTGCCCCTCATAGACAATGCTGCCGGCAGCAGCGTTCTCTAAACCAGAAATCGTTCGCAGAATCGTTGATTTCCCAGCACCATTAGCGCCAATTAAGGTTACAATTTCGCCTTCTTTAACTTCAAAGGAAACATTCTGCACGGCACGAATCATACCATAATTGACTTCTAAATTCTCAACATTAAGCATTATTCGTCACCCCCTAGGTAGGCCCGGATAACCGCATCATTCGATTGAATCTCTTCCGGTGTACCTTCCGCAATTAAACGTCCATATTCCAAAACATAAATGCGTTCACAAATATCCATAACTAAAGACATATCATGTTCAATCAGAACCACTGTCAAATCAAATTGCTCACGAATTTGGGCAATCAATTCGGTTAATTCTGCCGTTTCATTCGGGTTCATCCCTGCCGCTGGCTCATCCAAGAAGAGAATCTTCGGATCGGTTGCTAGGGCACGAACAATCTCCAAACGTCTTTGTTGGCCATAAGCTAAATTCTTCGCCTTATCCTTAGCAAAAGCCCCCAAATCGAAAATTTCAAGCAGGTCATAGGCCGCTTGCTCCATTTGGGCTTCCGTTTCATAGAAAGCTTTCGTTCGAAATAGTGATGACACAAGCGAATTACCATGTTCACGGTCCATGGCTACTTTAACGTTATCAATAACGGTTTGATCACTGAAAAGACGAATATTCTGAAAGGTACGGGCCAAGCCTAAGCCATTGATGTAATCTGGTCGCTTACCGTTTAAGGTTTCAACGCCATTGCCCATATCTAATTCAATCGTACCTTCAGTTGGCACATAAACACCGGTTAATAAGTTAAAGAAAGTTGTCTTACCTGCCCCATTTGGCCCAATCAGGCCGACAAGTTCACCTTTCTCCAGTTCCATCGATACATTAGAAACAGCTGCTAAACCGCCAAAGTTCTTCGTTAATTCATTTACTTTTAAAAGGGTCATGAGGCAGCTCCTTCCTTCTTATCTTTATTGAACCATTGCTTCACCATACTACCAAATTTGAATTCATAGTCTCCTAATAAGCCACCTGGACGGAAAATCATAATAAGAATCAAGGCAATCGCATAAAGCACCATACGGAGCTGACCATAATCTTGTAGCACCAAGTTCAAGATACCTAAAATAGTCGCCGCTACAAAGGTTCCGGTAAAGCTACCAATCCCACCAAATACTACAATAATCAAGACATCAATCGATCGGTTGAAGGTATAGTCATTCGGTGTAACTATTCCTAAATACGTCGCCTGTAGGGAGCCGCCGATACTAGCTGTAATAGCACCTAGCACAAAAGCCGTTACCTTATATTTCGTTACATTTACACCCATCGCTTCGGCGGCAATTTCATTCTGGTTAATTGCTGTCGTAGCACGCCCTTGACTACTGTAAACGTAATTTAAAACTAAGATAGTTGTTAGCGCTAAGAAGATAAATACGAGCCACCAATCGGTAACAATTGGAATTCCACTAATCCCCGCGGGACCATTGGTTAAATCTCTCAAGTTATTAATCAGCACACGAATAATCTCACTAACCCCAAGGGTGGCAATCGCCAAATAGTCACCCTTCAAGCGTAAGGTTGGTATCCCAACAAGCAATGCTACAATTGTAGAAATAATAACCCCA
The DNA here is from genome assembly GCF_003546865.1 of Suicoccus acidiformans. Taxonomy (GTDB): domain Bacteria; phylum Bacillota; class Bacilli; order Lactobacillales; family Aerococcaceae; genus Suicoccus; species Suicoccus acidiformans. The sequence goes on from NZ_CP023434.1 coordinate 2,332,343, forward strand.
ACCAACATCCCTAAGAGTAAGCCAGGAAGACCAGCAACACCGTAGCGCGTAGTGACAATCGCTGCCGAATACGCACCAATCGCGATAAAGCCTGCGTGTCCGAGCGAGAACTGTCCCGCTACCCCTAGAATTAAGTTAAGGCCCACTGCATATATAATGTTCAACATAATGGTCACTAGGGTAATCTTATAGAACGGATTGATAATACCCGTTTCGACCATGGCATAGATTGCAAGGAATGCAAGAAGAATTAAAGCAGTCCAGGCATAATTACGCGTATGAAATCTTTGCATTCTCTTCTACACCTTCTCTCTTGTATTCTTGCCGAAAAGCCCCTGTGGTAGTACAAGTAGAATAACGATGAGGAGAATATACACCACTGCATCCTTATACATTGAACCACCCATAAACGTAACAATCGTCTCCAGTAAACCAATGAGGTAACCCCCAACCATGGCTCCTGGAATACTGCCGATACCACCGACAACAGACGCAATGAAGGCTTTCAAGCCAGGCGCCGTTCCCATAGTGGGAGCAATCGAGTTATAGTAAATCCCGTAAAGAACTCCTGCCGCACCCGCTAGGGAAGAGCCGAGCGCAAACGTGAAGGAAATAATCGTATTCACATTAATCCCCATCAATTGGGCTGCCTCAGAGTCTGAAGCGACCGCCCGCATAGCGGTTCCCATTTTCGTACGGTTGACGATGAGTTGTAGGATAAGCATCATTAAGATGGTTACCACAAATACGAGAATTTGCTTGGTATTAATAATAATGCCAAAGACATTAAAGACTTGCGTTTCTATTGGACTCGGGAAGGCTTGCACCTCCGGTCCTAAGAAGTAGATCATGATATTCTGTAAGAAGTAAGATACCCCAATCGCGGTAATCAGGGCAGCAACACGGGTTGAATTGCGCAGTGGTTTATAAGCAATCCGCTCAATAACCATCCCCAATATAGCAGACGATACCATGACAATCGCCATCGCGACGAAGAGGTTCATCTCTAATTCCGCAATGAGAAAGTAGCCTAAGAAGGCCCCCATCATAAAGATGTCCCCGTGTGCGAAGTTAATTAGACGGATGGTCCCATACACCATCGTGTATCCAAGTGCAATCAAGGCATAGATACTACCCAGTGCTAGTCCGTTAACTAACTGTTGCATAAATAATTGCATAATGATATTCCTTTCCTTTAATAGTAAGTAAAAAAAGTATAGTATAAGCTATTTAAAATTTCAATAAGATTCCTTAGCAAGCTTTAATAAATAAGTTTTATCCACTTAAAAACGGGGCAGGATTTCCCGCCCCTTGCAAATCATATTAATATTCAACAGCAATAGCTTCAGCGGACTCAACTTCACCGTTGGTTAATTTTAACATAATGGCTGATTTGATCGGGGTATTATCCTCACCCATTGTGAATAATCCGGTCACCCCTTCAAAGTCCTTCGTTTCCGCAATTGCTTGACGAATCGCATCACGTTCAGTTGAGCCAGCACGATTGATTGCATCAATCATTAAGTTCGTCGCGTCATATGCTAAGGCTGCAAATGTATCTGGCTCTTGTCCATATTCTGCTTCATAAGCTTCTTGGAAGGCAACTACTTTCTCATCTTCTGATTCATTGGAGTAGTGAGTTGTATAGTAGATATCTGAAGCATTCTCTGCACCAGCTAAGTCAACTAATGTTTGGCTATGTAGGCCGTCTGCACCGATAATAGGTTGGGTAATCCCCATCTCACGTGCTTGTTTAATGAATAAGCCAACTTCAGTGTAGTAGGCTGGTACATATAAGGCATCGAATTCTTGAGCTGCTAAGGTTGACAGAATTGCTGAGAAATCCGTATCACCACTGGTGAAGGATTCTGTCGTTACAACGCTTCCCCCACGACTCTCAAACTCTTCAGTAAATGCATCCGCTACCCCTTGTGAGTAGTCTAAACCTACATCAACCACTAAAGCAACGTTCTTAATGCCCATGTTATCTGCGATGTGCGCTGCTGCTGCCCTACCTTGGAAGGTATCTTCGAAGCAGACCCGGAATAAGTATTCCATCAAGTTCCCGTTATTGTCAATACTTAATGCGTCTCCTGTTGCAGCCGGTGCAATTGCTGGGACGCCCGCTTTATTGATAACTGGAGCTTGAGATAACACATCTCCTGTTGTTGCTGGTCCGACAACACCGACAACGCCCTCTTCAACCAAACGTGTCGCCACAGAGTTTGTCTCGGTTAGGTCTGATTTATTATCATACTCAACTAATTCCAATTGCACACCGTCTAAGACTCCACCTGCTTCATTCGCTTGCTTTACAGCTAGTTTCGTCGCATTAGACATCGGCGTACCGTAAGAAGCCGCCCCACCTGTCAATTCATAGTTAGCACCTAACTTGGCGGTTTCCTGAGCGGAAACAAGTGGACCTGCTGTTGCAGCTGCTAGCGTAACCCCTGCAAATAATGCCGTTAAGGCTTTCTTCATTCTATTCATTGTGAACTCCTCCATACATTCTTCTGCTTAAACAACAAAACATCTGCACTGACCGTCTCCCTAGCGCAGATGTTAAACAATCTTATCATAAAATTGATTAAGCAATCCCGCTAGATTCTGATCTATGCGGGCAACAAAAAGGCAGCACCTCATAGATACAAACTTACGTTTAACGTGTTTGCATCCATAAAGCACAGACACAAACACTATCTAATGATGCTGGTAATAATGACTCGTGTTTCATTAAAATTAGCCATAGTGCATGCTTCCTTCCGTTTCTGATGTTATAAATCTACCACACTTTAAGGCGTATGTCAATCTTATTCTCATTAAAAACTCATCGAAAATTCTCGATTAACGATTGCACTCTTTCGGAAAAATTGTTAGATTATAGGAAACAACATTAGAAAACAAGGAGAAAATACTATGAAAACACAAAAGTTAGGCATTATCGGCCTAGGTCATGTCGGTGAACACGTACTTGCCTACGCCAGTCAATCTGAATTGTTCGGCGAAATCGTTACCATCGATATTAATGAAGACAAAGCCTTCGGAGAAGCCTTAGACCAAAGACATGCAACCGGCTTATTTACACGCAATAACATTAATATTTACCAAGGGAATTACAGCAATTTAAAAGATGCGGACATCATTATTATTTGCGCCACCTACGTCTACGACGATGGCCGGATTCTGGCCGACCGCCAAGCTTTAATCGGGGACAATGCCTCAATCATCCGTGATATTATGCGCCAAATTACCGAGGTGACCCAAGAGGCTATCTTAATATTCATCACAAACCCAGCAGATACCGTCACCTTTATGGCGGCAAGTGAATTCAACTATCCCCAAGAGCGCATTATGAGTACCGGCTGTATGTTGGATACAGCTCGCTTTAAGCAAATCCTCGGCGAGCACTATGGGGTTGATCCTAAGTCCGTCTCAGCCTATATGATTGGTGAGCATGGTTATACGGCGGTACCCGTCCTCAGCAAGACAACAATTGCCGGAATCCCCTATGAAGACCTACCTAATCACTTCCCAGATGTAGAACATTGGGACGCTGATACCATTCAAGAAAAAGTCGTCCAATCTGCTTACGAAGTCTTAAATGCCAAGACTGGCGTGACCAATGCTGCCATTGGTCAAGTCGCTTTTGAATTAGCCAAAGCTGTCCTATTGGATGAGAAAGCTATCTTCTCAGTAAGTACCACCTTTACCGAAGGCGAATACGGTGCAAGCGCCCCGCTTTGCTTTGCTACTCCAACAGTTGTTGGACGCAATGGTTGGGAGAAACGTTTCATTGTACCTTTGAATGATTGGGAAGAAGCTAAGATGCAAACGTCCATCGACAGCATCCTTGCCAATATTGAACTAGCTAAAGAAAGCAAATAAGATCGCAAGCCTTCAAGGCTCATCAGAATACCGCGTTCACTTTCTTCATCTTTGAGCACAGGCGTTTGGAATGGATGCGAATGTTTAGCACAGGGAAATCACTCTGTGCTTTTTCTTAGCTTATCTGGTACCATCTATTTAATATTTTTGACCCTTTTGTTAATACCAATTTTCTGTTAGGATACATTTATTCGATCTTGCATTAAAGGAGTGTATTCACTATGCAGAAAGTTTTAATTGTTCATGATATATCTTGTTACGGTAAATGTTCCACAACCGTTGCCTTGCCTATTCTCAGTGCAATGGAATTGACCGGAACACTTTTGCCGACGGCCTTGTTATCCACACACACTGGACCCGGTTTCGAGAATTTCACCTTTCTTGATTTAACCCAAGAAATGCGTAAGATTGTTGACCACTGGATCAGTATTGACTTAAAGTTCCAAGCAATTTATATCGGTTATTTAGGTAATGTTGAGCAAATTCATTTCCTTCAGGAGGTTTACCCGCACATCTTGGCAGAAGGTGGCAAAGTATATCTCGATCCTGTCATGGCTGATAATGGTAAGTTCTACCATGGCTTTGACCAAACTTATGCAGATGAAATGATTCACCTGGCCCGGCTTGCTGATGTAGTGATGCCCAACTTGACCGAAGCAGCCTTTATTTACGGCACACCTTACCAAGCAGGTAAGCTCAGCTCGGAATTTCTCACAAAAGTTGCTGACACAATTCAAGCTGATACGGATGCGTCGATTGTCTTAACTGGAGCAGGCATCGATGAAGCAGCTGGCCTTACTGGCACTTACTTTAGAGACAGCCAGTCAGGTACTTCCGGCTTAGCCCAAGCGAAATTAATTAGTGGAAGCTTCCATGGAACGGGTGATATCTTCGGTTCTATCCTCGTTGGCAGCTTAATGCAAGGTGCAAGTCTTGAAACAGCTACAACCTACGCTACAGAGATGCTCCCAATCATGCTAGAAACCTCTTTAAATAATCCGAATATCATTCAAGATGGCCTCGATTTCGAACGATATTCAGGTGAGTTAAACCAATTCGCCCGCCAATTACAAGCCTAGCACAAACAAAGACTCAGAAATTTATTCTCTACGAATAAACTTCTGAGTCTTTCTGGTTTTACAAGAAGGCTGCACCAAAGCTAACGCAAAGTCCTTACTTACGCTTGCCTTTCTGCACGATCTTGAGGTTGGTAGAAGTCATTCCACTTATGTTCATAAGCTGAAATAACGCCGTCATACTCCAAAGTTTGGGTGATATCATCAATGCCGTGCAAGAGTTTATGGCGGTTCTCCTGGTTAATATCAAAGTGATAAGTTGCCTCAGGCGTTTCAATGGTTTGTGTTTCCAGATTGACAGTAATCTCTGTCTCAGGTGGCAATTCGCTCAGGGCGACGCGCTCTTCTTTCGGTAAGGTAATTGCCAGCAAACCATTCTGCAGGCTATTATTGTAGAAGATATCATTATAATTCCCTGCGATAACTACCCGGAAGCCATAATCCATCAAGCCCCATACAGCGTGTTCTCTTGAGGAACCCCCTGCGAAATTATCCCCCGCAACTAAGATCGATGCCCCTTGATGTTCGGGATAATTGAGGGGAAAGTCAGGATTCGGCACACTCTCTTCGTCATCCAAATACCGCCAGTTTGCGAAAAGGAACTTACCAAACCCCTTCTTTTCAATATGACTTAAATAGCGACTAGGCATTAATTGATCCGTATTAATCCCATCATTCATTAAAGCAACTAAACGACCCTTATGCACTGTAAATGGCTTCATGGCTTTTAACCTCCTGATCATCGAGACGTGTATCATAGAATTTACCTTTCACAGCCGCCAATACGGCCATCGCCGGACTACACAAATGGGTGCGGGAATTCGGCCCTTGCCGCCCTTCAAAGTTGCGGTTCGTTGTTGAAGCACAGTGCATGAATGGAGGAATTGTATCGCCATTCATTGAGATACAAGCTGAACAACCCGGTTCACGCCATTCAAAGCCCGCTTCGATATACTGGTCGGCCAGTCCCATTGCCTCAGCTTCCAACTTAACCCGGCGACTGCCTGGTACCACGACAGCCGTAATATGGTCCGCTACTTTACGGCCTTTTAAATACTTCGCTCCCTCTACCAAGTCCTCCAAGCGAGCATTGGTACATGAGCCGACGAAGACATATTCTAGAGGAATATCCTCAGCCGTTTGGCCTGCTTCAAGTTCCATATACTCATAAGCTCGCTCAATATTATGGTCACTAGCTTCCGGGAAGGCCTCGCCGAACTCTAAGCCCATGGCAGGCGTCGTACCCCAAGTGACGTAAGGGGCTAAATCAGACACATCAATTTCGATATAGGCGTCATATTCTGCATCCTCATCCGTATAAAGCGTCTGCCAGTATTCAACCGCCTCATCAAAAGCAACCGGCGCTTTCCTGCGTCCCTTAAGATATTCATACGTCTTCTCATCTGGGGCAATCATCGTTACTTTCGAGCCGAATTCGATTCCCATATTACACATGGTCATACGTGCTTCCATCGATAAGTTGTCAATCGTATCCCCGAAGAATTCCATCGCATAACCTGCCCCAAAGTCTGCACCATAGGTGTGAATTAAGTGCAAGATAATATCTTTCGAGTAAACACCTTTTTGGAGTTCACCGGTTACTTTAACACCTAAGGTCTTCAATTTCTTCTGCCATAAACATTGGGTGGCAAAGACATGCTCAACTTCAGAGGAGCCGATGCCAAAAGCAATGGCACCGAAGGCGCCGTGTGTTGCCGTATGGGAATCCCCACAAACAATCGTCTTGCCAGGCTGAGTTGCGCCAAGTTCAGGGCCGACCATATGCACAATTCCTTGATCTGCCCCGCCATAATCCATCAATTCAACATTGAAGTCTTTACAGTTGCGCTCCAAAGTTGCGATTTGCTGACGTGATAAAGCGTCCTCTACATTCCAAATATCGACCGTCGGATTATTATGGTCAACGGTTGCAATCGTCTTCTCAGGTGCACGCAAATGGCGGCCTTCCGTACGTAGGCTTTCAAAGCCTTGAGGCGACGTCACTTCGTGAATCATATGCAAGTCAATATAGATAAGTTGCGACTCACCTTCTTCACCGGCTAAGACATGCGTCTGCCAAACTTTATCGTAAAGTGTTTTTCCCATGTTTCTGTCCTTTCTACTTCATATAAATAGGGCGACTCGCTTCAAAAGCCGCAATCTTATCCCCATATAAAGCAAGCGTTTGATCAATCGTGTCCATATCTGTTAAGAAGCGTCTTTGCCAAGCTTCATCTAAGGCAAAAAGCATGCAATCACCGGAGGCAGTTTGTATCGCTAGCTTTTCAATATCAATAACCACTGGCTCAGTTTCTTGGGCCAAACCTTGTCTCTGTTCCTTAGGCAAAGCAACCGGCAAGACACCGCGCTCAGCTAAAGCAGCCGCAAAATCCTCGGCAAAGCTCCCCGCAATGACCGCCTTAAAACCATATTTCTTCATCGCCAAGGCTGTCTCATCGACAAACTTTCCTGCGCCAATATCATCACCTAAGACTAAAAGTGACGCATCTTGATAGGTCGTTTGGTTCATTACAAAATCGGGACGAGGTTTCTTAGGGAGGCCAGGGAAATAGCGAAACTTATCGAAAAGCAAGGATTCTGCTGGCTCTTGTGAGAGCTTGGCATAGGCAGTCTGGGGCAGAATATCCGTAGTTGTTAGCCCATCCTTGATAAAAGGCATCACGCCTCCTTTGATTTGCTTCACCTTATCCCTCCTGAAGTTTCCTAATGACTGCCTGAGTAAAGTCCGTAGTGGAAGCCTGGCCCCCTAAATCTTTTGTGAAAATTCCTTCAGCCATCACTGCTTGGCAAGCTTCTTCAATTCGATCAGCAAGGACTTCCTCACCAAAGGACTGCCTGAGCATCATCGTCACCGATAAAATCATCGACATCGGGTTAGCTAAGGCTTGCCCGGCAATATCCGGAGCAGAGCCATGAATCGGCTCGTATAAGGCTGCCTGTTCAGCACTAATACTTGCGCTCGGCAGTAAACCTAGAGACCCTGGGATGACGGATGCTTCATCACTTAAGATATCGCCAAATAAATTCTCTGTCAAAATCACGTCAAAATCAGTTGGCTTCGTAATTAATTTCATGGCCGCTGCATCCACATATAAATGCTCCACTTGAACATCTGGATAGTCTTGGGCAACTTCATTAACCGTCTCCCGCCATAAACGACTATTAGCTAAGACATTAGCCTTATCCACAGACGTTACATGACCTCGGCGAGTCTGAGCCACTTCAAAGGCGTAACGCGCAATCCGCTCAATCATTCCGCGGTTATAATACATTGTATCGAAAGCCTCATCACCTTCGCGGTATTTCGGCTTACCGAAGTAAATGCCGCCGATGAGTTCGCGAACAATGACCATATCGGTCCCTTTAACCCGCTCTTCTTTCAAAGGAGATAAATGCACTAAAGAGTCGGCCAAACGGACTGGACGAACATTCGCATATAGGCCGAGTAAGGCACGCATCTGCAATAAGCCTTGTTCCGGGGTTACACTTGCATCATGCCACTGGGGACCACCAATAGCCCCAAGGAGGATTGCATCAGCCGTTTGTAAAGCAGCTTGTGTTTCTTCTGGGAAAGGGTGGCCTTTAGCGTCAATACCTGCACCGCCAAAGGGCATTTCAGTAACTTCATAGGTAAAGTCGGTTCCTGCTGTCGCTGCTTGGAGAATCTCCAAGGCACTGGCCATAATTTCAGGCCCAATGCCGTCTCCTGGTAGTGTTACAATCTTATGCATGCTGAACCCCCTCATAGAAAGTTAAGGCATGTAGATACGCCTTGCCAGAAGCAATCAAGACATCAAAGTCAATCCCAGTACCGTTAAAGACGAAGCCTTCTGGTGTTTCAATTGCTACGTGAACTTGTGCCTGGGAATCGGCCCCCTTGGAAATTGCATCCACATAGTAATCAGTTAAACGCACCTCAATACCTAACATTTCATTAATCGTATTGTAAATAGCTTCGACTGAACCAGGCCCTTCGCCTGTATTCAGTAACATCTTATCCTTTTGAGAATCGTGGACAGATACGGTTGCGATATGTTTACCGTCTTCAAGGAACTGGACTTGCAAGCGTTCCAACTCAAAGCGTGCCCGGTCAGAAATATCTTGTCCTTGAGCCAAAGCATATAAGTCGGTTGTCGTCACCAATTTCTTCTTATCCGCTAAGTCTTTAAATTGCTTGAAGAGTTCGTTCACATGTTCTTTATCAGACATTTCAAAGCCTAATTGCTCCATACGGTCGACAAAGGCGTGACGGCCTGACAATTTACCAAGTGGCAAGTCATTGCCTGAGACACCCACTAATTGCGGAGTGATAATTTCATAGGTTTCTGGATTCTTCAAGACACCATCTTGATGAATGCCAGATTCATGGGCATAAGCATTCCCACCAATCACCGCTTTATTTCTTGGTACAGGCATCCCCGCCAAGCGACTAACCAAATCACTGGTTTGTTTCGTCTCAGATAATACAATCCCTGTTTCCATAACGTAGAAGTCTTTGCGAATGTGTAAGGCTACGGCGACTTCTTCCAAGGCCGTGTTGCCTGCTCGTTCACCAATGCCATTCACTGTTCCCTCAACCCGGCGGGCCCCGTTCTCAATCGCTGCCAAGGCATTGGCCGTTGCCATTCCCAAATCATCATGGCAATGAGAAGAGAAGATAGCTTGGTCAAAAGACGGTACGGTGTCTTGTAAATGTTTGAACAATTGCCCGTACTCAGTTGGATTCGTATAGCCGACAGTATCTGGGATATTGATGATGCTGGCCCCAGATTGAATAGCCGTCTCCACTACTTCACTCAAGTAATCCCACTCTGTACGTGTTGCATCTTCAGGCGAGAATTGGACTAAGTCGAATTTCTCCCGTGCATAGGCCACATGTTCCTTGATCGAATCCAGTATTTCTTCTTTCGTCATATTCAATTTCGCTTCCCGGTGAATCGGACTGGTTGCAATAAAGACATGAATTTGACGATTCGGCACATCTTCCAAAGCTTCATAGCACCGGTCGATGTCGTGCTTATTACAACGCGCTAACCCGGCAACGGTTGCTTTCTTGACTGCTTTACCGATAGCTTGAACGGCCTCGAAATCTCCTTGGGACGTGACCGGGAAACCTGCTTCAATGACATCAATGCCCCAGGCTTCCAACTGAAGGGCAATTTGCACTTTGTCTTGTGTATTAAAATTAACGCCCGGTGTCTGCTCACCATCTCTAAGTGATGTGTCCAAGAAATATACGTAATTCTCTTTCATTGTAAACCTCCCATTTCCATTTAAAAAAGCATCCCACGAATGGGATGCTTTTATTACCCCATTCATGTAACGATGAATAGGTTTGCACTTTTATCATAAAAGTCCAAACCGCTAAGGTAATAATAAGTTTAAAGAGTGAAACGACATTTCACTTTGCATTATTTGTTCCATCCAGTTCATCTCGTTCCACTCCTTTCAAAGCTTAGTAATATTGTCCGTGGCGATAATCCCACGAATTCCAGTCTTTGGCTAAATGTGCCATAATCTCATCAACATAAAGTCCCTTACGAATTAATACTGGACAAGGTTCTACTTGACGTGAGTCAGGTGCTTGATCTTCGAGCAATGTACCCTCTTCATCAACGAAAGACACCATCACCCCTTGTTCATAGCGGGTTTCAACCGTTTCTTCAGGTTGGATTGAAGCCACATAATCATTGCCTTCAATGATTAAATCAGCCTCTTCAGCAATGCGCTCGCCAATACCTTCAACTAAACCGCGATTGCCTTTCCCAGATGGGTTAGCTGAGCTGGCAAACATTAAACCTTTATGGTCATCCCATAAGGCCTTAGAAATTTGCTCACCCGGTACACCAAACTTAATCACAAAGCAACTCGTTCCGCGACGATCCATCATTAATTCATCTGAGCCGTCTTGAGGAATATATTGCTTACCATTCTCAGACCAAGGTAAGATACAGCCTAATAATTCATCCTTATCCCAGCAAGTTTGGTATAACTTTTCAATATTCGGTGTTAATTGCGCTAACTCACGTAATTGCTCCATCGAACTTACTAGCACAACACCTGGTTTATTTAAGGCACGTTTCTTCGCATCGAATTTACGCTCTAAACCTTTACGGTCACTTGTTCCGATGATGTAGCCAACTTTTGTAGGGACTACAATACAACCACCTTCACCCGACAAACGTTCGTAACCTTCTTGATGTAACTCGCCATCCCAATGGCGCAACTTGTCTGAATACTGATCCAAATTAATTAAAGACATGTTGTCCTCCTCATTTCAACTCATTATATTTTAATACTACCATCATTTTTCTATCATATCAACCACATTTTGCCAAAAAATCCTTAACTCGGAAAATTTTACGCCGCTCATTTCAAAAAAAGACTGCATCCAATGAGATGCAGCCCCTTGCTTCAATGAATGATTATTCAACCGTTACATTGTGTACGTTTGCTACTTCACCTGCTTGAAGTTCGATAATAACCGCTGGTTTGACCGGGTTATGGTTTTCGTCAATCGCGAAGGTTCCTGTGACCCCTTCAAAGTCAGTCGTTGCAGCAATTGCAGCCGTTACCGCTTGCTTATCGGTAGAGCCGGCACGTTCAATTGCATCAAAGATTAACATTGCAGCATCATAGCCTAAGGCAGTCCACGTTCCACCTTCTTTGCCAAATTCTGCTTCAAAAGCCGCTAAGTAGTCTTGAACAACTGCTTCTTCACTTTCAGTTGAGAAGTGGTCTGTATAATACACGTTATTGGCATTTTCAGTACCTGCTAATTCAACCAGCACTTCACTTGAGAAGCCGTCTGGTCCAACAATAGCTTGGTCAAGACCTAATTCGCGTGCTTGTTTAATAATCAAGCCCGCTTCGGTATAGTAAGATGGAATATAGATGACATCAAATTCTTGGCCTACTAATGAAGATAGAATTGCCGAGAAGTCTGTATCCCCTGCCGTGAAAGCTTGTTCACTGACAATGCTGCCCCCACGCTTTTCAAATTCGGCCGTAAAGTTATCCGCTAAACCACGTGAATAGTCAGATGCTTGGTCAACTAAAATTACCGCAGACTTCGCTTCTAAATTATCCGCTGCAAAAGCTGCCCCAGCTAAACCTTGATAAGCATTCGAGAAACATACACGGAAAATATACTCTAAGACATTCCCACTTGCATCAAACGTTAAGTCATCTCCGGTAGCTGCTGGCAATACGTTCGGAATTCCCGCTTCCGTCAGAATCGGAATACCTGCTTCAGTTGTTCCGGTTAAGGCTGGACCAACAACCCCAACAACATCCTCAGAAGCCAGTCTTTGAGCTACGGATGCTGATTCCGTTACTTGACTCTTATTATCATAGCTTACAATTTCAACTTCTTGTCCGTCTAGGAGTCCACCATTCTCATTCACTTCTTTAACAGCTAATTCTAAACCTTCTAACATTTGTGTGCCGTATGAAGCTGCGTCCCCTGATAATTCATAATTTGCCCCAATTTTAATGGTCTCTTGTGCATATACAGGGCTCGTTGCGGCAAATACAGATACTGCAGTCATTGTTGCAAGCATCGCTTTACGCATCATCTTTGTAAAATTTCCTGACATCTTGCGTCCTCCCTTAAAAATAATACACACATTATAGCAAACAAAATGAGAGAAAGCTAGTGCCTTCTCATGAGAAACTCATCGTTCGGTATATATTGAAGGAAGTCGATTGCATTGAATGGGTCTTTAAGCAAGTATTTAAGGGATAATACTCGGTTAAAATTTAGCTCAAAAGTCACACTAGCGAATTATTCTCTCACCTTCGCTCCCAATACCCCTAGACTCATCGGTGAATCTTCCTGTCCTAGGCCTAAGCCCAATTGCCACCTTATACTCCCATCTTCAAGATTCAGGACACGTACATTCGAACGCCCTTCCGCTTGCGTATCGCTTAGAACCAGAGCACCATGATCTACTGAATAAACGGTATCCTCATTAAGCTGCATATGATGGACTTCTCGAAAGCTACCCTCTTTGAATTCATAGACTTCAAGTTTATGGTCCAAACGCTGAAGAACGGCATAAACACGTGAATCTTTCGATAAGACATGCACGGCTTCCCTTGGTTCTACATTCAAGGCTTCTGTTAAATCAATCTGGGTGACTCTTCCATCTTGAGGTTGAATTTGTGTGAGCATGAATTTATCCTGTATGTAATTATAGGCCAGAATAGCATGCTCACGCCCTAGACTTGACTCCTCAATATTATTCATCCCCAAGGTCACTTCCTCCCAATTATCTAATGGGATAGACTTTTCTTCGATGACTTGCACGTTTGACAAGTCGAAGGCCAGTTGTATCAACCTAGACTGCTCAGCTTGATCAATATAGAATAAGAGGTATAACCTACTATCCACCATAGCACGACTGATGACACTGCAACTAACAGTGTCCATCGGCATTTCGAATCGATAGTGCCCCTCTGTGGCTTTCTCCGGAGTCGTCAAGACATAGGTCAAGTCTTGACCCTGTAACCACTGATCAATCCATAGATAGTTATTCTCGGCTAGCTTCAATGGTATTTTTGAGCGGATATCGGGCCTGTCGAACAAAGGATATTGACCTAAGGTTTCTGCTTTTAATTCACTCATATTATCTGTCCAAATATCCAAATAGCCCGTGTTTTGGTAAAAGTTATCCTTTGTGCTGACAATGAAAGGATAGACGAATCCTTGAAACTGACCACGGTTCGTTAAGCCATAACCTAAACTTCCCAAACTCTCCCCTAAATCAATCGCTTGCCGGTCCCCTGATTCTTCCGTTACACTAATTCGATAGAAATCTTGCTTGAAATAAAGCACGGTACACATGATTGTCATAAGCGTCATCCCGATTAAAAGCCAAGGATAAATTCTTCGCTTCATCTTCACCCCTCCTTAAATTGCGACATAACGATCCATGAGCCATTTCATAAAGATCAATTGCCCTAGCATAAATACAATTACACTCACAAATAACAAGGCATAACGTGTCACCTCTCCGGGAAGAAAGTCCAACTGGTAGTACCAGCGCACATACAACGTCACACTCACAAAAGAGATAGTAGCGAACACGGCTGTATGAAACAGTTTACGCGGAAGCGTTAAATCCCTCCGACTCAACAGGAGAATAACAGCATTAGTCAACGCTAAGTAAAAGCCAATACCAATACTATAGTTCAAAAACCAAGCCTTAGGAGTTATCGGTAAATAAAGACGCGTCACACTCATGGCCTGAATATATTCAGCCGGTGCAACAATTGCTTGATAATAAGGAAGGAAACGTCCCGCCAAAATATTAGTTAATCCAATCAAGAGCATTTGGACACAGAGCATTCCTCCCGCCATCAATAAAGTACTGAAGACTTTAGCCAGAGCAACCGGAAAGCGACTTTCTGGCAAGAGCAGTAAGCGTTGAATATAGTTGCCTTGAAAGTACCACTCTCGTACCCAACTGAACAAACTATAACCCAGCAAACCCAAGACTCCCGCACTTACAATAAGCAAATAAGGTTTACTGCCATCAAATAATTGATACAAAGAAATCATGTTCGCATAGCCTTCTTGAATTTGGCGTAAACTAACAGTAATTCGCCAAATGATGTGCATCGTCTCAGCCAGAATCAACCCTATTAGAAATACGCTGTAAAATTTCTGACTTCGCTCTAATTCATCAAGCGTTAAATTCCAAAACTTCTTCATTTAGTACACCTCCCGCATCACATCAACCATTGACTGCCCCGATTCTTCCCGCACTGCTTCGGGTGAGAATTCATAGGCAATCGCACCGTCTTTCAATAATAAGGCACGGTCGACAATACTCTCCAACTCATCAATTTGATGGGAGGCGATTAATACACCTTGCCCTTCGACTAATTCACTCGTTAAGGCACGAGATATCTCCTCGCGCGTGAACAAGTCAATCCCTGAGAACGGCTCATCCATTAGTATGTATGATGTATCCAAACTCATCCCCATTAAAAGATTAGCTTTAGCCACATTCCCTTTGGACAAATGCGCAATCTGATCATCGGCATTTAATTGGAAAAAATCGAGACATCGCTGGGCGCGTCCCTCTTGGTAACAGGGATAGTAACGCGCGAGTAAGTCTAGATTATAACGAATAGTCTCTTGCTTCAGCCCAACGAATTGATCAGAAATATAGCTAATTTGATCTAATGAGCTAAAGTCAACTGGCTTTCCATCTATACTTACTGCTCCTTGATCTGGACGCAAGAGCTGCATCAATATTTGCATTAAGGTAGTCTTGCCTGTGCCATTCAGCCCAATTAACGCAACTACTTCTCCTGGCTCTAATGTTAATGAGACGTCTTGTAAGACACTTCGTTTACCATAGTGCTTGTAAATATGTCTAGCCTCTAACATGATTCATCCTCCAATCTTTCTAATTCTTCTACCACCTGCTCTAAGCTGAGTCCTATCGCTTGGGTAGCTTCGTAAAACTCGCGGATAAGTTTATGAATTCGTTCCGCCTTCAAGGCTTCCAGTACGCCAACCTCTTCGGTTACCCGGCTCGGCACATTCGGTTCCGTCACGATAATATCTGCATCCTCCAATAACTGATAGGCTCTTTGTACCGTATTCGGATTTACCTTGTGTGTTTGGGCATATTCCCGCCTGGATGGCAGACGATCTCCAGGTTCAAGCTTCCCTTGTAAGATTTCCACTTTAATTTCTCGAGCAATTTGCTGGTAAATCGGCTCTCTTTTGTTGTATTTCACTCGATCACCCCAAACTGTATTATGAACTTAGTACACTCCCTGTCTGTATTATATACATAATACACTTTGGGCGCAAGCATTATCTGCTGAATATACTTGTTAAATAGAACTTGCTATGAAGACATTTATACTAGTCATTTATTCTAGGTTCTAAGGTTTTAAATGAACTGAGGCAACCGATTTATCTAGCGAGAAATTTGAGTTTTACTTATCTTAATTAATAATAAGGAGTGATTGTACATGATGAAAAGGATTTTAACGTCTCTCGTGCTAATATCTTTTGCATTGCCGACCAGTACTGTATCTGCTCAATATAGCATGGATATTGATGATGCTACTTTTGCTGTATTAGGCAATGACAAATTGTCCATGCCGACGAAGCTTATGTTCTCGGCCAATTAGTCGAAGTCTTTGAATATGTTGCCGAAGTCGTCTTCCGCTCAACCGATCTCACTTACTTCATCTTATTAACAGATAAAGTCGTACTATACGCCTAAAATAAGTCATGCAAGGTGACACCGATGGACTAGTCTGGTGGGAGGAGTTCAAATATCAATTCTCAGGCCTATCAGAAGTCATGACCGAAGAATTAACCGTATCTTATTCCGTAGTAGTTCTGAATCATTTAGACGTTGAACAAATCTCTTAGCCCCGCAAGGCGGCAGAGTCGCTTATATCTTCGTAGGAAATTTACCCAATGATGGACATAGATGATGGATTAATCGATTTAATTGAACGGAGTTAACATTGAATGCTTTGTATGTACGAAGCGCCAACCAGTCTAAGTCGTATTTGGCAGTTGGTTGGCTTTTTATTGTTACTTGGCCCAACTCAAGGCCTCACCCTCCAATACTACCTATAAGATAGCTCAGCAAAGGTGACCTTCGCTATGAAGCACAAATTCATAGCTCATAAACATATGACTATATGATAGCAATTCAACTTAATTACCTTTACTCATAGCAACCTCTGAGTCGGAATTCAACATAGCTAGCATCAACAATAGTACTCAAGACCAATTCTTCCGAAAGTTCTGAAGGTATGCCAGCCTTCACTGCGATTGATACCATAAACTTCGACAAATTAGCAATACTCCCATGCTGTAACCCAGAAGTTGCGGAGAGTTAAATCTTACGGTTCCCCAGGTAATGCGACGCACTATCTCGTTGCGCTTAATAAAATATCCTTGTATCCGCTAAACAAAGCTATTATGAAGCATTTGAGTCTATCGGGCAGGTCGCCGATCCAAGTACCAGATGTAATTCAAGGTGCCAGTGTCCTTGCCCAAGTTGACGGATATGCTGTCGCTTGGGACAAGGCATACCCAATGAAAATTGGCTACTATATGCCAACCGCAATGCAAGCCGATGTTCACCCTTAATTTGACCCGCAGTAGTAGGTATATCCTAAGCCTGATAGGTATTTGTGGCGAGATGCTACCAGACATCAAGCATGACTTACATTAAGCGAAAGTCCTCGACCTGAGCAACTAATTGTTGCGCCCTAACATTATCAAGACTCTGCCGATTGCGTAACCGATATAGTTGGTCTTGCTGATGGCATCAGCCAGATCTTGCCCGAAGATAAGGCTAGCGATGTGAAAGCATTGCAGGAGGAGCAAAGTCTGGCCTTGTTTGAGAGTGGTGTTAATGATACTCGTCCTTGACCTGCATCAAGCTTTTCAGCTCTTTCCTATGATACAATCATCTTAACAAGTATATAAGGAGGCGATACCATGTCGCACCCACAACACATGTGTGTATCCACTGTGCCAATCTTCAATCACTTAGACAAAGACACTTTACGCCTAATTCACGAGCAAATAACGCATCAATCCTATGAACGAGGTGAATATCTCTTTCGTGCAGGCGACCCTTCCAATGTCCTCTATATTATCCACCGAGGGATGGTCAAGATAACCCGCTTGACCAGTTCCGGCAAAGAGCAAGTCATTCGCATGGTTGGGCCTGGCGACTTTATCGGTGAACGCACCCTCTTTAACGAAGCAGGAACCCATGATAATTACGCCGAAGTCATTACCAAAGCTGAAATCTGTGTCTTACAAGGGGATGATTTCGCCCAGCTTTTAAGTGACTATCCTGCGGTTGCCCTGCGAATCCTAGGTGAAGTGAGCCAGCGCCTGGCTGATTCGGAAAGGCAGACGACATATGTTTCAACCGCGCAAGTAGGTAGTCGCTTGGCGCTCTATCTTGCTGATTTAGCAGGTGAAGCCGAAGGAGAAGTGACCGTCACATTACCCATTACCCGCAAAGACCTCGCTTCATATTTAGGCACCACCCCCGAATCAATCTCGCGCAAATTCAAGAAACTCGAAGATCAAGGCTATATCACCCAGCAAAAAGGCAGGGAAATTCTTATACATAACGTCGATGAACTGCTTTTCTATAATGAGGACGTATAAATAGACCCTCCCCTACCAACCCAATACAAAACAAATCGAGTAGGAGACTAGCCAATTAAGGTTTAGTCTCCTACTCGATTTGCGACTTAGGCTCTGAATAATCAGATAAATACTCCAGCTCCTTACAGGAAAACCTTTTGAATTATAGGGGGAGTTTACACTTTAAGCTCTTACGGGTATCTTTAATCCAATAAATTCACATATGCGTCGACATACTTTTGCAAGAAGGCTTTTGTGCCTTCATTTAGTTGATCGCCTTCCCATAGTTGGGGCGATTGACTTAAGAAAACTTCCATTTCCCGAACCATAGGCATTTGGAAATAGGTTAAAGCCAGTTGCACATTCTTATACGAAGAGTAGCCCCCTAAACGTCCGACCGAATGGGAAATGAGTCCGGCGGGTTTACCTACCCAAGCAGCTTGACCATTGGGCTTAGAGCCTACATCAATCGCATTCTTTAGAGCCGCAGGAATCGTACGGTTATTCTCTGGAGTCACAAAGAAAACCCCGTCCGCTGCTTGAACGGCTTGGCGGAAGACTGGATATGTCTCTGGTAAGGGACGATCAGTTATGTCAGGATTATCATAGTCCGCATCATACAAGGGCAAATCCCGAATTTCAAGTATCTCTGTGCTTACATTCTCAGGGAATAAGCTTTGAACTTCGTCGGCAATGCGTCTTGAGATTGCCTCTTTACGCAAGCTGCCCACAATAAATACAACGTGTTTCTCCATATTTTATCGCTCCTTTATTTGATAATGATAGCCTGGAGAAAGCTAACGGGCTCTCTCCAGGCTACGGAATCCTTAAGCATTAGAGGTTATTCTGCTGTTAGAATGGTCTTATTCACAACGTTTAAATCTTCATCTAAATCATAAACAATCGGCTGTCCGGTCGCAATCTCTAAGCTAGTAATATCTTCGTCTGAAATATTATCCAGCATCTTACTTAAGGCCCGCAAGGAATTACCATGGGCGACCACTAGCACATTCTTACCATAGGATAAGTCGCGGGCAATATTATCAATCCAATAAGGACGTACCCGTTCTAAGGTGATTTCCAAATTCTCCGTTAAGGGGAACTCACTATTGGGTAAATCAGCATAGCGGGGATCCTCCTTGAATGCTAATGCTTGCGCAGCATCCATTTCGGGCGGACTCACATTATAAGAACGTCGCCAAATATGGACTTGCTCATCACCATATTTAGCCGCCGTTTCGGCCTTATTTAAGCCAGTCAAAGCACCATAATGACGTTCATTTAAACGCCAGGATTTATAAATAGGCACCCACGCACGATCGGTTTGATTTAATACGTGATATAGTGTTTTGTTTGCTCGTGTCAATACAGATGAGTAGGCTACTTCAAAGGGAATATCCGCCGCTTTCAATAGCTTCCCAGCTTCAATAGCTTCTTGAACCCCTTCTTCACTTAAATCTACATCTTGCCATCCAGTAAAGAGATTTAATTTATTCCACTCACTCTGACCATGACGAATTAACGTTAATTTCATGCAGTGAACCTCCTTTAAAGCCTTTCGTATTTTATCGCAAAATATTTTAGGTAATCCTAATACACTTATATGCTACGCCTTTACGCACTTTTTGTCAATGGTCTAACCTAAAATATTTAGTTATATCTAATTATGCTTTTTTGAAGCGGTTCATAAGCCACGCAAGGCCCATACCTAACACCGCAAGGAGCACAATGGCCCCACCTGGTCGAATATCATAGGTATAAGATAAGATGAGACCCCCAAGCATATAAAGTAAGCCTAGGCAGACACTACTTAGCAAGGTCGTCAGATAACTGCGACAGAGCATCAGGGATGTCGCCACAGGTAGAACCAATAAGGACGATACCAATAGCGCCCCGACAACTTGAGTAGCCAAGGCAATCGTAATCGCGGCAAGAATTGTAAAAATAATATTAATTAAACCCACTGGCACGCCCGATAAACGCGCTAAACTTGGATCAATCGATATATCCAGTAACGCACCATAATACTTTACCGAAAAGAAGACGACGACGATAAAGGCCAAGACGATGAAAGTGATGTCCTCCAGTGTAATCGCTGAAATACTCCCGAAGAGGTAAGACTCAAACGTATTGCCACCTGGGGCAAAGTCAGACAGTATCGCGGCTAAGCCTAGGCCAATACTCATCGTAACAGCCGTGGCCATATCCCCGTATTGGGGAAAGCGTTCGCGTATCCCTTCAATTGCAAAGGCAGCAATAATGCTAGAGAAAACTGCTCCTGTGGTTGGATTTATACCTAGAATAAGACCAAGACCGACTCCAACTAAGGAACAGTGAGCTAAAGCATCACCAATCATCGAGGTTTTGCGACTGACCATGACGATGCCAATCAGAGGAACCATAATCGATAAAAGCCCCCCAGCTAGTAGGGCGCGGCGCATAAATTCAAATTCAAGCATGGCTTAATTCCCCCAATCTCAAGCGATAGTGTGTATCAATCGCTAAATTCTCCTGTAAAGCCTGTAAGTCATGACTAACGATTACAATGGTTAAATGTTCTTCAGCTTTCAGCTGATTCAGTTGCGCTAGAAAAGCTTTCGTACTTTCTGCGTCCACATTTGCTGTTGGTTCATCTAAGATTAAGAGCTTCGGCTCATTTACTAAGGCGCGTGCAATCATGGTTCTTTGCTTCAAGCCTCCGGACAGTTCATTAAAGGGTGTATCGATATACTCGCTCAAACTTAGCGCTTCCATCTGCTTCCTTGCTTTGGCTTTCGCCGCTTGGGTCGGAATTTTCCAGAAGCCAAACTCCCGGTACAAGTTCAAACTTACAAGCTCTAAGCACGTTATCTTGAAAGCAACTTGGTTCATCACTTGAACTTGCGGGACATAAGATACAGCTGAGAAATCCGTCATCTCTGCCACCGGCGTATCCATCAAGCGAACTTCCCCTTGCTGAGGTATGAGTTCACCAAGAATCACTTTCAGTAGGGTTGATTTCCCTGACCCATTCTCCCCGGATAAAACTGTAATCGTTCCTTGAGGAATGTCTAAATTAATTCCCTTTAAAACCGGTTCGGTTAAATAGGCATAGTAAACATCTCGTAGTTGAATCATTCCATTCCTCCTATCGCATTGATTGATATAAATTCTCAAGATTAAATTGAATTAGGTTCAAGTAACTGGCATCTTCGATAGATTCAATATTGGTGGCATATTCCATGGACGCAAGCGGCTGGACTTGCCCCTTAATTTCATCGGCCAAGGTCCGGGCTGCCTTATCACTCGCCCCATATTCATAGAAAATTGTATCGATATTATTCGCCTGACAATACAAAATCGCTGCCCGCGTTGCCTTCAAACTTGGCGTTTCGGTAGATACCAAATCTTGCAAGGGATACTGATCCAAATTGAAGTCTTTCGCCAAATATTCATAAGCATTATGGGTTGAGACAAATTTATTCGTCTTACATTCCTTAAATTTCGTCCGATAGGCTACTTCCATCTTAGTTAATTGATCGGTCAGCTTAAATTTATTCTTCTGATAGGTGCGTTCATGTTCAGGATACAGTTCAATCAATTTATCTTGAATGGTGTTGATGTAACGTTTAGCATTGGTAACAGATAACCAGGAATGCGGGTCATAGGTAACTTGATCACCTGTTGAGCTGGATCCTTCTAGAATAGCTTCCGCTTGCAGTTGCTCGCCCTGCTGGTCCAATAATTGATAGGAAAGGATTTTCTCACTAATACGGTCACAGACGAAATACCAGTCCCCACTTTCAGGAACGGCAAAGTTAATTTGTCCACTTTCATGTCCCATTTCTACCCCATAAACCTGTTCGGGTTCAATCGATAAATCCGCATGTTGAACGACAACTTCTCCCTTGTCCTCCATAATCGTCTTGCCTGCTTCAATCAAATCAGCATCCTGCTTATCTGACTGAAACATCGCGAAACGCAACAAATTCTCATGGGTATGACCAAATTGCAAGCTATAACTTTCCCCCGCCTCCAAGGATAATTTAGCCAAGTATTGGAAGTCACCAATCGCGGCGGCTCCTTTATAGGTGATTAAATCAGCCTTTTCAGAAAGGATGAGAATATCTAAATCAGGCAGATTCTCCTGGACATCCGCTACCCACTTCTCCATATTAGCGCCATTGACGACTAATAAGTCTGCCTCAGATAATTTCTTCATATCTTTCGGGGTCGGTTCCCATTCATGCGGACTCTTCTCAATCGGCATAAAGTATCTTACCTCGACTGTATCCCCAGATAAGTCAGCCAATAAGTCATATATCGGATAGAAAGAAGCGTAGACAATCGGTTTGTCAGAAGACTGAGCCGCATCTTCTTGAAACGTACAAGCAACGAGGCTAAGGCAGGCTGCGACTAATAGCGCAAAGCCTGCCATTCTGTTAAGAAATTTCTTCCTCATTGCCATGGTTTATTCGCCAAGAATATCAAAGACGACTTGGTCGGTACTTGTATCTGAAGCAACGAAAGTTGGATACCATTCAGAATCTTCATCCGCTAATGCCTTAAGATCATCGCCATAACGCATATGGAAGTGAGCCATTGTATCCTCCCCATGCAGATCCATTAAGAGAACATATGGATATGGAGCATCTTCATCACCTTCAAAGACATACCAGAACATTGGCTGGCCACCGTGGTCTACAGAGATTGTTTCGCTATAAGTATACGTTCCCTTGCTGGATTCTTTAACTTCATCACTATCAGCGCGTGTTTGTAAGAAAGTAATGGTCTTATCGTCAATAATCAAGCCATCAAAGTCGGCTTTACGACGTTCTTTTATGGCATCGGTATACTCGGCTTCATCTTGCCCTTCCTTCTCAGCCGCTTTAGCTAAGGCTTCTTTAACATCTGCTTCTTCTAAGTAAGCACCGTAGCTATTCCATTCACCTTCCCAATCAATTAATTGGACATCCGTACTAGGCGCTGCTTCATGGCTGTGATCATGGTCATGTTCATCCGCATAAACATTGGATGTGACAAGTGGTGCAGAAACGAGTAAAGTAGCAGATAAGGTTAATAGTAATTTCTTCATATTACATCTTCTTTCTAAATTAAAATGATTTTAAATTAGCGGCCACTAATTTATTTAGGTTGACCTAAACTACAAGTATCGTAACCCTCTTCCCGAAATTTGTCAAGTATCTCTTGACAAATATTTAATTTTTTGCCATTATTAAGGTGAGCCTAAATATTTTAGAAAAGAGTTGATGACAATGAACTTTGTAGGTTTAGGTTTAGCTTTAATCATAATGGCGCTTATGTTCTCGCTTGGCCGACATATCGATAGATCATTCGCATCATTGACAAAGACCAAGCCACACAAAAACGAAACGCTTTGCCAGAAAACCCAAGAAGCTGCTCGGGATCTAACCCAAGCCTTACAAGGCGAACAGCCTCCTTTAAACTCCGCCAAAAGCTAATTTGTCTCGGCGTTATATACCACTAGTGATTCATTGATACTATTAACAAGCGCTACTTTAGATGAACCTACACTACTCCCCAGAAAAAAAGGTTCTAAAATAAATACGGTTGATGGAAATTTCTCGACCGTTTTTAAGTGCAAAAAACGCAGATGTTCTTTAATATTAAAGTTGACCCAATAATAAAGGAGAACATCTACGTATGAATCATTTTATCGAAAAAACCTTCCAATTAAAAGACAAAAACATTGAAATCGATATGGATTATTGTGAAGAGATAGAATTCAAAGGGCGAACATCGCTCTTTTATCGAGGAACATTGGCATATAAACCGGAGGCTTGTCCTCATTGTGGCATTGCCAATAATGATTATGTCATTGTCAGTAATGGAAAACGCTCCTCTCGTCTGACATTAACAGCCAAATCAGGCTTACCTGCTTACTTAATCCTAGCTAAGCAACGCTTTTTATGCAAAGCCTGTGGGCGGTCATTTACAGCGAAGACATCCATCGTTAATCCTGACTGCTATATTACGAATCAAGTCAAACAACAGATTATGGACCGCGCCACAAGAGTCACTTGTGAAACAGATATCGCCAAAGATACTTTTGTATCACCAAATACAGTCCGACGGGTGATTCATGAAACCGCTCGAGCTATTCGAATACGGTCCACTGAACAGTTGCCTAAGCATCTATCCTTTGATGAATTTAAAAGCGTTAAGTCGGTTAAAGCAGCGATGAGCTTCATCTGTTGTGATACACTGTCACATAAAATCGTAGATGTGGTCGAAGACAGAAAAACACACTCACTCAGTGCTTATTTCTCAAGGTTTAGTCGCCAAGCACGTTACCAAGTTCAAACCATTACGATAGATATGTACGAACCATACATGCACCTGGCAAAGCGATGGTTTCCAAATGCAAAGATTATTCTTGATCCGTTCCATTTAATTCAAGCCTTAAATCGCGAATTAGATCGGACACGAATTCGTTACATGAACGAGGTTCGTTATAAAGATTCAAGACTCTATAATAAACTTAAGCGTTATTGGAAATTAATACTCAAACCAAAAAGCGACTTAATGTCTACTGAATACCATCGCTTCCCACTGTTTGATTGGTTAACCAATACTCGTAGCATTGTGGACTATCTCATTCAGCACGACGACGTCTTGAAGGATACCTATCAAATGGTGCATCAATTGGGCGATGCCTTAAGGGATAGGAACTGGCAACGATATCAAGAGATTTTGGCACAAAGCCGGTCCATGACACTTTCAAAAGGCTTAAGGCGTGTATTAAGGACGTTCAGAAAGTATGGGGAATATATCCACAACACACTCACACATGCAGGCCTTAGTAATGGTCCTATCGAAGGGATTAATAATAAGATTAAACTACTCAAACGCAATGGTTATGGTTACAGAAACTTCAGTCATTTTAGAGACAGAATATTACTCATGTGCCGACTTTATGAACCTAAGAACAAAGAAAAAGATCAAGCAACAAATTTAGTCGCTTGACCTTAAATTTACTCATCAACCCTATTTGACAAAGAGCCGAAAAATAAAAGAGCCAAGTGACCCCTAAGACGGTCACTTGGCTCTTTGTCTAGAATTACTACATGCCTTTAATTAAATGATATAACGTCTTAACATGGACACCGGTAGCCCCTTTCTCGTATAAGCCTTGTGGCTTAGATAAGTAGGCCGTGCCTGCGATATCCATATGAACCCAAGGGGTCTCTTCAACGAAAGGTTCGATAAACTGTCCGGCAGTAATCGTTCCAGCCAAACGTCCGCCTGTATTCTTTAAATCAGCAATGTCTGATTTAAAGGATTCCCGGTAAACGTCATCATTAGGCAGTTCCCAGACCTTCTCATTAGCATGTTTGGCTGCCGCTTGCAAGCTGGCAAGTGCTTCTTCATTATTGGTAACAAGAGCCGTATATGTTTCGCCTAAAGCAACTAAGGCTGCCCCGGTTAAGGTGGCTAAATCAATGAGAAGTTTAGGCTGGTAAACATCTGCCCCATAATGGACGGCGTCTGCTAAGGTAAGGCGGCCTTCAGCGTCCGTATTATCCACCTCAATTGTCATACCGTTTCGGGCCGTAATCACTTCACCCGGCTTGTAGGCCTTACCTGATACCGCATTCTCTGTTGCTGCAACAATACCTATAACATTCTGCTTTAAGCCGTTGAAAGCAATCGCACGCATGGCACCTATCACCGTGCCGGCCCCACCCATATCTGAATGCATGGTAGACATGCTAGCTGATGGCTTAAGCGAATATCCACCTGTATCGTAAGTAATACCTTTGCCTACCAAGACTGTTGGTTGCTCATCTTCGGACCCGCCTTTGTACTCCATTAGGATAAAGCGTGGTTCTTCTTCTGAGCCTCTAGCCACTTCTAGGAAAGCCGTTAAGCCTTTCGCGCGAATGGCGTCGGGTCCATCAATCGATACTGATACGTCTGTGTCTTGAAATATTTCGCTGACACGCTCAGCTAAGTGCGCAGGTGTCAAGGTATTCGAACGTAAATTGACCAAGTCACGGCTAATTGCCTGGCTTTCAAGAAGGGTCAACCATTCCTGAACACTCTCCGCATACCTTGCGTAAGCTTCTGAGAAGTAAAGCGTTTCAATACCAGCTTTAGCCGTCTTCTGATAATAGGTAAAGCTATACTGACTTAAATATAAGGCCTCAATTGCTAAGCATACATATTCCTCGTCACTAAACGCCGTTGGATTGGCTGGCATGATAACTTTTGGAACTTCTTTAGATTTTAAGCTTTTGCCAGCTTGATAAAGCGCCTTTTGAAATGTGTTGGTGTCTAAATCAGCCTTCTTGCCAAGCCCAATCTGTATAGTATTATGCGTTTCATCAGCTAATAAGTCCCCCGACTTCCCCTGGAAGAAGAATCCGGTAGCCTCATCTTGATAGGCGAAATTGATTAGAATGCCTGTTCCTGCTTCAAATAGAATATTCATCGAATCATCCTTTCAAATATTGCAAATGTGTGTAGCTATAGGATAACATATTTTTAGGTTTGCCGAAAACAAAAGACACATATATCTTACAAATTGCGGTTAAATCTTTATGGCTTGAGGTGATATTTCGAAGCACAGGACCTTTATTTCAGCAATTCTCCTTCAGCGAGCCTTATTCCGGCCAGAAAACTCTCACTAAATTTGCCGGATCCTCTTAAATATACTTTGCCAAATTCATCAATCAGCCCATGAAACTCTTGCGCTTCGGCTAAATTAAAAGCTGAGTTCAGCGTAAGACGTTCTTGTAAATCCTTATACTTAGGAAAGATTACACCTGTTAATTGCGTAAACAAACGCCTAGCATAAGCATCCGATACAAAGGTTACCTGATCAAAGACATATAAGCGTAAGACGTCGGCCGTTTCCTCCCCAACCCCATGAAGACGCAATAACTCCTTGCGCAAGACTTGATCTTCTGGAAAGACGGCGTTCACCGCTTCAGGTTCAAAGGCAAAGGACTCATACCATTGGAAGAATTCCTGCAAACCTCGGGCCTTATTCTTAAAGAAGCCACTAGGCCGAATCAAGCCCTCTAATTCAGCCCTTGGCAGAGCAAGCAGCTGTTCTGGTTCAAAAGCCGTTGCTTTCTTCAATTGCGCCAAGGATAATTCAACATTATTCCAATTCGTATTCTGCGTGAGGAAAGCGCCGATAATTATTTCATCTTTCGAATCAGCTGGCCACCAACCTTGAGGGCCCATCTCTTGCAACATGTAACCATAGAGTTCCTTTAAATTCACTGTCATCTCGCTCAAAAAGCTACCCCTTTCTCGCTTCCATATCAAGCAATGCTCGTTTCAATGCTTGCCCTTCGCGGTAATTAGCTAAGGTGCCGTCTTTGGCGATGACTCGATGACACGGCACAACTATCAATAACGGATTCGACGCAACAGCTGAAGCGACTGCACGTACTGCTTTAGGACGACCCATGCCTAATGCAAGCGTAGAATATGAGACGGTCTCACCATAGGAAAGCTCCAATAAAGCTTGCCAAACTTCTTTCTGAAAAGGCGTCCCCTGAGCATCTAGTGGCAAGGCAAAGACCTGGCGTTCTCCGGCGAAATATTGCCTTAATTGCTCAACATAAAGCGCCATCGTGTCCACATCTTCTTGTAGATGAATCTTAGGATGCTGTGCCTGCCACCTGTCAAAACTAGCCCGCAAGCCAATAAAGGCCAGTCCGATAGGTGAAGCAACTAGATAGAATGTTAAGCCTTCATGGACTAAGGTCGCATAGTGGTACACTGGAATCACTCCTCTGATAAACATACACATAGCAAACTCTGCCAACTATTCAGGCTGTTACTGCTCAAAAATAAACTTCCGATACTCACTTAAGCATCTGTTTCACAGTATAAATCAAGCGTCATTGTGTATATTCTTTATCAATCACTTTTGCCAATAATTAGTTAAAGAATCGAATACACAACCAGCCCTATAATCCCCGTAATAATAATGATATAAGTCGGATCCAACTTAAATCGTCGCAAAAGAAATAAGGACACAAGAAAGATAGCGACTGAGACGCCATTCAAATGACCTAGTTGAATCACTGGCTCGCCTGAACCAAAGAAGGCCGTAAGAATAATGGAGAAACCAGCGGAAGCAATGAGGGCTACCACTGCCGGACGCATGGCTGTGACAACCCCTTGCACTAGGGCAAGGTTCTGGTATTTAAAGTAGAAATAAGCCAGGGCCAGCACAATAATTAAGGATGGCAAGCAGACACCGATGGTAGCAACGATACCGCCCGGCACCCCAAGCAGTTGATTCCCCACAAAGGTTGCCGCATTAATGGCAATGGGACCCGGGGTCATCTGCGAGATGGTGATAATATCGGTAAATTGCTGGGCAGTCATCCAACCATATTGATCTACAATAATCTGATCAATCATCGGCAGGACAGCGTATCCCCCACCAAAACTCAAGAGGCCAATGCGAAAGAAAGCCCAAATAAGTTGCAAGTAAATCATTCAATCTCACCCCTTTGAATACGGATAAAAGTTTGGATAAAACCTATCACCGCTGCCATTAATAACAACCACACCACATTAACTTGGTAGAAAATCGCTAGAAGTAACGAGAGAAGCAAGACAATAATGTTCACAATATTGCCTTGCTTGATAATTCCAGCCGCCATATCAAACACCACATTAAGAATAATCGCAGCAATGCCTGCTTCCATCCCTAACATCACATAACCTACATAAGCATTATCACGAATGGCATTATAAATATAGGTCACAATTGTCATAATGATAAGCGGTGGGAACATTGTCCCTAAAGCTGTCACCAAAGCTCCATAAAGTCCGGCAACCCGGTAACCTACCATAATTGAAGCATTCATCGCAATCGGACCCGGCGCGGATTGTGCAATCGCAACTAAGTCCAACATCTCATCCCGCTCAATCCAACCCAACTCATCACAGAACCGTTTCTGCATCATCGGGACGATGACATATCCTCCGCCAAAGGTAAACATACTGATGCGGAAAGTCGATTTAAATAATTCCCAAAGTACTGCTTTCTCCCTAGTCATAGCTTCTCCTTTACAATCTACGTGCATGCATTAATTCGTCGAACCCTTTTTGAAGGTAGCTTACAGATTCTTGCATTCGATTCCAATTTCTTTCTAGCGTTACCAAGTAGAACTTTTGTTGCATTGTCATATCTTCAATAAATACTTGACTGAGCTTCCCTGCAGCCAACTCTTCTTCGATCGACACCCGGTAAAAGAAACCTAAGTAATCTCTTTGCATGACCATCCGTTTGGCAATTTCAATGTGGCCGATCATTTGCACATCATTAGCTTCCAAAAGGTTTGCGGAAACAGATTTTAACCATTTATCAATCGCATGATTAATTCCTGACCCTGGTTCACGCATGACAAATACTTCTTCTTGCAACTGCTGAAGGGGCACTTTCTGTTGGGCGAGGAAGTGATGCATGGAACAAGCTAAGACAATCTCATCCTGGTAAACCTCAACAGCATGGATGCTCTCATCTTCAAGTGGCTCTGCGGTCAGCAGTAAGACATCTAAGTCGTAATTACTTAATTTGTCCAACAAGGCTTGTTGGGTATCAATCGTCAACTCAATATGCTTTAAATTCATCCCCGTTTGCAAGAGAATGTCGGGCAATAGGTAGTTACCAATCGTAAAGCTTGCACCTATCCGTAAATCGGCATCCACTTGCGCTAACTGCTGCTTTAGACTGTGGACCTCATGGTTTATTCGTCCCAGATGAACTAAGAGAATTTGCCCTGCTTGAGTGAGCTTAAGGTTATTGCGCGTATCATAATAGAATAATTTTACATCTAAATCCCGCTCAATTCGCTGAATATGCTTGCTGACAGTCGGTTGGGTAACGTTTAAATGCTCGGCCGCCTGTGTATAATTCATATCCTTACACAGTTGCAGAAAACTTGCATACTTGACATCTAACAATTCGCTCAACCTCCTGTCACACTTTATAATAAGCTTTTAATTCGAGTTTACAGGAATTCCTTCCCCATGTAAAATTCCATTTCAGCATAGGTCCATGCTCTAGGCGAATAAAAAAAGAGTCGTCACATCCTTGGACAACCCTTCTAATACTACTTTACATATTGAAATGATAAGAAACTTCAACGAGTTGAGCTGACAAAGGCCGATCGTAATGGTAGTTGCCTGTAAGCAACATAAATTCCTCCGTCGCGTCAATCACATTCCCATTCATATTCAATGAGTCCCGTTGCAAGGCACCTTGCTCTTGAGCTAGAAATTCACCAGCTTGGCCATTGATTTCTCCTTTGAAATGGAGGAAACCGCGAACATACTGCAAAGCTACCTCCCCATCTTCCTCTTCTACACCGTACATCAAATACATGCCCTGTGCGGTGCCTTGAATCTTCTCCCCTTGAATATCATACAGAACCGTCCAAACATCCGCTGAACGAGCCTGAATCGGCCCTTGATGCTTATCCCGGTGTTCTGCTTTAACATGTGCACGTGCCTTACCTTGCATAACTACTCTTCCTCTCTAACATAATGATACGCATTCCGGTCAGTTCCGTCGCGTACTTGAATTACACCACAATACGCAAAGCCAAGTTTCTCAATAATGTAACGCATGGGCTTATTCTGCTTATGCGTATCAATGCGAATATTATCGTAATGTTCCATGACCCATTCAATACACTTAGTTCCAATACCAGGTGCAAGACCATTTGAAGCGATACGGTGAATGGTTACATATGGCTCTTCATTAAGCCAAGCGCCCGCTATATTCTCATAATACGGATCAGGTTCTTCCTGCAAGAAAAAAGTTCCCAGAAGCGTGCCAGCTGCAAGATCCGCTTCCGCTTCATTAGCATAGGCCACATAACTACCTCCAGCTTCAATATCTTGATGAATATCTGTCGCACCTGGATAATCATCTGGCCACTGCACAATCCCACTCTGACTACGCTGCAGTTGGCGCCCATATTCAATTATTTCGAGCACCTCAGCCATATCCTCTAAGCTTGTCTTACGAATTTCCATTTGCTTCACCCCTTCACTTTCTTTCCAATATCATACCTTATCCTACACGCTCCAACAACTCAAACCC
This sequence comes from Suicoccus acidiformans, assembly GCF_003546865.1. Lineage (GTDB taxonomy): Bacteria > Bacillota > Bacilli > Lactobacillales > Aerococcaceae > Suicoccus > Suicoccus acidiformans. Next base: position 2,363,589 of record NZ_CP023434.1, read on the forward strand.
ATTCTCGAGAACCAACAAGTCGCATACTCAATCGAAATAAATTTGAATTTCCCTGTAAGATTGATATAATTTAGAAGAACGATTAATGAATAAATTATGAGGTGTAAGCAAATGATAGAATCCATGCAGAAAATTAGCCCTGATCGCGCTACATTACTGGCTGAACAATACCAAGACGATAAAAAACAAAAGTTCATTGTCTATAACATTCGCCGTCGCAGTTACATTCTTCACAGCCCTTATCGCTACTACTTCCGCTTCACTCGCCGTCAATCCGTTTGGAATACGCCTGTTGTGAATATCGAAGATATTGCTGATGGCAACGAATCCACTCAAGCATTAGCTGAGAAAATTACTGCAGCTGTCAATCAACATGTAGAAGATACCCTATCTTTCAAACTCAAACGAGAATTTACGCTAGAAGATTCGCGTGTCATGCTTGAATACTATTTCGATGGTAAATGCTACTTAGCTTATTATGATTATTACTTAGGTCGAGTTTGCCTCATCAAGGAACGTGATAAATCAGACGACTTTGGTACCATGATTGGTGAACGCTATTACTTTATTGATGACTTACATAATGTCATCCAATACAAACTTGGCTTAGGCGAGGACTTCATCCATGGATTTATTGAACACTTAACAAGTAATGAGAAAGTTGAAGAATTCGACGGCTTCGAGGAACTCAACACAGCCGTTCATGAATACATGACTGAAGAAATCAACTCCCTCGAGAATCAAATTGCCGAAGCATAAACGTCAAAAGCGAAGCATCCCAACATTTAAGTTAGGATGCTTCGCTTTTTATAATGCTTCAAAGGGATCCGGTTCATAATCCACCTTCCACAGATACAAACCTTCTGGGGCAGCCGTTGGACCCGCTTGGTTACGGTCCTTTACCTCTAATAGGCGCTTCATCTCAGAAACCGGCTTCAGGCCATCCCCTATCTGCAAGCAAGTACCGACAATAATACGAATCATATTATATAAGAAACCGTCCCCATAGAAATCAAAACGCAATTCATTGGCCCTCGCGTCATAGTTAACCTCAGCCTGATGCAAAGTGCGTACCTTATCTACTTTATCAGTATGTGTAGAACAAAAGCTGGTAAAATCATGTCGTCCGACAAGTATCGCCAAGGCTTCTTGCATATCCGGTAAAGAGATTCGGTATGGGTGATGTGTGGTGTAAAGTCGCTTAAAGGGATCCGGGTGCTGATTCAAATCAACCCGGTAGAAATAATGCTTTCCCACAGCACTATATCTGGCATGGAAACTATCGCTAACTTCAATCGCCTGAATCACTCGAATTGACGGGTCTAGTAAGCTATTTAAGGCTCGCGTTAAAGCCTGAGGCGGAATGGCACTCGGATAGTCGAAATGGACGACTTGGCCTAAAGCATGAACACCTGAATCGGTTCGACCTGAACTTGCGGTCGGAATATGTTCTTCTGCAGGTAATTTAGCCATTGTCTGCAAGGCTTTCTCTAAGGCAGCTTGAATACTCGGCCCATTGGGTTGCACTTGGTAACCCACATAATGGGTTCCGTCGTATTCCATCTTGATTGCGTAGCGTGTCATGCAAGCCTCTCCCTTTAAATATAATTACGAATGCCGAAAATTACCACAGTCAGAACCAGTAAACCGAGCACAAGGACCGTATCTCCCTTGTGGAAACTCAATTGCCGGTATTTTGTTCGACCTTCCCCTCCGCGGTAGCCGCGAGCCTCCATCGCAGTGGCCATTTCTTCCGCACGATTAAAGGCACTGACAAAAAGAGGCACAAGAATCGGAATAATCGCTTGAATACGTTGGATAAACGAGCCTTGATTAAACTCAACACCGCGCGCTCTTTGCGCATTCATAATTTTCTGCGCTTCATCCATTAAGGTCGGTACATATCGCAAGGCAATGGATAACATCAAGGCAATCTCATGGGAAGGAAAGCCGAAGCGACTCAAGGGGCGCAACAAATGCTCAATCCCATCGGTCAATTCTAAAGGAGCCGTGGTTAAGGTTAATAAGGTAGATATCATAATCACCAAGACCAGTCGAATAAAGATAAATACCGCATTCCTCAGCCCTTCAGAAGTGACCTGCAGAATTCCCCAACTAAAGTACACTTCACCACCTTGGGAGAAGAACACTTGAAACAAGACGGTAAAGAGAATTAAGCCAATCATCGGCCGAATTCCTTTGAGAAAGAAGCTCAAATCAATTCCACTTAGGCGAATCAGTATAAAGACGACTGCCGTTAATAGCAAGTACGCTAGCCAATGATTTGCTAGTAGAATAAGGAAAATAAAATAAATCGTCCCCAAGAGTTTCGCTCGAGGGTCAAGGCGATGGATCCAAGAATTCCCTTGAATATAGCGGCCAATCAGTAATTTATCAAACATCGCCCATCCCTCCCTTCAAGTCTGCTTGCATGGCTAAGAGAATATCAGCCAATTCCTCAACATTTAATGGCGCCTCTGTCACAGGATAGCTTATGCCGCTTTCCTCTAATAATCGCTCCAGAAAATCCATTGATTTCGGCAAGGTTAGATGATGTTCCTTAAGCCAAGCTGTATCGGCAAAGACCTCTTTGGGTGAGCCAACTTTATGAATCTGACCTTGGTCCATGACAATAACGTAATCAGCATAATTGGCCACGTCTTCCATCTGATGGGTCACCAGAACTAAGGTCAAATCCTGCTCTGCTTGAAGTCGCATAAATAATTCCATCATTTGGTGATGACCCATCGGATCCAAGCCCGCTGTGGGCTCATCTAAGACTAAGACACTTGGCTCTAATGCTAGCACACCAGCAATCGCCACCCGACGCATCTGGCCACCACTCAAATCAAAGGGTGATCGTTGGAATAACGACTCATGAATTCCGACTTCTAATAGCATGTGCCGGGCTACTTCTTCGGCCTCCTCTGGACTGGCCCCGAAGTTAAGGGGGCCAAACATAACGTCTTTTAAGACCGTCTCTTCAAAGAGTTGAGCTTCAGGAAATTGGAAGACAACCCCCACTTGCTTGCGTAAATCCTTCAAAGATTGACTGTCCTGCCCTGAAGTAATGGTATAATCTCCCAAGGTAACTTGCCCGGCTGTAGGCCTTAAAAGGACGTTTAAATGCTGGATTAAGGTTGATTTCCCGGAGCCGGTATGGCCGACAATTGCTGTCACCTTACCCGTGTGAATAGATACATTAATCTGCTTTAATGCTTGATACTCCAGCGGTGTCCCCACATTATAAGCATAGCTTACATCTTGGAATATAATTTGCTTAACCACTGCAGTAAATCCTCCTCATCCAAATACGTCTCCGGAACAGCAAAGCCCCTTGTTGATAATGCTTTTTGTAATTTTTGGGAGAAGGGGACATCTAAGCCCATGCCCATTAACTCTTCACCCATCAAGAAAATCTCTTCCGGTGGGGCAATCTTAACCAGTTGTCCCTGATTCATTACAAAAATGCGGTCTGCTTCAGCCGCTTCATCAAGGTCATGCGTAATTGAAATAACAGTTAAGTTATAGCGTTCCTTCAAGCGTTCAATCGCTTCTATCACTTCATAGCGACCCATCGGATCTAACATCGCGGTCGCTTCGTCCATAATAATGACGTCTGGGCGTAAGGCAATAATCCCTGCAAGGGCCACTCTTTGCTTCTGACCGCCCGAAAGCTTGGCAGGTTCATGCTGCTTATACGCTTGCATATTCACTTCTTCAAGTGCATGCTCTACCCGCTCAATCATCTCTGGTCGCGGTACGCCGAGATTCTCCATGCCGAAAGCAACATCATCTTCAACCGTCGCGCCAACAAATTGGTTATCAGGGTTTTGAAAGACCATGCCTACACTCTGGCGTACATTCCAAACAGTTTCCTCGTTTAGTGTTTCTCCCTTGACTTGAATTGTCCCGGAATGAGGGGCAAGTAGACCATTCATAATCTTAGCTAAGGTAGATTTGCCTGAGCCATTCGGCCCAATCATAGCAATCCATTCCCCTTGCTCAATTGCAAAAGATATATTCGACAAAACATCTGCCTCATCAGGAGCATACTTAAAAGATACGCCACTGGCAGCAATAACTTCCCCCACCATCTCATCACTCCAATACATGATTTGAAACTTCTTCACATTGCAATCTATCTTACTAGACATCCTAGTAATTATACAATTAAATACCGGCTTTTCTTATACCTAAATACACCAGCACCCTGATGCATTTAAGTATAAAAAAAGCACTTTAACGATGTTAGCACAACGGTTGGAAGCTAACTTCCAACCGGAATGATATACATCATTCGTGCTAGAGCTAGACCACCCCTTAGGCAATCATAACGCTCTTCATCATAAAAGTGACCTAAAAACTACACTTGTCTTAAACTAACTCTAAAACCACCATTTCAGCAGCATCTCCGCGACGTGGTCCTTTTTTAAGGATACGGGTATAGCCACCATTGCGATCAGCATATTCTGCTGCATACGTATCGAATACGCGGTCTAATACACGTTCGATAACTACTTCATCATCTTCAATTCTTGCATCCGCAATTTCGAAGCGTAAGAAAGAAGCAGCTTTACGACGAGAAGCTAAATCGCCTTTTTTGCCAAGGGTGATCATCTTATCAACTAAGCGACGAACTTCTTTAGCGCGAGCTTCCGTTGTTTCGATTCTTCCGTTGATAATTACGTCCGTTGTTAAGTCACGTAGCATTGCTTTACGTTGTGAACTTGTGCGTCCTAATTTACGATATGCCATAATTTATCCTCCTTTATCTAGTGAACTAGTCATCATCTTTGAGACTAAGGTCAAGTTCAGCTAGTTTATTCTTGACTTCAGCTAGGGATTTACGTCCGAGGTTACGAACTTTCATCATCTCTGCTTCAGTCTTATTTGTTAACTCTTGAATCGTATTGATTCCAGCGCGTTTCAAACAGTTATAAGAGCGTACCGAAAGGTCTAGTTCTTCAATCGTCATGACTAGAACTTTCTCTTTCTCTGTCTCTTCTTTCTCAACCATGATCTCGACATCGCGAGCATCTTCGTTAAGATTAACAAAAACATTTAAGTGCTCAATTAAGATTTTCGCAGCTAAACTGAGGGACTTCTCTGGTGAAATTGATCCATCGGTCCAAATGTCCATTGTTAACTTATCGTATATATTTTGTTGACCAATACGGGTGTTTTCGACCGTATAATTGACCTTGTCAATCGGTGTATAAACAGAATCTACGGGAATGACACCAATTGGTAAATCATCAGCTTTATTATATTCACTACGTACATAACCTCGCCCATTGGATACATTCATCTGCATCGCTAATGTGGCACCTTCTGATAAAGTACAGATGTACAAATCAGGATTTAAGATTTCTAGTTCATTGTCATGAATAATATCAGCTGCGGTAACAGTTTTCGGTCCTGTTACATTAATTTCAACGATTTTATCTTCATCGGTATGAAGTTTCATCGCTAAATTCTTAAGGTTTAAAATGATTGTTGCGACATCTTCTACAACACCTTCAACAGTCGAAAATTCATGGAGGACTCCATCAATTTGTACCGTGGTAATTGCAGCCCCAGGTAAGGATGATAGAAGAATACGACGTAATGAGTTTCCAAGGGTAGTTCCATATCCACGCTCAAGTGGTTCAATGACTATCTTACCAAATTTTTCGTCATCACTAACTTCAATCGTTGTAATTTCAGGCTTTTCAATTTCGATCATTGATAACATGTTCCCCTTTCAAAACGTAATGATTCACTGATAATGTCATGCGTATTAAGCACAGCCTTTGCTGAGACAAAGAACATTATACGCGGCGACGCTTTGGAGGACGGCAACCGTTGTGAGGGATTGGTGTTACGTCACGAATTGCAGTAACATCTAATCCAGTTGCTTGAAGTGAACGAATTGCTGATTCACGACCTGAACCAGGACCTTTAACCGCTACTTCAACTGATTTCATTCCATGCTCCATTGCACCTTTTGCAGCAACTTCCGCAGCCATTTGAGCAGCAAATGGGGTAGATTTTCTTGATCCACGGAAGCCTAATGACCCTGCTGAAGACCATGCAATTGCATTTCCAGCTTCATCAGTAATCATTACAATCGTATTGTTAAACGTAGAGCGAATGTGTGCAACTCCACGCTCAACATTTTTTCTTACGCGACGACGTCTAGAACGAGTTGATTGTCTTGCCATATCTTTTCTTAACCTCCTTTATATTGCTTATCTAGTAACAGGCTTCTTAGCACCTTTACGTGTACGGGCATTGTTCTTAGTATTCTGTCCACGTACAGGTAAGTTGCGACGGTGACGCATACCACGGTATGAACCGATATCTTGAAGGCGTTTAATGTCCATGCTTACATCACGGCGTAAGTCACCTTCTACTTTGATTGAGTCAACGACACTACGGATACGGTCTAATTCATCGTTAGATAAATCTTTAACACGAGTATCTTCAGAAACATTTGCTTCTTTCAAGATATTCTGTGCAGTTGTTTTACCGATTCCATAGATGTATGTTAATGAAATTACCACACGTTTATCGCGTGGAATATCAATCCCTGCAATACGAGCCATATATTTCCCTCCTTTATTTACCCTTAACCTTGGCGTTGTTTATGTTTTGGATTGCTGCAAATTACCATAACTTTACCGTTACGGCGGATAACTTTACAGTTTTCACAAATTGGTTTTACGGATGCTCTAACTTTCATGTTTCTCCTCCTCAGAACTTAAGTCTTATTTGAAACGATAGGTAATGCGTCCTCTTGATAAGTCATACGGAGACATTTCAATCGTTACGCGATCTCCTGGCAAAATACGGATGTAGTTCATACGAATTTTACCCGAGACATGAGCCAATATTTCATGGCCGTTTTCTAATTCTACTTTGAACATTGCATTCGGTAAAGTTTCAACTACTGTACCTTCAACTTCGATTACGTCATCTTTAGCCATTGCTTTTACCTCCTTATTTACCAGTAGATTGTTGTGAGGGGTCTACGATACTATTCACCTAATATATTACGAATCTCACGATAGACAGTTTCAATTGCTTGATCCCCATTGATTTTCGTCAATAGGTTCGCTGCTTCATAATGCTCTAGAATTGGACGAATAGAGTCCATTTGTAACTGGATACGATGGCCCACTTTCTCAGGTGTGTCATCTTCTCTTTGATGAAATTCAGTGTGTCCGCAGACATCACATACGCCACTGACTTTTGGCGGATTGTATACTTTGTGGTAAGTTGCGCCACAATTTGAACACATAATCCGTCCGCTTAGGCGTTCTTTTAAGATATCAGCGTCGACCTCAATATAGATAACATGATCTAAGTTTGAATCGATATCCGCTAGGTTAGCATCCAATGCCTCTGCTTGCGCAATAGTTCTCGGATAACCATCAAGTAAGAAGCCGTTGGCTTGTACGTCTGCTTCAGCTAAACGTTCTTTAACTAAACCATTTGTAATATCGTCTGGCACAAGGTCTCCGTTGTCTGTATAGCGTTTGGCTTCCAGACCTAATGGGGTTTCGTCTTTGATTGCCTTACGGAAGATGTCTCCCGTTGAGATATGAATCATATCGTAATCATTAGCAATCATTTCACTTTGAGTTCCCTTACCTGCACCAGGTAGACCCATTAATAAAATATTCATATGTATCTCCTAACTGTTCACTGTGCTAGTAGTAAAGAAAACCTTTATAGCGTCGTTTAATCATACGACCTTCGATTTGCTTAGCCGTTTCAATTGCTACCCCGACAACAATTAATAAGCTTGTCCCACTTAGTGACAAGGCTGTTGGAATATCCTTCCAAATCATCCCTGCAATAATTGGTGTAATAGCAATCACTGTTAAGTAAAGTGCCCCTACTCCACTCAACCGGTTAAGTAAATAAGTTAAGTAGTTTTCTGTATCTTTACCTGGACGAACACTTGGAATGTAACCGCCTTGTTTCTGTAAGTTTTCTGCGACTTTCTCAGGGTTTACTTGGATTAAAGCGTAGAAATAAGTAAAGGCAATCAGTAATACGGTGTAGAAGACTACGCCGATTGGGTCATTTAAGTTAAATAAACGCATAACCCATTGCAACCAAGTGGATGCTTTCTCTTGATCAATAAATGAGAAGATTGTCTGCGGTAAAGAAATAACAGATGTTGCGAAAATAACCGGGATCACACCCGCTGAATTAATTTTCAGTGGTAAATGAGCTGTATGCTTAGATCCTGAAATTTTCTTAGAGTAGTGAATTGGAATGCGTCTTTGGGCTTGTTCCATTAACACTACAATAATAATCGCAATTGCATATACCAGAACGATACCTAGAGCTATCAGTAAGCTGTTGCGTAAAGCAACCCCTTCAACGCCTTGAATATTCTGCTGGAAATATGCGTAAATCTCTTGAGGTACTTGCGCAACAATTCCGGCGAAGATAATCATGGAAGTTCCATTACCTACACCGTTACGTGTAATCTGCTCACCCATCCAGACTAATAGCATAGTTCCTGCTGTCAGAATTAGGGCAATCGATAAATATGTTGGCATACTTGGGTTAATCACCAGGCCTAAACCAGCCAGTTGATTAAAACCAAAGGCAAGTCCAAGTGATTGGATGAAGCCGATAATAATCGCTCCATATGTGGTTGCTTGATTCAGCTTACGCCGTCCCACTTCACCTTGCTTTGCCCACTCTGTAAATTTCGGAATTAAATCCATCTGTAAGAGTTGAACAATGATAGAGGATGTAATATAAGGTGATACACCCATCGCAAAGATAGAGAATCGTTGTAATGCTCCCCCACCAAATGTATTTAACAACCCTAGAATACCGCTTCTGCTGATTAATTGTAATGCTTCAGCATTGACACCCGGTACAGGAATGTGTGAACCTAACCGAAAGACAGCTAACATGAATAGTGTATAGAATATTCTGCGACGGACCTCACGTGTTGTAAATGCATTTTTAATAAAGGAAAACATTAAATCACCTCTACAGATCCACCTGCTTGAGTAATTGCTTCTTCAGCAGTTTTGGAGAACTTCGCAGCTTGAACAGTTAATTTCTTCTCGAGTGTTCCGTTACCAAGAACTTTTACTCCAGCAAGTTCATTCTTGATGATACCAGCTTCTTTTAACGTTTCAACATTAACTGTTGCACCGTCTTCAAAACGATTCAATGTTTCTAAGTTAACGATTGCGTATTCCTTACGGTTGATATTGTTAAAGCCTCGTTTAGGCAAACGACGCATTAATGGTGTTTGACCACCTTCAAAACCAACTTTCACTTTACCACCTGAACGTTGCTTTTGGCCTTTCTGACCGCGTCCAGCTGTCTTACCGTTGCCTGAACCAGATCCGCGACCTACACGGTTACGTGATTGACGTGATCCTTCGTTTGGCTTAAGTGTATGAAGTTTCATTCCTTCGCACCTCCTCTGGATTAAATTTAGCTATTAAATTTCTTTGACTTCAACTAGATGAGAAATCTTGCGTGTCATGCCACGAATTGCTTCGTTATCAGGTTGCACGACTGTCTTATTTGTCTTTTTCAGACCTAAAGCGTGGGCAGTCTTAATTTGGTCTTGTTTACGGCCAATTAAGCTACGCTTAAGCGTAATTTCTAAGTTCGCCATCATTCTGCCTCCTAATTTAGAATTTCTTCAACAGTCTTACCACGAAGTTCAGCAACTTCTTCAGCAACTTTAAGCTGTTGGAGTCCTTCCATCGTAGCAGTAATCATGTTGATTGGTGTGTTTGAACCAAGGGATTTAGAAGTCACATCTTGGATACCCGCTAATTCAACAATCGCACGAACAGGTCCACCGGCAGCAACTCCAGAACCGGCAGCAGCTGGTTTTAAGAGAACTTTACCACCACAGAATTCACCAAGGACTTCATGAGGGATGGTTGAACCAGTCATTGGTACGGTGATCATTTTCTTCTTAGCGTCTTCAATCGCCTTACGGATTGCTTCAGGAACTTCTTGCGCTTTACCTGTACCAAATCCTACATGTCCTTCACGGTCACCTACAACGACTAAAGCTGAGAAACGTAGACGACGTCCACCTTTAACAACCTTTGTGACACGATTAATCGCAACAACGCGATCTTCGATTTCACCTAATGTTTCAGGGTTTACATATTCCATTCAATCTTTACCTCCTTATCCGATTAGAATTCTAAACCGTTCTCACGAGCGGCTTCAGCCAATGCTGCAACTCGGCCATGGTATACATATCCACCACGGTCAAATACAACTGTTTTAATGCCTTTTTCTTGAGCACGTTCAGCAACCAATTTACCAACTGCTTTGGCTTGGTCAACTTTGGTTCCTTCAATATTATCATCTAAACTTGAGGCACTGACAAGCGTCACACCCTCTACGTCATCAATAACTTGAGCATAGATGTTGGTGTTCGAACGGAACACGTTCAAGCGTGGGCACTCAGCAGTCCCAGAAATTTTATTACGAATACGCATATGGCGCTTCTTACGTTGTTTATTCTTATCTGGTTTTGTAATCATATTGTCACCTCTTTATTTGGAATATCATGCAGCAAGTAAGTTATTACTTACCAGTCTTACCTTCTTTACGACGTACATATTCGTCAACATAACGAATACCTTTACCTTTGTAGGGCTCTGGTGGACGAACGGCACGAATATTCGCGGCTAATTCGCCAACTTTCTCTTTGTTGAAGCCTTCAACAATAATTTGTGTGTTGCTTGGTACGTCAATTGCAACACCTTCGCCTGCTTCAAATTCAACTGGGTGAGATAGACCGACGTTCAAGACAAGTTTGTTGCCTTGTTTTTGTGCACGGTATCCAACACCGATCAGTTCCAATTCTTTCTTGAAACCAGTTGAGACACCTTCAATCATGTTTGCTACTAATGAGCGTGTAGTTCCATGGATTGAGCGGTTTTCTTTTTGATCGTTTGGACGTGTAAAAGTAATTACATTATCCTCTACATTTACTGCAATGGCGGGACTTAACTCACGAGTTAATTCGCCTTTAGGTCCTTTAACAGTCACAGTGTTTCCGTTTAATTCAACGGTTACGCCGGATGGGATTTCGATGGGTTTATTTCCAATACGACTCACAGGACCGCACCTCCTTATATTCTATAATATTTTTGTGAAATTACCAAACGTAAGCTAAGATTTCGCCGCCGATACCTTGTTGGCGAGCAACTTTATCAGTTACAACTCCATTTGAAGTTGAAACAATCGCGATTCCTAAGCCGTTTAGTACTTTAGGCATTTCTTCAGCTTGCGCATATACGCGAAGACCTGGTTTAGAAATACGTTTTAAGCCTGAAATAACTTTCTCGTCATTGCGACCATATTTCAATTTAACGGTGATTACGTTTTGTTTGTTATCTTCTTCTACTTCGTAACCTTTGATGAAACCTTCGTTTTTCAAAATTTCAGCAATGGCAACTTTCATATTTGAAGATGGAGCAGATACAGTTTGATGCATTTGTGCATTTGCATTACGGATGCGTGTTAGAAAGTCCGCAATTGGATCTGTCATTACCATATAGTGTTACCTCCTTAATCTTTCTGTAAAATAAGATTACCAGCTTGCTTTTTTCACGCCAGGAATTTGACCTTTGTAGGCAAGTTCGCGGAAGCAAATACGGCACAATTTGAACTTACGATATACAGAATGTGGACGTCCGCATCGTTCGCAGCGTGTGTAGTTACGAACGGAATATTTAGCGTCTTTTTTGTTCTTTTCGATCATTGATTTTCTAGCCAATTCATTCGCCTCCTTATATTATTTTCTAAATGGCATGCCTAGTTCTTTAAGTAGGGCATGTGATTCTTCGTCAGTTTTCGCAGTCGTTACAATTACGATATCCATCCCGCGAACACGGTCAACATTATCGTAGCTGATTTCTGGGAAAATTAATTGTTCTTTAACACCTAGTGTGTAGTTACCACGGCCGTCGAATGCGCGTGTTGAAATACCTTGGAAGTCACGTACACGTGGGAGTGATACGCTAATCAACTTATCTAAGAAGTCATACATGCGTTTGCCGCGTAGCGTTACTTTAGTACCAATTGGCATACCTTCACGTAGGCGGAAACCTGCGATAGATTTCTTAGCTTTTGTAATCACTGGTTTTTGTCCAGAGATTTGGGTTAACTCTTCCACTGCTTTGTCCAAGTTCTTAGAGTTTGCTACTGCATCCCCCACACCCATGTTGATGACGATTTTCTCGATTTTTGGAACTTCCATCACTGATGAGTAGTTAAATTGTTCTACTAATTTCGGTGTTACTTCGTTTAAATATTTCTCTTTCAAACGGTTTTCCATTGAAACAAGTCCTCCTTCCCCAAAATATTAGTTAATTGTTTCGTTTGTTTTCTTAGAATAACGCACTTTCTTACCATCTTCCATACGGTAGCCAACGCGTGTTAGTTCACCGTTTGACGGGTCGATTAACTGCACATTAGATACATGGATTGGTGCAGGGAATTCTTCGATTCCGCCTGTTGAAAGTTGAGATGGTTTTTGATGACGTTTACGGATGTTTACACCCTCAACGATTACGCGATCTTCTTTCGGCAATGTTTTAAGAACAGTTCCTTCTTGGCCTTTATCGCGTCCTGCGATTAGACGAACTGTGTCACCTGCTTTAATTCGCATAGTTCGGTTCCTCCTTGTCAGTGTATTATAGAACTTCTGGAGCTAATGAGACAATTCTCATGAAATTGTTGTCCCGTAATTCACGTGCCACTGGACCGAAGATACGTGTTCCACGAGGGCTATTATCGTCACGAATGATAACACAAGCATTCTCGTCGAATTTAATGTATGAACCGTCTTTACGGCGGGCACCAGTTTTCGTACGAACGATAACTGCTTTAACAACTTCACCTTTTTTGACAACTCCACCAGGCGTTGCATGTTTAACCGTCGCAACAATAACATCTCCAATGTTTGCTGTTTTGCGACCTGATCCACCTAAGACTTTGATCGCTAATACTTCACGAGCACCTGAGTTATCAGCAACTTTTAAGCGGCTTTCTTGTTGAATCATTTATATTCCTCCTTCCGATTGCGAGTTACAATTAGATGATAATAGCTTCTTCTACTACATCCAATAAGCGGAAGCGTTTCGTTTTAGACAATGGACGAGTTTCCATGATTGTCACGATGTCGCCTTCTTTTGCACGGTTGTTCTCATCATGGGCTGTATATTTCTTAGAGTATTTAATACGTTTACCATATTTCGGATGAGTTTTACGTGTTTCTACTTGGACGATAATTGTTTTATCGTTTTTGTCTGACACGACGCGACCACGGTATACTTTACGTTGATTACGTTCTTGTACTTCAGTCATTTATTTGCCTCCTTTGCCTTCTTATTGTTCAGCCAATTCTTGCTCGCGCAAAACTGTTTTTATTCTAGCAATTGTTTTACGTACTTTACGTAAACGGGCAGTGTCTTCTAATTGACCAGTTGCTAATTGGAATCGAAGGTTGAAGAGTTCTTGTTTGTATTCTTTTTCTTTCTCAACCATTTCAGCAGTGGAAAGTTCTCTGATTTCTTTAATTTGCATTCGATTCACCACCATATTCTTCACGTTTTACAAACTTAGTTTTGATTGGTAATTTGTGTGAGGCAAGACGGAATGCTTCGCGAGCTACTTCCTCAGAAACCCCATCAATTTCAAACATAATTTTACCACGTTTAACAGGTGCTACCCAGCCTTCTGGAGCCCCTTTACCAGATCCCATACGTACACCAATTGGTTTAGATGTATAAGATTTGTGAGGGAAAATCTTGATCCAAACTTTCCCACCACGTTTCATGTAACGAGTCATTGCAATACGGGCAGCTTCGATTTGACGGTTGGTAATCCAGCTTGATTCAACCGCGCGTAAACCGTATGACCCGAAATCTATGTTCTTACCGCCTTTAGCTTCTCCGCGCATTTTGCCACGGAATTCACGGCGGTGTTTCACACGTTTAGGTACTAACATTGATTAGTTCCCTCCTTCTGTTGTGTTGTTCACTCCAGGTAGGATTTCTCCACGACAGATCCAAACTTTAACTCCTATTTTTCCGTATGTTGTATCGGCTTCTTGCCATGAGTAGTCAATATCGGAGCGGAGTGTATGCAATGGTACGGTACCTTCACTATAGTGTTCTGTACGTGCCATATCTGCACCGTTTAGACGACCTGAAACTTGAGTTTTGATTCCTTGAGCTCCTGCGCGCATTGCACGTTGGATCGCTTGTTTCTGAGCGCGACGGAATGCTACACGGTTTTCAAGTTGTTGAGCGATATCTTCTGCGACTAATTTCGCATCTAAGTTAGGCTCTTTGATTTCTACAATGTTGATGTGGATTTTCTTGCCAGTTAAACGGCTCAATTCAGCGCGAAGTGCATCAACTTCTGCTCCACCTTTACCAATGACCATACCTGGTTTAGCTGTATGGATTGATACGATGACACGGTTTGAAGCACGTTCAATTTGAATCGTAGAAACAGAGGCCTCAGCGAATTTCTTCTCGATATGTTCGCGAATCTTTAAATCTTCATGTAAGTAATCAGCGTAGTCCTTGTCTGCATACCATTTAGCGTCCCAGTCACGGATAACGCCAACGCGCATGCCAATTGGATTAACTTTTTGACCCATTCGTTTATGCCTCCTCTTTCTCTGATACCACTACAGTAATGTGGCTTGTTCTTTTGTTGATTGGTGAAGCTGAACCACGAGCACGTGGACGGTAACGTTTCAAGGTTGGTCCTTCGTTTACGAAGGCTTCACTTACGTATAAGTTCTCTAAATCTAAATCATAGTTATGTTCTGCATTAGCAATTGCAGACATTAATACTTTCTCTACAACTGGTGAACCAGCTTTAGGCGTGAATTTCAAGATTGAAATTGCCTCATCGATGCGTTTACCGCGAATAAGATCGACAACTAAACGTACTTTACGAGGGGCAATACGCACTGTTTTGGCTGTTGCTTTTGCTGATGTAATTTGTTCTGCCATCTATTTCCCTCCTAATTAACGTTTGCTTGTTTGACGGTCATCTTTACTGTGTCCACGGTATGTACGTGTTGGAGCGAATTCTCCTAATTTGTGTCCTACCATATCTTCTTGGATATATACAGGAACGTGTTTACGTCCGTCATATACTGCAATGGTTAATCCGATGAAGTTCGGGAAGATGGTTGAACGACGAGACCATGTTTTGATGACTTGTTTTTTCGAATTGTTTTCTTGTTCTTGAACCTTTTTCATCAAATGCTCATCGACGAAAGGTCCTTTTTTCAAACTACGTGCCACTGTGTAGCCTCCCTTCAGCTGACTTTATTTAACTTACTTTCTCTTCGTACGACGTCCACGTACAATAAGTTTGCTTGATTTTTTCTTCTTGTTGCGAGTTTTGAGACCCAAAGTCTTCTTACCCCATGGAGATAATGGTGAAGGTCTACCAATTGGAGCACGGCCTTCCCCACCACCGTGTGGGTGATCGTTCGGGTTCATAACAGATCCGCGTACGGTTGGGCGTTTAGACATCCAGCGTGAACGACCTGCTTTACCTACGTTAATTAGTTCGTGTTGTTCGTTACCTACTGTACCGACTGTAGCGCGGCAAGTTGAAAGGATCATACGAACTTCACCAGAAGCTAGACGGACAAGGGTGTATTTACCTTCTTGACCTAATACTTGAGCAGCAGTACCTGCTGAACGTACTAATTGTCCACCTTTACCTGGCTTCATTTCAATGTTATGGATGAATGTACCCACTGGGATATTTACTAATGGAAGAGCATTCCCTACTTGGATATCCGCTTGTGGACCTGATTCAATCTTCTGACCTACTTTAAGGCCTTTAGGTGCTAGGATGTAAGTTTTCACACCGTCTTCGTAGTGAACTAAAGCGATGTTTGCGGTACGGTTTGGATCGTACTCAATTGTACGAACTGTTCCGACAACTCCATCTTTATTACGTTTAAAGTCGATTACACGGTAAGCACGTTTGTGACCGCCACCTTTATGGCGAACAGTGATTTTACCTTGTTTGCTGCGACCTGCATTTTGTTTCTTTGGTTCAAGCAATGATTTCTCAGGTTTATTTGTAGTGATCTCTGAGAAGTCATAGCCTGTCATATTACGACGTCCGTTTGTCGTCGCTTTATAATGTTTAATCGCCACAGTTTGTCCCTCCTATTTACTTAGTATTGCTCGAATTACTCTTCTGTGCTTGCTTGGAATAATTCGATATCTGCTGATGCGTCGGTTAACGTTACAATTGCTTTCTTGTAGCGGCGTGTATAACCTTGGTAACGTCCCATACGTTTTAATTTACCATCCACATTGATTGTGTTAACTTTCTTGACTTCAACACCTTCAAATAGAGCTTCGACGGCTTGTTTAATAAGGTTTTTGTTAGCGCGACGGTCTACTTCAAACGTATATTTCTTCTCGTCAATATCGTTCATTGATTGCTCAGTGATGACCGGGCGTAAGATTACTTCTGAAAATTCCATTATGCTAAAGCCTCCTCTACAGTGGATAATGCGGTTTGTGTGAATAGGACTTTATCATAATTAACCACGTCTAATACGTTAACGTTCAAGCTATCGATAACTTTTACGTTTGGTAAGTTGCGTGCAGACAAGTATGCATTGTCATTGTCTTGTTCAACTACTAAAAGCACTTTTGTATCGATATCTAAGTTTTGAAGAACTGCTTTGAATGCTTGTGTTTTTGGTTGTTCGAATGATAAAGCATCTACGACAACAAGAGCATCCTCTTGTACTTTCTGAGAAAGCGCAGATTTAATCGCTAATCTACGAACTTTCTTTGGTAGTTTGTAGCTGTAGTTGCGTTCTGTGGTTGGTCCGAATACGACTCCACCGCCAACCCATTGTGGTGAACGGATTGATCCTTGACGAGCACGACCTGTACCTTTCTGTCTCCAAGGTTTGCGTCCCCCGCCGCGAACTGCACTACGGTTTTTAACTGCGTGTGTTCCTTGGCGCATTGATGCACGTTGCATAATAACTGCATCGTATAATACTGCTTCATT
Source organism: Suicoccus acidiformans (assembly GCF_003546865.1). Classification (GTDB taxonomy): domain Bacteria; phylum Bacillota; class Bacilli; order Lactobacillales; family Aerococcaceae; genus Suicoccus; species Suicoccus acidiformans. Next base: position 2,380,674 of record NZ_CP023434.1, read on the forward strand.
TGGTTCGATACCAAATACGGCTTCGTTTAATTCGATTTCTCCGTTTTGGCTACCGTCTTGTTTAAATAATGTCACTTTAGGCATTTAAATATCCTCCTTCCATTCCCTTACTAAACAGATTTAACTGCTTGTTTGATTTCGACTAATGATTTCTTAGCTCCCGGAACGTTTCCTTTAATAAGGAGGACATTATCTTCCGGTTGAACTGCAACGATCTCTAAGTTTTGGATTGTCACAGTTTGGCCACCCATTTGACCTGGTAATTTCTTTCCTTTGAATACGCGACTTGGGTCAGCAGCCATTGCCATTGCCCCTGGTCCGCGGTGGTAACGAGAACCGTGAGCCATTGGTCCACGTGCTTGGCCGTGACGTTTGATAGCCCCTTGGAAACCTTTACCTTTGGATGTACCCGTCACATCGACGATATCACCAACTGCGAATGTTTCTACTGTGATTTCTTGTCCAACTTCATATTCTCCTAGCTCGACATCACGAAACTCGCGAATGAAGCGCTTAGGAGTAGCATCTGCTTTTGCTACATGACCTTTATGCGGTTTGTTAGCTAATACTTCACGTTTATCTTGGAAACCTAACTGAACAGCTTCGTATCCGTCTGTTTCGTTTGTTTTTACTTGTAAAACAACGTTAGGTTCAGCTTGGATAACTGTTACAGGAATAAGTTCTCCGTTTTCAGTAAAGAATTGCGTCATACCGACTTTTGTTCCTAAGATTCCTTTGGTCATGAGTACACCTCCGTTTTATTTATTTTTTTATAATTTAATTTCGACATCCACACCACTAGGTAAATCTAATTTCATCAATGCATCAACTGTTTGAGCTGTTGGATTGATGATATCGATTAAACGTTTGTGTGTGCGCATTTCGAATTGCTCACGTGAATCTTTGTCTTTGTGCGGTGAACGGATAACAGTATATACTGAACGATCTGTTGGTAATGGAATAGGTCCAGCCGTTTCTGCTCCAGTTCTTTGCGCTGATTCAACGATTTTATTCGCTGATACATCAAGAGCACGGTGCTCATATGCTTTTAAGCGAATACGAATTTTTTGGTTTGCCATGTGAGTTCCTCCTCGTCAATTTTTAGAAAATGACTTGCTCCACAGGAATTACCGACCGCCAGTGGCAACATATCCTAGCGTGTCGCAACCTCCTATTTCAACGCTGTCAAGGTCATCCAGAGTATATCCTGATGACACAACGAGTATTATACCGAAACAAATCGCGAGACGCAAGCACTTTTTGCCAAATAAATTCATTTGTTATATAATATGGCGTATTCTCATCCAAGTTTAATATATTGCCATTAATCCCCAAAGCTACTGTTAATATAGATAGATTAGACCAAGGAGCCAATCATGTTTATTACCCATTCCAAAAAAGCACACCCCCCTGCTATCCAACGGGCTGAAGCTATCGCGGATCGTTATCAATTAGACTTTTATCCCCGCACGAAGCTAGCTATTACAAAGATGATGACCCAGCTAAAAGACGATGCCTTCGTCGTCGGCAACGACTTTAATGAACTTTACCTGCAAGAAGAAGCCACCAAAGCCTTGCGCTTTCACCCGAGCTTTGGCAAATTGCGCATTTATCACCTAAATCATACTGGCTATGATCCACTTATTGACGTATGCAACCTTCAAGCGGGCGACACCTTCCTCGACTGCACAATGGGATTGGCAGCCGATAGCCTAGTTGCAAGTTATACTGTTGGTCCATCAGGCCATGTTCAAGCGGTTGAGGGAAGCTTTCCGATTTACTTACTTGTCAGCTTAGGCCTCAAACAATATGCGGAAGACGACACCCTAATTGAAGCGATGCGCCGCATCGATTGCATCCACTCTGATTACTTAACACATTTAAAAGGGCTTGCTGATAAGTCATTTGACGTGGTCTACTTCGACCCGATGTTCACCGAAGCGATCGAAACCTCCACTGCTATCCGTGATTTAGATCAAGCAACCCTGAAAGATGATTTGCCACTAGAGGCTATCCAAGAAGCTAGACGGGTCGCCAAACGCCGAGTCGTTCTAAAAGACCACTTCCGTAGCCAGCGCTTTGAGACTTTAGGCTTCACGCGAATTATCCGCCCTTCCAGCCGGGTTCATTATGGCTACATCGACGTTTAAGTTTACACCCATCCTGTTGACTCTTGTCAATGCGGCTTCCGATTAATAGCACAAATAAACCTCACCCCCTGACGCTTGTTTACGAACCAGGGGGTGAGGTTAGATTGTAAATTTAAAAGACTAGACGAATACACAAGTAATTTAAGTCCTTCTTTCTGCGCAAGTCACCGTTCTACGAAACTTAATGTCCACTAGGAAAGACCGCTATCGAAAGAAGCATCACATTATGGCGCTACATTCCTTGCAATATTCAACTTCAAATCGGTCTGCTCTAAACTGCTTCGGCGCTTGGTGGACTCCCGGAACATCTCTTTCAAGTCTTGGCTGTTCGATGTCTGAATGGCTTGCTTCATTGCTTGCCACTCCGTCTCAAAGGCAGCCATCGATTCCAACAAAGATTCCTTATTATATAGGAAGAGTTGCGCCCAAAGCTCATCATTAATCTTCGCAATTCGGGTCAATTCTCGGAAACTATCCCCGACAAAGCTTGCCGTATCCCGATCATGGCGGTCACTATTCATCAAAGCGACGGCTAGCACATGGCATAATTGACTGGTATAGGCAATCATCTCATCATGAAATTCCGGCGTCACATGGGTAATCCGGCGAAAGCCAATCGCATCCAGTATCAATTCTAGCTTGTCGATGTTAGCTTGTTGATTTCTCGGGCGAGGCATCAATAGGTAATTTGCCCCATGGAAGACACCTGCTTCCGCATATTCATAACCTTGGTTTTCCCGACCGGCCATTGGATGGCCAAAGATGTAATCCACATCCGGGCGCAAAATCGCCTCAACTTGCTGGATTAAACTGCCCTTAACACCGACGGTATCGGTAATAATGGCTCCTTTTTTGAAAGCATCTTGATGGGTTTGGATAAAGTCAACTAAGTCATCTGGATACAGAGAAATTATCACGACATCCGCTTGTTGGAGGATGCTCTCATTGCTGGTTTCTCCCTGAGTGATAATTCGCTCGTCGAGGGCCCGCTGAATGGTCGCTGCATTCGTATCAATCCCTAACAAATTCACATGTATGACATTCTGCGCCCTCAGTCCTTTGGCAAAAGATCCGCCAATAACCCCCAAGCCGACTAAGGCAATATTAAGCGGTCGCATAAGCCTCTCCTCCAATCTTTCCATCGTTCATCGGCTCGAAACATCCAATCAATTGCATCCGATTACTTGCATAAGCTAGCGTCTTCCAGAAAATTTCCATATCAATTCCCACATGGCTAATATCCACTTCAATGAAGAAACCATAGGCGAAAGGCTGGTCAGCAATCGGTCGTGCGTCTAAGCCTTCCAAGTTGCAATCATATAAGTTAAAGGTATTCAATAACTTGGCTAAGGCACCTGGCTTATGGGGCGTTTCGACATACAGCATTAACCGAGTACGCTTTGGATGCTCTCCCCGCATCTCTTGCAAGTATTTGCCAATGCCCTCTCCCGGTTCTACAAAGGACTCCATTAGAAAGAAACGCGTTGTATTCGTCTCCTCACTTTGAATCTCTTTCTGAAGGGGAATTAATTGATACAAGTCGCCACAACGGGGACTGGCTAAAGCAGCCAACTTAGGATTCTGCTCATCTGCGACCAATTTAGCCGATTGGGCTGTGTCGGTATAGGCAATGGGTTGAATCCAAGGATGCGCTGCAAAGAAATTACGGCATTGCGACAGGGCTTCTGGATGCGAGTATACCTCTTCCAAGTCCTCAATGCGTCCACCTGGCACACCCCACAGGATATGCTGTACGGGCTGGTATACTTCAGCTGTTGCCAATACACTCTGGCCACGATATAAATCCATCGTCCGATCAATAAGGCCGGTGGTAGAATTCTCTACTGGCATCATGGCTGCATCTAATTTTTGAGAGGCGACATCTTGCACAAGTTCCACAAAAGAATTATAGCCGAGCATATCCAAATTTTTAATTTCAGCTTGCTTACGCTCTTGATATTGAATGCTTGCTGCTTCGCTATAAGAGCCAGCAATTCCTTGATAACCTATCTTCACTTAAACCCTCCTATACCATCACACCGCTAAAGCCTTGAATAAACTGCTTCGTCCGCTCATGCTTCGGCTGTTCAAAGACTTGCGCCGGACTCCCATCCTCCAAGATATGCCCTTGATCTAAGAAGATAACATAATCCGATACCTCTTTGGCGAAGGTCATCTCATGGGTCACCAAAATCATCGTCGTATCATTATGGGCAATATCTTGAATCAATTCCAGAATCCCACCAACTAATTCCGGGTCTAAGGCGGATGTTGGTTCATCAAATAAGATAACTTCTGGTTGAATTGCAAGAGCCCGAGCGATACCAACCCGTTGCTGCTGCCCGCCTGACAAACGACTTGGGTAGTAATCCATCCGATTGGCCATCCCTACTTGCTCTAAATAGTGACTCGCCTTATCGCGGGCTTCACTTTCCGGCAGTTTCTGAACCATCAACAAGTTCTCCATCACATTCTCTAAAGCCGTCTTCTTCGAGAAGAGAGCATAATTCTGAAAAACCATAGCAGTTTGCCGGCGAATTGCTAAGATGTCTTGCTTGGACACATGTGCTACATCATAAGTTTGCGTACCTAAGGTAATCAGCCCCGAATCCGGTTGCTCCAAGAAATTAATCGTACGAAGTAAGGTCGATTTACCCGACCCACTGGACCCGATAATGGTCAAGACATCTCCTGTAGACACTTCCATATGGATATTATTAAGCACTTGATTGTTGTTAAAGGATTTATTCCATTGTTCTAATTTCAGCATACGATCTCTCCTCTCACGCCTTTGTATCTGGGGCTACTGAATCAACTTGGGCTTCCGGGTCAATCGCATCCACGTCTAAACGCTTCTCCAACCAACCGACAAACCATTCAATTAACAAGCAACATACCCAATAAATTAAAGCTACAGCAATATAAGCTTCGAAGAAACGTAAGTTAGCTCCCGCAATAATCCGCGCCTGACCCATAATATCAATCACCGTCACCGTGAAGGCCAAAGACGTTCCTTTGAGTAAGCTAATTAAGCTATTACCCAAGTTAGGAATTGCCACAATCATCGCAGAAGGCAGTACAATACGGCGCATTGTCTGACCATCCGTCAAACCGATTGCCTTGGCAGCTTCAATCTCGCTCTTATTCACTGAGAGAATAGCTGCCCGGAAGGTCTCGGAATTATAAGCCGCTTCATTCAGCCCAAAGGCAATAAAGACGTAGATTAAAGCCGGAATACTATTCACGTCAAAACTCCAACCGAACTGCTGATTCAACCAACGCACCACCAAAGGGAAACCATAATAAGCTAAGAAAAGTTGAACTAGCTGTGGGGTTCCCCGCATAAATGATACAAATAAAGTCATTAATTGCGCAAGTACCGGCACTTTGTTAATCTTGGCTAAGGCAATTAAGAAACCTAGCACCAAACCAATAAGAGCAGAAACAAACGTCATCATGAGGGTAATCGGTAATTTACCAAGAATGGTCGGCAGAATATCAGGAATAATCTCCGGTGCAAAAAGCTTACCCTCGCTTGAAGCTTCAGTATCCGCTACGTCCAATTCCCCGGCCGCCGCCTGCCGCTCTGCTTCAATAACGTCATTCTTCTCAATAATAGCTTCACTTAACTGGGCATTATCTTCGCCGAAATAAGTCTGACTCAATTGGCTCAAGGTGCCATCGGCACGCATCTCTGCCAAGGCCCCATCAATCGCTTCGCGTAAGTCAAGGTCTTCTTGTCGGTAAATGAAGTAAGAGCCAGGAGGTTGAATGGCGTCTTCATTCTCAATGGGGTGCCGCTTCAACTCAATACCGTAAGTATTCTGTACATCATTGAGATAAGTGGTTGAATAGATGGTCGCATCGAAGCGTCCGGTATAGACATCGCGAATAATTTGTGAGGGATCCGAGTCTACATATTGAATATCCACCGCCTTATCCGGATGCTCTTCATTCCAAGCTTCCAAGAACATGGACTGGGGCGAAGCCGCAACGACCCCGAAGCTTTGCCCAGCCATCTCTGCCATCGTTAAATTATCCGGCGCTTCCGTATCGGTAATCATCACATTATGGGTTACCACATAAGGATAATGGGAGAAGAGGTATTTCTCGCGTCGTTCCTCATTCTCGCCAAGATTATTCGCCACCATATCAAAGTTCCCTGCGTCTAAGCCAGCGAATAGCGACGGAAATTCCGTAATCTCATAAGTAAACGATAAATTCGGTACTCGCCGGGCAACTTCCTTTAGAATATCAATTTCTAGACCAGTTAACTCATTGTTCTCATCGAAATAATTATTCGGCTTTGTTTGCCCAGTTGTCCCCACGACCACCCGACGCATCGCCGTCCCAGCCTCGCCTAAACGTTCGGCTTCAATGGCATCATTCTTTTCAATAATCTCTGGTGTTAACTGTGAATTATCTTCACCGAAATACTTCATGCTAATCGCTTTAAGTGTGCCATCTTCACGCATCTCAGCTAAGGCTTCATCCATTTGCTCTCTAAGTTCAATATCTTCTGGCTGGTAAATAAAGTATGAGCCCGGCGGGCGAATCGCATCTTCATTCTCAATTGGATGACGTTTCAGTTCAATGCCATAAGTAGACTGCACATCATTTAAGTAGGTTGTCGAATAAATCGTTGCATCGAACCGCCCGGTATAGACGTCCCGAATAATTTGTGACGGATCAGAATCCACGTACTGAATATCTACTGCCCTATCCGGATGTTCTTCATTCCATGCCTCAAGAAACATGGATTGGGGAGACGCTGGTACTACCCCAAAGGATTGGCCGGCCATATCTTCCATCGTTAGATTGTCCTCTGCATCCTTATCGGTAATAAGCACATTATGGGTGATAACATAAGGATATTGTGAGAAGAGATACTTTTCGCGTCGCTCTTCATTCTCACCCAAATTATTCGCAACTAAATCGAAATTTCCTGAATCCAGCCCAGCGAATAAGGAAGCAAATTCGGTAATCTCATAAGTAAATTCAAGGCCCTCCACCCGTTCTTCAATCTCACTTAGAATTTCTATCTCTAAGCCCGTTAGTTCATTATTCTCATCGAAATAATTACTTGGCTTGGTCTGACCGGATGTGCCGACAACTACTTTACGCACCGCATCTTCTTGGGCAGCAACCTCCTGCAGATTGCTCCCCCAAATATTGCCTAGTGGCAGAATCATTACGGCAGCCAGGAGAAGCCGCCATATCTTGTTAAGTCTTTCCATTATAACCCCTCTTTCAAACAAAAAAACCAGCATTAGATGTCCTAATGCTGGTAATCTCTCGGAATATGGGCTAGAGCCCTTGAGATAGCCTACATTAGACATTGTCATCTATGTAGGCAGGCTAACGCTTACTTCCATAGATACAAACACGGTTTGCTGGTTTGTACCTAAGCTACAAACCCTATCTATAAAAGTAAAAATAAAAGCCTTGCATCTCAAGTAAATTCTCTAACATAACTCACATTCCTTTCTAATATTTAGTACCACTATAAACAAAGTTACAGAATTTGTCAAATTTATTCCGCTTCCTCATCTGCTTTATCTGTTGCATCTTGCTCGGCATCATGGATGACCTTATCTAAATGCTCCAACTGCTTGGCAGCGAAATCACGCCCCCCTAAGCCAAAAGCCAAGGCGAAAGTTACCGCTAGAGCACTAAGGATAATGATAAAGCTAGCGTTGACAATCCGTTGGGCAATTTGTAGCTGATCCAAAGTCATGAAGATAGCAAGTCCTAAAACAATATAGCGGGCAATTTCTGCAATGACGTAACTTCCATACACCCTCTTTAAGAATTGAGCTAGCACATTAGCCGTAATGAAGCCAAAAGACATCAGCATCACTGCGCTAATCACTGATGGCAGATAGGCTATGACACCTTTACCTATCAAATTCAAAACTTCTAGCTCCATCACCGAAATGCTCTCTACAAGAAAGAAGAGAAAGAGAATAATCTTGACGCTCGCGCCAATAATTTGCGAAATATTGATGGAAGCTTCTCCACGGACATTTAAATACTGGGAGTAACGATCGATTCCTGAGGTTTTCAACAGGCCTTCAACAAGATCGCCTAATAAGCGAGCTAAGAAGCCCCCAAATATTAACAAGATAATCGCTACAAATAATTTCGGCATGAAGGCTAACAATTGATTCAACAAGCTAAGTATCGGCTTCGAAATTGCCTCAATCCCTAAGGTTTCCATAGATAACGTTAAAATTGGAATAAACAATAAGACATATACAACCGATGCTAGGACTTCAGCCAGGCGCTTATCGCTCACTGATTCCTTGGCTTGACCGGTCACTTTCGCTATCCAGACATCTAAATTTAAACCCTCGAATAAATTCTGGCTAATGCGTCGAATAAAACTACAGAAATAAAGCCCCACACTGAATATCACTACCGCTAGTAGAATATTGGGAATATAGCTAACAATGCCTCTGAATAATTGCTGCAAGCTATCCAACTCTCGACCAATATTCAAGCCTGAGAGAATACTTGGCAGAAATAAAAGAAGCACAAGGAAATACAATAAAGACGCCACCGTCTCGCTCAAAGCCTTCGCTTCACTTTCGCTTTTGGCTATACCCCAGGCTTGAAATTTATCCCGAAAATCAAAGCGACTCATTAGCATTAAAGATGAGCGTTTAACAAACCAAGCAACAATTAAGGCAAGAACTAACAAGGAGACTGCCCCGACAAGTCCGGGCAACTCTTCCATCACCGTCTTCAGAAATGTTTCCATGTAACATCACCTCTCTTCGAAATGTATAGAACCCTTCTCACTAAAAAAAGCGCTCCACCAGGGAGCGCTTTATTAGCTTAACTGAAAAATTATTCAGTGATTTCAGTAACAGTACCAGCACCTACAGTACGTCCACCTTCACGGATAGAGAAGCGAGTTCCTTGCTCGATCGCGATTGGGTGAATCAATTCAACGTCCATAGATACGTTATCACCAGGCATTACCATTTCTGTACCTTCTGGTAATTCAACAACACCTGTAACGTCTGTTGTACGGAAGTAGAATTGTGGGCGGTAGTTAGAGAAGAATGGTGTATGACGTCCACCTTCTTCTTTAGAAAGAACGTAAACTTCAGCTTTAAATTTAGTATGTGGCGTGATTGTTCCAGGAGCAGCCAATACTTGACCACGCTCAACGTCTTCACGGCCTACACCACGTAGAAGGGCACCAATGTTGTCACCAGCTTCTGCGTAGTCTAACATCTTACGGAACATTTCAACACCAGTAACAGTTGTTTTCGCTGTATCTTTGATACCAACAATTTCAACTTCGTCACCAACTGAAACTCGTCCACGCTCAACACGACCTGTAGCAACTGTACCACGACCAGAGATTGAGAATACGTCCTCAACTGGCATCATGAATGGTTTGTCAGTGTCGCGTTCTGGTTCTGGAATGTACTCATCAACAGCTTCCATTAAGTCTAGGATGCGTTGTTCGTAAGTTTCGTCACCTTCAAGAGCTTTTAATGAAGAACCAACGATAACTGGAACATCATCACCTGGATAGTCGTATTCAGATAATAAGTCACGAACTTCTAATTCAACAAGTTCTAATAACTCTTCATCGTCAACCATATCAGCTTTGTTTAAGTAAACTACGAAGTAAGGAACACCCACTTGACGTGACAATAGGATGTGCTCACGAGTTTGTGGCATTGGACCATCAGCTGCAGATACAACTAAGATCGCACCGTCCATTTGAGCAGCACCAGTAATCATGTTTTTAACGTAGTCCGCGTGTCCTGGCGCATCGATATGTGCGTAGTGACGGTTAGCAGTTTCGTACTCGATGTGAGACGTGTTGATTGTGATTCCACGTTCTTTTTCTTCTGGAGCGTTATCGATAGAAGCGTAGTCAGCTGCGTCTCCACCGAAACCATGCTTAGCTAAAACTGTAGCGATTGCTGCAGAAGTTGTAGTTTTACCGTGGTCAACGTGACCTAATGTCCCAATATTAACATGGGGTTTCGTGCGTTCGTATTTTTCTTTTGCCATTTTAAATGTTCCTCCTTAGGATTCCAAATAAGTATTATAGATTAGGTTAATCTATCGAAGTTAGTATACCGTTTATGGGGCAAGATTTCAACAACTCTTGCCCACAATAATCGGTAAAATTATCTATTTAAAGCTTATTTCCCGCTATGTTGTGCCATAATTTCTTCCTGAATAGATTTTGGCACCGCTTCGTAATGGTCGAATTGCATTGTAAATGTACCACGACCTTGGGTTGCTGAACGTAGGGTTGTAGCGTAACCGAACATCTCTGAAAGTGGGATGAATGATTTAACAATTTGCGCGTTACCACGTGCAGTTGTTCCTTCAATACGTCCACGACGAGAGTTAACGTGACCCATTACGTCTCCTAAATACTCTTCAGGTACTGTAATTTCTACGTCCATCATTGGTTCTAAGATAACTGGATCAGCTGATTTAGCTGCTTCACGAAGCGCTAAGGATGCTGCTACCTTGAAGGCCGTCTCAGATGAGTCGACATCGTGGTATGATCCATCGTATAATTTCGCCTTGATATCCACAAGTGGATAACCTGCTAGGACACCATTCTCCAATGCGTCTTCCAATCCTGATTCAACAGCTGGAATGTATTCGCGAGGAACTACCCCACCAACAATCGCATCTTCGAATTCAAAGCCGGCACCTTCTTCATTAGGGGCGAATTCAATCCATACGTGACCGTATTGACCTTTACCACCTGATTGACGAACGAATTTACCTTCGGCTTGTGTTGATTTACGGAATGTTTCACGGTATGAAACTTGAGGTGCACCAACTGTTGCTGATACTTTAAACTCACGTTTCAAGCGGTCAACGATGATATCCAAGTGCAACTCACCCATACCAGCGATGATTGTTTGACCTGTTTCATGGTCTGTTGTCGCTTTGAAGGTTGGATCTTCTTCAGCTAATTTCGCTAAAGCTTGAGACATCTTATCTTGGTCTGCTTTTGAATCTGGTTCAATCGCAACGTTGATAACTGGCTCAGGGAATTCCATTGACTCAAGGATAACTGGTTCAGATGGATCACACAAGGTGTCCCCTGTACCGGTGTCTTTCAAACCAACCGCTGCAGCGATATCACCTGAGAAAACTTCTGGAATTTCTTCACGGTGGTTCGCATGCATTTGAAGGATACGTCCAACACGTTCACGCTTATCTTTCGTCGCATTCAAGACATAAGAACCTGATTCTAATGTTCCTGAATAAACGCGGAAGAATGTTAAACGTCCAACGAATGGGTCGGTCATAACCTTGAAGGCTAAAGCTGCAAATGCTTCAGAATCATCTGCATGGTGTTCAATTTCTTTCTCAGTACCTGGTTCGATACCAATAATTGGTGGAACTTCAAGTGGTGACGGTAAGTAATCAATAACACCGTCTAGAAGTAATTGAACCCCTTTGTTCTTAAATGCAGATCCACAGAAAGCTGGGAATAACTCAACATCAAGTGTTGCTTGACGAATTGCAGCTTTCAAATCTTCGACAGCAATTTCTTCACCTTCAAGGTAAGCCATCATGATGTCTTCGTCATAGTCTGCAACTGCTTCGATAAGCACTGTACGTTGCTCTTCGACAAGATCTTGCATATCTTCAGGAATATCAATCTCTTGGATGTCATTTCCTAAATCATCACCATAGTTGTAAGCTTTTAGCTCAACTAAGTCGATGATACCTGTGAAGTTATCTTCAGCACCAATTGGTAATTGAACTGGTACAGCATTTGCTTGAAGACGGTCATGAACCGTTTGAACTGCATATAGGAAGTTCGCACCGATTTTATCCATCTTGTTTACGAAGATAATACGTGGTACACCGTAAGTAGTTGCTTGACGCCAAACTGTTTCTGTTTGAGGTTCTACACCTGATTGTGCGTCAAGAACAGTAATCGCACCGTCTAGGACACGAAGAGAACGCTCTACCTCAACAGTAAAGTCCACGTGACCTGGGGTATCGATAATGTTTACGCGGTGACCTTTCCATGCAGCTGTTGTTGCAGCAGATGTAATCGTAATTCCACGTTCTTGTTCTTGCTCCATCCAGTCCATTTGTGCCCCACCATCGTGAGTTTCACCAATTTTATGGATTTTACCAGTGTAGTACAGAATACGTTCACTCGTCGTTGTTTTACCCGCGTCGATATGGGCCATGATCCCAATATTACGCGTATTTTCAAGAGAAAATTCTCTTTTCGCCATTTATAGTTTCCCCTCTTTCATCATATAAATAGATGTGATCGAAATGTTTGTAATGGTTGGATACGAAACGACTCTTACCAACGATAGTGAGCAAATGCTTTATTTGCTTCTGCCATCTTATGAACATCTTCACGACGTTTAACAGCTGCACCCGTATTGTTAGCTGCATCCATGATTTCACGCGCTAGACGTAACTCCATGCTCTTCTCACCTCTAAGGCGAGCATATTGAACTAACCAACGAATCGCTAAAGTTGAACGGCGTTCTGGACGAACCTCAACCGGTACTTGATAATTAGAACCCCCTACACGACGAGCTTTAACCTCAAGTAATGGCATAATATTCTCCATCGCTTGTTCGAAAACTTCCAATGGATCTTGACCAGTTTCCTCACGAACAATGTCAAAAGCACGGTATAAGATGTTTGATGCTTTTCCACGTTTACCATCAACCATGATACGGTTAATTGTACGTGTTACTAATTTAGAATTATAAATTGGATCTGGCAAAACATCACGTTTTGCTACGGCTCCTTTACGTGGCATTCAGTCTCCTCCTTCCTTGTCTTAAATTAAACTGATTAACCTCTAGGTTTCTTAGCACCGTATTTAGAACGGCTTTGTTTACGGTCGTTAACACCAGCTGTGTCAAGCGCACCGCGGACAATATGGTAACGTACCCCTGGTAAGTCTTTCACACGTCCACCGCGAATAAGTACGACACTGTGCTCTTGTAGGTTGTGACCTTCCCCTGGAATATAAGCAGTCACTTCCATTAAGTTAGATAAACGAACACGCGCGTATTTACGTAGAGCTGAGTTCGGTTTCTTAGGTGTCATTGTACCAACACGAGTACATACGCCACGTTTTTGTGGTGACATTGTCGTCGTAGTTTTACGTTTTTGGCTGTTGTAGCCAACGTTTAATGCTGGTGAGTTTGATTTCGTAGACTTAGATTTACGTGGTTTACGAATCAATTGATTAATTGTAGGCATTGTATGTCCTCCCTTCGATTATCTTAGTCCACACATCCAAGTGTGTCATTTCATTGTAAAAAGAATTCAGTGAGCTTTCATCACTGTTTGCGGGTGGTTTTAAGCAGTCAGCACGACTGTCTATTACAGGAATCTGTCTTTAAAACACCTTGAATAGAATAACACGACGCCAGTCATTAGTCAATACTACTTGCCCTATTCTCGGCCGATTTAATTAATTTCTAATACTTATGAGGCAGAAACACATTTAGATTGGTTAATTTAAGCCGATTCACAAAATATTGCATCTTTATTAACATTCAGGCTTAAATCCAGCGACCCTAATTTAAACGAGCCACAGAAATTTCTTCCCTGTGACTCGACTTACTTATAAATATAGTATGTATTCTGGCTTATTCCCAAGATAAGCATCATACCTTAAGCATTGCGCTTCAAATTCATTGACCGCTTTAATGTATGCCAGACGCCTTTATCGCTATACGTCAAGACGTTGCTTTGATAGAAGGCAGTTGCAAGCCAGAAGCATCCAACGATAAAAAGCAGGCAAACACCCAGCATGACCCACAGCTCGGTCGTACTCACGCTATAATGTGCGATACGAATCGGCATAACAAAAGGGGTAAAGAAGGGGATATAGGAGCCTATTCTAACGATCAAACTGGATGTAGACATTAGCCCAAATATTCCGATATAAAAGCCAAATAGAATGGTAAATATCATTGGTGTATTCACCCGCTGTGCGTCTTCAACTTTGGAAGCGAGGGAGCCAAAGAAAGCACTTAAAGCTAGGTAAATCAATGCTCCAATGATTGCAAAAGCACCACTCCACAAGAATATATCTCGGTTATCTTGAACGAAAGCTTGAGCTACTAACATTATTACAGGTGGCAAATCTACTTGCACCCATCCAAACTGCCGGTTTAAAAGAAGAACAAGCAAGAATAAAGTGATATAAATCGCCAAATGCGTGGCAATCAGAAGCAGAATGCCAAGAATCTTCCCAAAGAAATGTTGGGTGGCTGACATACTGGACATGACGATTTCCATCACCCGTGAACCTTTCTCCTTGGCAATTTCTTCAACAATCAGTTGCATATAATAGACCAAGAAGATGAAGAGAAACATTAAGATAACATAAGCAACACCGGTACGAACGATTCGCTGAATATCATTATCGGGATTGACCACAAGGTCCCCAGTTTCGCTTATATCAATTTCAATCGTTTCAATCTTCGAATTCTGATTCATCAAGGCGAAAAGTTCCTGGGACGTCAATCCTAATCGCTCTCCAACCTGAGCCGTTTGGGATCTAATCATGATTGCCTCTTCAACTGAAAGATTGATGGCATCAGTTCCCTGCCTCTTATAAAGTTTGCCCGTTGGTCCATTACCTGTCATTTCGACCACAAGCATGGCGTCTGCTTGGCCACTTATAAGCTGCTCTCTACCCTCTTCTTCAGAATCTACGAGGATGTACGTATTCTCACTCTCCGAAGCCTCGAATTGCTTTTGTAAGTTCACATCATCTACCACAAGGGCTAAATTTACACTCTGGCCTACTGCCGCCTGATTTCCCAAATAGCCTACGCCTAAGGCTATCACAAGAAAGATGAGGGGCGTTAATACCATGGCGACAAAGCCCCAGGATTTCACATTTCGCCGATAGACACTCTTGGTAATCACCCATAGCTTACTCATTAAGCTCACCTACCTTCATCTTGAAAATCTCTTCTAATGTTGGTGGCTGTTGACTAAATTGTTGAATATACTCGCCACCGGTAATCGTGTGAAAGAGCCTTGGCCCAACTTCTTCTGACGCTAAGCGTAGAGAATACTCATGCTCTCCTCTGGCTTGGACTTCAAGAACTCCAGGCAATTCGGCTAAAGCTTGCTGATCCCAGCGTTCGGTTTCTATATGTAATTTTATCCTTCCGTAACTGCGACGAACTTCATCGACCGTCCCGCTTAAAACTTGCTGGCCATTATGTATCATGACCAATTGATCGCACAAGGCTTCTACATTAGCCATATTATGGCTCGAGAAGATAATTGCACTGCCTTGCTCCTTCAAAGTAAGAATCCCTTCTTGCAAGAGTTGTGCATTCACCGGGTCCAAACCTGAGAAAGGCTCATCTAAAATCAACAAGGTCGGTTCATGCAATAACGTAGCAATTACTTGGACCTTCTGCTGATTCCCTTTCGATAACGTTTCAACCTTATCCTTAGGTTGACCTTTCACGTTAAATCGTGACAGCCACTTCTCCATTCGCTCTAGCACTTCTTCACGACTCAAACCCCGCAATTCTCCAAACAGAATTAACTGCTCTTCAATCGTGAGCTTCTCATAAAGTCCCCGCTCTTCTGGCAAATACCCCAATTGATTTGCCATCAACTCAATGTCATAAGGCTTACCGTCCCAGAGAACTTCCCCTTGTCCTTCAGACGTCAGAAAGCCTAATATTAACCGAAATAGTGTTGTTTTACCTGAGCCATTCTGTCCAATAAGGCCTAGGATTTGCCCACGTTTTACTTCGAAAGACACATCCTCTACCGCTGTGACATCTCCAAATGTCTTCTTTAAATGCTCCACACTTAACATCGTCATCACCCCATTCTTTCTCTACTTCCTTTATTATATCCACATAAAAAAACGCTGTCAATTTTAGTATGCAAGCCAATACAACATGTTAGCTCTCTTAAGGTAACAAAGCATATGAATTGGTGAATATTCAAAGATATGTTAAACTCTCGCGTTTGACACTTCTAAAGGCCAAAGGGTACCTAAAGCCTCTTTAAATCAACATTTCGGAGGAGTTTATGCCAACGAAAAAAAGCGTACTATTCGTGCTTTAATACAAAAATATTTAATTTTTTGAAGTATGAAGCATAATATAAGTGTCAAAGCAATCTAATTCATAGAGCGGTTTTTATACAAGGAAAATGCGATAATAACAATGTTTTTATCATATTTGTAGCTGATGAAAAAATAGTACGAAAAATATGCACGAGATATTTGACAATAAAAGTGCTATACACCAACGTTTAGAGTGATTTTTTAGGCTGGCAAGTGTCAAAGTCCCGTCTTAAGGTAACAAGGCATATAAATTGGTGAATATTCAAAGATATGTTAAACTACACACACCATAAAACAAAGGGGGAACAATCATGGATTTAAAACATGAATATCAAGCAATCGTATACCGAGATGATGAAGGGAAGAAACTAGCAGAAATTACCTACTCACTAACCGAGGATGCAGACATTGTAGCAGCAGATCATACATATGTCTCACCGACTTTGCGTGGCCAAGGTGTTGCGGGCAAACTACTGGATGAATTGGTTTCGGTGATGCAGAAAGAAGGCAAGCAGATTAAAGCAGTCTGTCCATACGTTGTTCGCAAATTCCAGGAAGAACCCGAGAAATATAATCAAATTAACGCCGATGCATAAGCATTTATAGGACTTGAGGAGGATATATATGTTATTTGAGAATATTATAGACACTATAGGCAAGACACCATTAGTGAAATTAAAAGATGCGGACAACCGCGCTAGCATCTACGTCAAAGTTGAAAGTTTTAATCCAAGCGGGAGCGTAAAAGATCGCCCGGTGAAATATATCCTAAAAGATTTGATGGATCAAGGCATTCTCAAGGAAGGCGATACGATTATCGAACAGACGAGCGGAAATACCGGTGTTGGTCTAGCTATGGCGAGCGCCAGTCTAGGCCTCAAAGCAATGATTGTTATGCCTGACACTATGACTGTTGAACGCCATCGCTTAATGCAAGCCTATGGTGCCGAACTCGTCCTTACCCCTGGTAGCGAAGGAATGGCCGGTGCTAAAGCTAAGGCACAAGAATTGAGCGAAGAATTGGACGCACCTATTTTCGGGCAATTCACCAATCAGGCGAATGTTAAGGCTCATGAAGAAACGACAGCTAAGGAAATTCTGGCTGACCTTCCAGACGTCGCTGCCTTCGTTGCAGGAATTGGAACCGGCGGTACTGTTACAGGTGTCGGCAAGACCCTTAAAGCCAATGATGCAAATACAATTATTTGGGGCGTCGAACCCACTGACTCACCCCTTCTATCTGAAGGAAAGGCCGGCTCACATAAAATTCAAGGCATTGGGGCGAATTTCGTACCAGACATTCTTGACCAAAAGGTCATCGACCGCATCTTTACCGTGACAAACGACCAAGCCATCGACACCATGGTCAAACTTGCCAAGACCGAAGGTATTCTAGCCGGGGTTTCTGCAGGCGCGAATGTCTACGCAGCCTTGCAACTGGCAGAAGAATTAGGCGCCGGCAAGAAAGTGGTCACTGTCTTACCAGATACAGGTGAGCGATACTTATCATCAGGATTCTTTGGCGATGAAGGCGCGCAATAACAAACGCTACCGTCTTGCGACTTATATCTATCAAGAAGACGCAGCGGCCCATAGCATCGAAGAAGCCTACCGTTACTATCCAGGAGTCACTGCCTTGGTGATGCATGAACGTGCTCATATGCACTACCAGCGAGGAAATTTTCTACTCGCAAGGAAAATATCTGAACAGGCACGTTTTCTAACAGGCATAGAAATTCATCCCGGTGCTCAAATTGATGAACCGATATTTATTGATCACGGCACAGGTCTTGTCATTGGCGAAACGTCAATCATTGGCCCAAGGGTTAAGCTATTCCACGGCGTCACCCTTGGAGGAACCGGTAAAGAAAAAGACGTCAAGCGCCATCCCACAGTTGAACATGATGTGCTCATTGGCACTGGCGCCACAATTCTTGGAGATGTCCGCATTGGCCACCATAGCAAAATCGGTGCCGGAGCGCTCGTCTTAGAAGACGTACCACCTTATGCAACCGCTGTGGGGGTACCAGCACGAATTATTCAAAGAGATCCCCCGGAAGGTGATGTTACTAAAACCTCAAAAGAATAACTTCTAAGCAAGAGTCGGCTGTTTGCAGTCGACTCTTTTTTGCCTTGCTTTTATAAGAGACGTGTATTACAAGAAGCATACAACTGCCTTTCAATGAAATACACCTTAAACTCAATAAAAGGACACATTCGATGATTCATTTAGCTATCCGAGCATTCCATACAATATTTATCGTCTCATAATGTTTATGTGTTTAAATTATGTCATACCAAACAGAAAGGTTGATAACCATGAAGTACATTTCAAGCCCAGAACAATTGAAAGTTTACATAGGGGTAACGGCTTCCAAGAAATAGGAAGACTAGCCGAAAACGTATTCTTTTAGTATATCAAAGGATTTTCTAACGCTTCAGATGTTTCTCATACGCTTCGATTCCAAAAAATAATTGGTGATCCCTTATGAAAAAGCTTAGTTATAAGGAAATGCAAATTACCTATGATGCAAGTTAGTTACCCAGAGTGCTTCCTAAACTTGATAAAAATTGGCATTTCGGAAAAGGTGTAATCCAAGATTTCAAAGAAGCAAGTGACCGTTCCTCATCAAGTCGGTAAGCACAGTAGGAGGTACATTGCCATTGCATGCTAAATAACTTTATCGAAACAATAAAACATAGCTACCATTTCTTTAATCAACTGTCGCTTTCAACACAATTGCTCATAGCCACTATAGTTTGTTATCTAATATATCAATGCTGTCAGTGGATTGATAAACATTCCTGATTCTATGGTCTTCTACACACAATGATTCTTTACATATACAAGCTTTCTATTTGTATCTAAGAAGCTTGCATATGTTAGCTGCCTTCCATTTCTCTGCGCCTACAAAACCGATACATTCATAATAAGCCTTGTATTTGTTGAGCTTGACCAATACATCAACCAGTGCTCACATTAATCGTAATCTTTTAATGCAGCTGGATACCCCGCTACACTTTCTTTGCTGGATTAACTTTATTATTGGAGCTTTCCACGACTGACTCCCTAATCACCTCAGCAAACAGAATCATTGGTGCATAAAGAGAAAAAACCAACCTCGAGTACACATAGTTTGCTGCTCGGGGTTGGGATTTTAGTAATCATTATTGTCGTCTTAAGGTTGGGAAGAGGACCACATCACGAATAGATTGTGAATCAGTTAGTAGCATGACTAAACGGTCAATCCCAATACCTAATCCACCTGTTGGTGGCATACCGTATTCCAAGGCTTCAATGAAGTCTTCATCGATTGGATGCGCTTCATCGTTTCCTTGATCCTTCTCGGTCATTTGTGCTTCGAAACGTTCACGCTGGTCGATTGGATCGGTCAACTCCGTAAAGGCATTGCCGTATTCATGACCTGAGATGAAAAGTTCAAAGCGGTCTGTGAAACGTGGGTCTGCTTCGTTCTTACGAGCTAATGGTGAAATCTCTACCGGATGGCCGTATACAAAGGTTGGTTGAACAATCTTCTCTTCACATAACTCTTCGAAGAAGTTATTGATAATATGGCCTACCGTTGTGTCGTGATCATTCAATGGTACATGGTGCTCTTTAGCTAAAGCTTTGGCTTCTTCATAGGTCATCTCCTGCCAGAAGTCCACGCCACTGGTTTCCTTAATTAAGTCCACCATATGGACTCGACGCCACGGTGTTTCTAAATCAATGCTTTGTTCGTTGTAAGTAATGTGTAGTGTGCCAAGAACGGCGTCAGCTACATGCTTAATTAAGTCCTCCGTTAAGTCCATAATATCGGTGTAGACTGTGTAAGCTGTATAGACTTCCAACATCGTAAATTCAGGGTTATGGGTTGTATCAATCCCTTCATTACGGAATACCCGACCAATTTCATAGACCTTCTCAAAGCCACCCACAACTAAACGCTTCAAATGAAGTTCTAATGCAATACGCAAGTAAAGCTCCATATCTAAGGCATTATGATGCGTAATAAACGGACGTGCATTGGCACCTCCAGCCAGGTCATGTAAGACCGGTGTTTCCACTTCAATATAGTCGTGTTGATCTAAGTAACGGCGGATTTCACTTACAATGCGGGAACGATTGACGAAACGCTCCCGACTCTCGTCATTACTAATTAAGTCAAGATAACGTTGGCGGTAGCGCTGTTCTACATTGGTTAACCCGTGAAATTTATCAGGTAGCGGACGTAAGGCTTTCGTTAGTGGAATGAATTCCTCAGCACGAACAGACACTTCTCCGGTATTGGTTTTGAAGACATAGCCTCGCACACCAACAATGTCCCCGAGGTCTGCTTTCTTGTATAGTTCGTAGCGTGCTTCGCCGATCATATCTTGGCGGACGTAAATTTGAATTTTGCCATGATAATCTTGTAAGTGGGCAAAGCCGGCTTTTCCTTTCCCTCGTTTAGATACAAGGCGTCCAGCTACTGCCACTTGAATGCGCTCTTGACTCTCAAAATCCTCTACGGTGTAGTCATCATATGCTTCATGAATTTCATTCGAATAATGTGTCCGTTCAAAGCCTGAATCAAATGGCTGCACATCTGACATATCGTGCATCTCTTGCATCTTCTCACGACGCACAATCAGTTGGTCATTAAATTCTTCGTGTGTTTGTGGTTGGTTATCGCTCATATTCTCTCTCCTGTCTATCCATTTCATCTCCCCGTATTCTACATGATTCACAGGGGATTGTCATATCGATTTATTTCGCTTGGTTAGCATGAAGAACTTCACGCAAGTCTTCCTCGCTATACTGGTACTGCTCATTACAGAAATGACAGGTCACTTCTGCCCCATGGTCTTCTTCAATCATCTCACGTAAAGTCATCTCATCCAATACAGCCAACTTATCTTGATAGTAAGCTTTACTGCATGGGCAATGGAAACTCACGTCCGCTGCTTCCAATTCCTTATAATTACCCTGGCCAACAAGCGCCTCCACTAAAGACACGAGGGACTCACTCTCATTAAAGTACGTTGCTAAAGAATCTAACTGACTTAAATTAGCTTCCAAAGCTTGAATTGTCTCCTCAGTTGCACCCGGCATCATCTGAATCATAAAGCCACCTGCGGATTGAATCGACTCATCCGGATTAACCAGCACACTCAAGCCGAAAGAAGAAGGTGTCTGCTCAGACGCAGTCATATAATAAGTGAAATCATCCCCAATCTCCCCAGAGACCAAAGCCACTTGTCCAACAAAAGGCTCCATATGCTCAATATAACGTCGCACTGTAAGCGTCCCAGGCAAGCCGACCGCACCACTTACATCTAGTTTGTGCTGTTCATTGAGCTCCAAGGCCACATGGGGCTGATTCACGTAACCACGCACTTGGTTATGGCTATTCACATCCACCACAATGCGCCCAATTGGCCCAGTCCCTTGAATTTCAGTGATGATACGGTCTTCACCTTTCAAATTTGACGCCAATAGTAAGCTACCAATCATAGTCCGTCCAAAGGCCGCACTGGCAGTATGCCACGTATCATGGCGACGGCAAGCTTCTTGAACCGTATTCGTCGCCTGCACAAGCACTAAGCGTACTTGCCCATCAAAGGCTAAATACTTAACTAATTGATCTTGCATATCTCGCTCCTTCTCTTCACTAACAATCATAGCTATCATACCATTCTCCCGCTGAAATATCAGCGCCTAATTCCAAAAAATATATATTTCCTGCCGGAAAGAACCACTAAGGATTCCGAATACTCATTATCACTTCCCGGAATTGACATTGCTCATATCCCAGCCCATATAAAAATCCCGAAACCCCTACTTGATAGAGGTTTCGAGACTTCATTTAAACCAAGTCCACTATTCATCGCGGTCTTGATTAATATGTGCATTGCGCGGACGATCTGAATCGCTATCATAGGCCGATGGATGATGTGTCTCCAAAGGATCATCTTCTTCGGCTTTCTGCTTAGCATCTTCATAAGAATCCGGAGTAATTGGCTCCTCCTCAGAAGCTGGCTGATCTTCTGGCTTAGGCATTTCACCTGTCTTGAAGAGTGCTTCAATCTCACGGCGATCTAGCGTTTCAATTTCAAGTAATTTCTCAGCAATTGTATTCAATTGCTCGCGGTGCTCATTGATAATTTGATGCGCCTCTTCCAGGGCTAAATTCATTATGCGGCGAACTTCCATATCAATCTCGTAAGCTACTTGTTCAGAGTAAGCTGCGGTTTGACCGTATTGACGCCCTGCAAATGGTTGGCTATTGCCTTCATATTGAATCGTACCCAATTTCTCAGACATACCATATTCAGTGACCATGCTGCGAACAATTTGTGTTGCTTGCTGGAAGTCATTGCTGGCTCCCGTCGATTGATGATTGAACACAATCTCTTCTGCTGCCCGGCCACCCAGTAGTCCAACCACTTGTTCATACAATTCTTTCTCAGTAATGATATACTGATCTTCTTTAGGTAGCATAATCGCATAACCACCTGCTCGGCCCCGGGGAACAATCGTTACCTTATGCACGATACGCGCATCATTCAACACCATACCGACAACGGTATGACCGGCTTCATGGTAGGCAACAGTACGCCGTTGTTTCTCAGACATTTCCTTATTCTCCTTAGCAGGCCCAGCAATAACGCGGTCATGCGCTTCATCCACATCTTCCGGCATAATTACCGCATGGTCGAAACGTGCCGCAACAAGGGCTGCTTCGTTTAGTAAGTTCTCTAAGTCTGCTCCTGAAAAACCTGGGGTTTGTTGGGCAATTACTTTCAAATCAACCTCTGGCGATAACTTCTTATTGCGCGCATGTACACGCAAGATTGCCTCCCGGCCTTTAACGTCCGGGTTGCCGACTAGAATTTGACGGTCAAACCGTCCTGGACGTAGTAAAGCTGGGTCCAGAACATCGGCCCGGTTGGTAGCGGCGATAACAATCACGCCTTCATTCCCTTCGAAACCATCCATCTCCACAAGAAGTTGGTTCAAGGTCTGCTCACGCTCATCGTGTCCTCCACCCATTCCAGCACCACGCTGGCGACCGACAGCATCAATCTCATCGATGAAGATAATCGATGGAGCATTCTTCTTTGCATTCTCGAATAAATCGCGCACGCGACTTGCTCCCACACCGACAAACATCTCAACAAATTCTGATCCTGAAATACTATAGAAAGGTACACCTGCTTCCCCAGCAACTGCTTTAGCTAGCAAAGTCTTACCTGTTCCTGGAGGACCCTCTAAAAGCACTCCTGCAGGGATACGCGCGCCTAGGCCGGTAAAGCGGTCTGGGTCCTTCAAGAATTCAACCACTTCTACAAGCTCTTGCTTTTCTTCTTCAGCACCAGCAACATCACTAAACTTCACTTTCACCTTCTGCTTGGATGCATCTTGTGACTTCGTCTTGCCAAAGTTCATGACATTGCGGCCACCTCCACCCCCGCTTTGCTGGGTCATGGAATAAATTAGAAAGAAGGTTGGAATAAGTAAAATTAAGAAGGGAATATAACTCAACCATAAGCCTGTTGTCGATTCTGGCAAGGTCTTCATCTTCGTTTCAGATGCCTTAGCCAGCTCCGTGATGGCTGATAAGGTAGAGTCGTTTCCTAGCACCTTTGTTTCGAAACGCTTCGTCGTATCAGAACCTTGGTAGACTTGCATTAAGTTACCTTCATCTTCGTTAACTTTCGTTTCTTTCTCATACTGCCCTTTGACGTTATACGCGCCTGAGCCGATTTGGATTTCAAATTCTTTAATTTCGCCCTTTTCTAATTCGTCCATGAATTGAGTTTGGGAAATTTCTGCCGTGGGGCCTTGCGCAGCTCCCCCACCGGTCAATAATTGAATACCTCCTGCGATCGCAAGAACAACGAGCACATAGAACAATGTACTACGGAAGAAGTTGCGATTGGGATTCTGGTTGTTCATTCGGGTATTTCCTCCTTACTTAATATTCTGAACCCTATAAGGATACCATATTTATCGCAGGGAATACTATAATTAAGCATTCTCATACAGTTCTGGTTTTAATACCCCGATGTACGGTAAATTACGATATTTCTGATCGAAATCGAGCCCGTAACCTACAACAAATTCATCCGGTACTTCCAAGCCTACGTAATCTGGGACTAAATCTTTAATCACTCGACGCTCAGGCTTATCCAATAAGGCACATACCTTAACAGAGTTCGCTTTACGATATTTCAATAAATCAACTAAATAGCGTAAGGTCCGGCCTGTATCAATAATGTCTTCCACGACTAAGATATTACGTCCTTCAACTTTCGTATCTAGGTCTTTAATAATCTTCACTTCGCCTGACGATTCAGTCCCTGCCCCATAACTACTCACATCCATAAAATCAATTTCAACATATAAATCAATTTCGCGAATGATATCCGTTAGGAAAATCGCAGCGCCCCTTAAAACACCAACGACAAGAAGTTCTTTTCCTTGGTAATCTTGCGTAATTTGCTGACCAAGCTTTCGAACAGCTTCAGCTATTTCTTCTCGCGTAACCAGAACCTCTTGAATATCTTGTTCTAACATGTCGCTTCTCCTTTTATTTATGTTTATCAAATACCATAATACACATCATACCACAATTCTAAGCTAAATTCTTCCTTTTTGGTAGAGAAAATAATGGGTCGGGGCTTCTTTTGTGGTCGCTTTATAAGCGGACCCTTGCCGATATGCCAGCAAAGCGATTATTTCCTCTACCTCATCACAAGCCACTAACACCTTAGCCTGCTGGCGCTCGCTTTGTGGAACCTTCTCATCAATGAAAATCCGACTGACTTTCTTCGTGAAATATTCCCCCGTCTTATTTACCAAGCGCAAGCGATCCCCCGCTTGCCACGGCCTGACGCACAGCTTGCTTACTCCTGCTGGCAATGTGAGCGGATAAACAATCGTCTCTTGTGAGTCATAATCTGGAAGTTGCCCCGCTTCAAATAAGGCGAAGCGCTCCTGCCCATCACCAGCATGCCAGGTATTCGAAGCGGATATTACTAAGCTTTGCCAGGTATCCACTTGATGTTGCTCAGGCTCAATATAAATCGCCTCGTATGCCCGCCTTGCACACCAGCCATTGCCAAGGGGAATCCATTGATTTGGCTGCGTATCTTGATTGATTAATTTGTACAGACGCCCAATCGCTTCCTGGCTATAATCCGGCATCACTTCTACGAGGACTTCTTCAAACAAAACCTCAATATACAATATTTGCGCTGCTTCAGATAGACGCAACCAAAGATTGCGAGGCATCTGCCAACCGCTGTCCGTATGATGAATAAAGGGCGCAAGATGCTCTTGGAAATATGCTAAATGCACCGCATAGCTCTTTTGCCATTGGTCTAAAGCTTGTTTCACCTGTCCCGTTATATCAGGAAAGACCTCTTCTAAAGCTGGCAAGACTGTTTGACGCAGCCGATTCCGCGTATACACATCGCTCTGGTTCGATTCATCCTCAAAGAAGGGCACACTTCTCACCTGTGCATAGTTATAAAGACTAGCCTTATCAAGGCGGTGCAAGGGACGCAGAATATCAACATCCAGCGTCTCACCGGTCTTGTTAACTAGTTTCTGACGACTATGCGCTTGCATCCCGGCTAAGCCCTTCAAGGAAGAGCCCCGTCCGATTCTTAGCAGGAAAGTTTCCACAAAGTCATCGAGATGGTGGCCTGTGATTAAATTCCTTGCTTGATAGGTAGTGAGTATATCCGCAAAGAAAGTGTAACGTGCTTTGCGAGCGGCCGCTTCCGAGCGTTGCTGCTCTCCTGATTCCCAAATGCCCAGTTCGAAAGGCAAGCCATAACGGTGCGCATAAGCTTCCACCCCACTAGCTTCCGCTGCACTTTCAGCCCGCCAACCATGATTGAAATGGGCTACCACTAATTCGCTAGCGGGATATATCTGGCGGAGTGCATCCAATAAGACCATAGAGTCGACCCCACCTGACACAGCCACGACCATTGGGCCCTGTTGCTTAAAAGTTATCAACTGTTGCTTAATTTCTTCAATTACATTCATGTTATCACCTTCGTAGGTGTATCATACGAATCTTCTCATTAAAAAACAAGAAAAAGATAGCTGCCTTTGGGCCGAGCTATCTTTCTGTGTGAATAAAACCTCTACCTAACGTAATAATAGTCTTATTATTTACATGTTCTTGCCAGGGATTGCTGAAGATGCAAATAAATATATCCTATTGAAACGTCACGTTATCTTGTTTCATTCGTTTTGAATTACATGAACAGTTATGGAAATTGATTCAAGAGTGAAGAATACTTATTATAGGGATAAAGTAATCTTATTCGGTGGGTAATGAACGAATTCAAGTGCTTATCCGGTAGAGGTTAATATCACTATACCTTCCCTGTGTGAATTCATCATGAACTTCCGTTAGTTTTTAAACTTTCTTTAGTAAATTTTGCCAAGAAGATTAAATCTCGCTTATTTTGTACCCATTGCCCTTTAATTCATTTTTACTTTTCTTTGTTTCTTGCTATAATTCTTAGTAAGAAAGGATTGAGTTAGAACCATGAGTAGTATCTTAGTTTTAGAAGACGATAAATCCTTAGCGGAAATGTATCAACTAGCTCTCGAGAAGAACTTTCATACGGCTCATTTAGCTACTTCAGTCTCGCAAGCGCTCACGATTATGGAGCACCAACATATTGATTTGTTAATTGTAGATGTCATGATGCCAGGACAAGACGGCTATCAATTTACCGAAATGCTCCGCGAAGCTAAGTATGAACAACCCATCTTAATGATTACCGCCAAAGGACGTTTCGAAGATAAGCAGCGCGGTTTCGAAACGGGTGTGGATGATTATATGGTTAAGCCGATTGATATTAAAGAGATGTTACTGCGCGTGGACGCCCTCTTACGCCGGGCAAACATCAATAACAGTAACTACTTGCAAGTTGGCAAGACAGCGCTTGATTTATCAGCCAATACGGTAACTTTCCAGGGCGAAACTTATGATTTGCCCCAGAAGGAATTTCTCGTATTACATAAATTACTCTCCTATGAGAACAAGATATTCACCCGCCAGCAGCTGATGGACGAGATTTGGGGCTATGACAGCCAGTCAGATGAGCGAACCGTTGATGTCCATATTAAACGGCTGCGCGATCGTTTCAAAGACAACGAGGATTTCTCTATTATAACAGTTCGTGGCTTGGGCTATAAGGCGGTTATCCATGAAACCATTTAGACCTGGCCATCAGAATCTTTGGGTGTATTTCACCTTTCTCACGCTTTTCTTTTATGCATTGATTAGCTTTATCGCCTTAATTGTTACACTCCTGCTCATTCGCATCGATATCTTACCTACCCGGGTAGACATTTCAGTTCGGGTGCTCGTTTCAATCTTTATTGCGACTAATTTAATCTCGGTTTTAATCTCTTCAATTGTCAGCCGGTCTATCTTACAGCCCATTCGGCAATTAAAGCAGGCGATGAATCAAGTGGCTGAGAATGACTTCTCCGTACAATTGGACGAATATCAACAGCGTCCCGGAGATATTCATGAATTGTACCGTGCCTTTAATATTATGGTGCAGGAATTACGCCGGAACGAGATGCTACAGAATGATTTCATCTCCACCATCTCCCACGAGTTCAAAACGCCTCTCACGGTCATTCGCGGCAATGCCCAACTGCTTAAGGATACTGATCTTGCAGAAGACGAACGCCAGACCGCCTTGCACAATATCATTGAAGCGTCGGATAGACTGTCTAAACTAAGCGGGAACATTCTTCTTTTGAACAAATTGGAGCATCAATCCGTGGCTATTAAACGCGACGCATTCCGTTTAGACGAGCAAATCCGCAACACGCTCGTTCTGCTGCAACAGCAATGGGATGAGAAGGATTTGGAGCTTAGCTTAGACTTACCTAAGACAATCTTCCAAGGCAATGAAGACTTG
Organism: Suicoccus acidiformans; assembly: GCF_003546865.1. Taxonomy (GTDB): domain Bacteria; phylum Bacillota; class Bacilli; order Lactobacillales; family Aerococcaceae; genus Suicoccus; species Suicoccus acidiformans. The sequence goes on from NZ_CP023434.1 coordinate 2,408,880, forward strand.
CTCGATCAATTGTGGATGAACCTATTAGAGAATGCCATTAAATATAATCGGCCAGGCGGAATGATTGAAGTGCGCCTCACATCGAGCGAGGCTTCCGTGCATGTCCTTATCCGAGATACTGGCTATGGCTTTGATACGCAGAATATCCAGCGAATTTTCGATAAATTCTACCAAGAAGATACGAGTCGGGCTGATTCAGGCAACGGTCTCGGCCTTTCGATCGCCAAGCAAATTATCGATTTACATGGAGGTCACATTGAAGCAAGCAGCTCCAAGAACGTCGGCTCGACCTTCTTAATTACCCTACCAATCCCAGAGCATCATTAAAAAAGCACGTGCAACATATTTGCACGTGCTTTTGCTTTAGCCGCGACGGCCACCCCGGCCACCGCGCTTGCTTTCGGTATTACGTCTAAGCGATGATAAGCGATCTTCGCTATCTTTCAAGAATTGACTCATCATCGTATCGAAGTCATCAGTATTCTGATTGCGTCGATTCTCTCGAGGAGTAGTGCGTACTGGGCGATGTTGTTCTGGACGATTTGCTCGTTCAGTTTTCTTTGGGCGCGCTTGCGGCTCTGCTTGAACATTCGCTTCTGTTGGGTTCGCTTGGCGAATGGATAGGTTAATTTTACCATCTGGTGTAATCTTTAGCACCTTTACATCCACTTCATCCCCTACAGATAAATAATCCGCAATATCTTTGACATACCCTTCGGATATTTCACTAATATGCACTAACCCAGATTGGTTCTCTGGTAAGTTAACAAATGCTCCGAAATTTGTAATCCCTGTTACTTTCCCCGATACAATTTGACCTGCTTCAACTGTCATTGACTCCAATTTCCTCCTTGTGTGGTTTCCTTTATATTTCATTCATTATGGGTAATATTCTCGCCTATTTCAAATATTATTTCATTCGGCTTAGAATAGTAATAATCCCGACGTGCAATTTCCGCAAGATAGTCTGGACTTTGAACCCGTTGATACTCTTCTTGCGTCTTGCGATTCTTCTCTACAGCAACTTGATGTGACGCGCGAGCCGCTTCATAGGCCGCCTGATTTTCTTGGCTTGCCTGGAGGGTCTGCAACAATTGCCCACCCGAAAGGCCTATAAGTAGGATGCCGGCTAAAAGAGCAGTCACCTTCCGCCAATTCAAGGTGCGAGGGATTTTAACAGCTTGTTGGGTCGCTTCTTCATATAGGTGCACAACTTTATTATTCTGTTTGGCTTGCGTATTTCTGTTGTTTCCCATCTTATCACCTCTCATAACAAAGAGTATAACAGTTAAATTATTAGAAAGCCATTATTTTCACGATAGAAATTCATCTTTGAATGGCATTTCGCGTTCAATGCGCTCTTCTTTAATCACTGTATACATCTCGTCAGCATCTTGCTTCTTCGTACTTTCTTTTAATTCCTCTACTCGAACGGTTAAGTAACGATTTCCAAATTCAATCGTCATCTCATCACCCACCGCAACTTTTGTGCTGGATTTGGCGACTTTCCCATTAATTTGAATGCGCCCTTGATCAGACACCTCTTTAGCGACTGTCCGCCGCTTGATTAAACGTGACACCTTTAAAAATTTATCTAACCTCACGATGTTCCTCCTCTTCAATGATTTCTTTAGCAGCTTCTTGGAAGCGGATGATTTCGCCCAACCATTGATCACTTGCTAAACCTACAATGCTCAGACTCACCACTAGAACTTCTTGGTCCAGACGAATTTGCGCTTTGAGCTTCACATCTTGCAAGGCTTCAAAGACTTTCGCTCCTTGGAGGCGCTTCGTTGCTTCTTCATTAAAGGTTATTTCAATTTCAGAACGCTTCTGATTCATCTTGGTCATACCAATCTGCTCACCGTTGTAGCGGATAAGTGAAATATCCAATAAGTCTGAGACCGCATCAGGAAATTCGCCAAAGCGATCAATAAATTGGTCTTGCAGCTGGACATAGGCCTCCTTGGAGTCAATGCGTTGGATTGCTTGATACATCTGAATTTTTTGCCGTTCATCGGCAATATATTCGCTCGGAATATAAGCATCCACTTGAACATTAATATCAATTTCAGCGGATTTAACGGCTGATTCTTCAGGCGCCTGTCCTTGGCGTTTACGGATAGCTTCGTGTAACATTTGTGTATATAAATCATAGCCCACTGAGTCAATAAAGCCGGATTGTTGCTGGCCTAGCAGGTTACCTGCACCACGGATGGATAAGTCCCGCATGGCAATCTTAAAGCCGGAACCCAGTTCCGTATATTCACGAATAGCATTCAAACGCTTCTCACTCAGTTCACTCAGTTGCTTCATTGGGTCATACATTAAATAAGCATAGGCAACCCGATTGGTTCGCCCAACCCGTCCCCTTAATTGATATAAGGTGGATAAGCCCATCCGCTCAGCATGATCGATAAAGAGGGTATTAGCATTCGGGATGTCCACACCAGTTTCGATAATGGTTGTCGTCACCAGAATATCATACTCTCCTTCAATAAAGTCCATTAAGACATTCTCCAGCTCTCGCTCATTCATGCGTCCGTGCGCAAAGGCTACCCGCGCTTCCGGCACTAAGTCACTAATTTCCTGGGCTTTCTGCTCTATCGTCTCCACTCGATTATATAAGTAAAAGACTTGCCCACCTCGAGCCAGCTCGCGTTCAATTGCTGATTTTATGGCCGGTTCATTCCGTTCCATCACATAAGTTTGAACCGGGAAGCGGTTATTCGGCGGTGTTTCAATAACCGATAAGTCGCGCACGCCAATCATCGACATATGTAGCGTTCTAGGAATCGGGGTCGCCGTAAGGGTGAGCACATCCACTTGAGACTTAAGTTGCTTGAGCCGTTCCTTATGCTTCACGCCGAAACGTTGCTCCTCATCCACAATCAACAAGCCCAAGTCATGGAACTTCACGTCTTTCGATAAAAGGCGATGCGTCCCGACAATAATGGAAAGACCACCGTTTGCTAATTTGCGTAAATTCTCCTTCTGTTCCGCTTGGGTGACGAACCGACTAAGCATACCAATTTCAAAAGGCCAGTTTTGGAAGCGTTCCACGAGACCATTGTAGTGTTGCTGAGCAAGGATGGTCGTTGGCACAAGAAAGGCAACTTGCTTGCCGTCCATGACAGCTTTGAAAATAGCCCGCATGGCCACTTCCGTTTTCCCGTAGCCTACATCGCCGACAAGTAGGCGGTCCATCGGCCGCTCCTTCTCCATATCTGCCTTGATTTCCGCAGCACTACGCAGTTGATCTTCCGTTTCCACATAAGGGAAGGCTTCTTCAAATTCAGCTTGTTCCGGGGTGTCTGGACTGAAGGCAAAGCCTTTATCTTGCTCCCGTTTAGCATAAAGCTCAATAAGTTGATCGGCAATGTCCTCCACCGTTGATTGAACTTTCTGCTTCGCTTTAGCCCATTCGGTCCCCCCTAATTTATTCAGCTTAGGCGTCTTCTCTTCAGAGGCGACATATTTCTGTAAAAGCTGGATTTGATCAACCGGAATATAAATCCGGGAACTATCTGCGTATTCCACCGCTATCATATCTCGGTGGGTGCCCTTCATCTCAATTGTCTCCACACCTAAATACACACCAATTCCATGGCTAGTATGGACAACATAGTCTCCCACATTTAATTCATTGTAGCTTTTAATCCGTTCAGCGTTCGATAAATGCTGATGATGTACCCGCTTCGCCTTGCGTTGGTTGAACAATTCTTGCTCAGTAATTACAACCCATTTATCTTGGGTTAACTCGAAACCTTTCGAAAGAGGTTGCGTGCCTATGGTCACCTGGCCCGGTTGATAACTTAGCGTATCAGCCACTTCCCTAGCTTGAATTTCATACTCTTCCAAGAGTTTACGCGTACGACGAGCCGATTCAGCGTCAGACGTTGCAATATGCACTGCATTGGACTGACTTAGCCATTGGTCAATTTCAGTTTTAATCAGCGGAAGCTGATTATAGAATTGATTCATCGAGCGATAAGGATAGTGATGAATCCCTGCCAGTTCCATTTGCCCTAACCCGCGCTGTAATACCGCAAAATAGACTGTCGCCTGTTGGGCTTGACGAATTAAGGAATGGACAGATAACTTCATACCGTCGCCCTGCTTCGGCAGCAATAGCCCTCTAGCTGTCTCTTGCTCCAGCCAATATTGATTCTCTTCAATGATTTGTTGTTCTTGCTGTTGAATTTTATGAAATTCCTGCACCATAAGCCAGGCGTCAGCTTGCATATAGGTTAATATCGACGTACCTTCCGGATCGATATAACTCAAATATGCTGATGCATAGGTCAAGCCTTCTCCTGCGGAAAGCTGCGCAAGTTGGTAGTCCATACCCGTCCGGAAACTCTCCCGCGTCGCATCATCTTGCACCTTCTTGGCTGCGTCAGCCGCTTCTTTGCGCAAGGTTTCCAGTAAAGCTTGTTGCTGCTGAATCGGGAAGACTACATCAGAAACAGGTGTCAGAGCAACTTGCTCAATATTCTCAGTAGATTCCTGTGTTTCTGGATTATAAAAGCGAATCGAATCCAATTCCACATCAAAGAAATCTAGTCGGACGGGTTGCGCTAGATCGAGTGAATAAAAGTCAACAATACCTCCGCGGATTGCAAATTGCCCCGGAGCATCGACCATCCCTTCATTTGTATAACCTAACTGTACAAAGCGCTCTCTTAAATTATCAATTTCATAAGACTCACCAACTTGCAAGAGAAGACTTTGTTCTTGCCACAAGTGTAGCGGAGTAAGCCTTTTGCGCAAACCAGCTACCGACGTGACAACCACCAGCGCTTCCCCCGCTTGCAACTTATTCAATATTTGCACCCGCTGGGCACGGCTTTCAAAAGACGAAATGGAATACTCAATGGCTAAGGTCTCTTCTTCCGGAAATTCATAGACAATATCTTCCCCTAGCAATTGGGTCAAATCATCCAATAGAATATTTCGCTTCTGCGGATTGGCTTCCACCACAAGCATCTGCTTCGGCTCATTCGTATATAGTCCCGCAATAAAAATGGCCCGTGCCGTCTCGTCAATCCCTGTCACGAGATGAGGCAGACGATGGCTCGCACTAATTTGCTTAAGACTTGCCTCAAAGGGCTTAAACCTAGTTTCTACTTCCATTGGACCTCCTTAATTAGTGATACTTATTCATCAAAGAAACCATATCCATCCCACTGGCCCAGTCTTCGATAATAGCGACCGCTTTTAGCACACTATCATCCATCTTTGGACGGTCATCCTTGGCAAAAGGAGCTAAGACGTGATCAACGACTTTCCAGCCAGGCGCTGGACGACCAATCCCTACTTTCAATCGATCAAAGACTTGGCTACCTAGCATTTCTATAATGCTCTTCATCCCATTATGGCCACCGGCACTCCCTTTCTGCCTGAGGCGAAGTTGGCCGACGGCCAAATCCATATCGTCATAAATGACCAATAAATCCTCCATACCTACACCGAAATAGGACATCAAAGGCAAGACGGCCTCGCCTGAAAGATTCATATACGTAAAAGGCTTCAAAATAATAATCCGGTCACCGCCATGGCGCCAGATTGTATAGTCCCCTCTAAATTTCTGGTCAGTCATCGATAGATTCTGTTCTTTTAATAAGGCGTCGACAACTTCGAAACCAATATTATGCTTTGTGCCATCATATTTATCGCCGGGATTCCCCAGCCCTACAATCATCTTGACTGTCATTACCGAACTCCTTAATCATATTATACTTATTCCGTTTCAAAGCAAATCTTCTCAAGCGATATAAATATTCATCATTCCCCACTTGTAGTAATGAGTACGCTCGCCAAATGATTCATATAAATGCATATGTACTTTGTCTCATTTATTATAACATATTGTATTGCAATATTTAACTCATGCGTAAAAGAAAGTGAGCAAGCTGTCTATGCTTGCTCACTTCGAGAATCGCTTATTAATCATTGAAATCTAACTCGATGGTATTCGTCAAGATATCCCGATAACTGTAAGATACTCGGTCGAAATCGTTCTCCGATTGATCTAAGTCAACAATAAATATTGACCGATACGTCTCCTTTAGAATTCCTCGACGTTCTTTCTTCTTCTTACGTCCCATTTGAACAGTTACAGTGATTTCTTCACCAAGTCGATTATCCAAGAATAATTTAATTTCAGCTAATTCTTTTGGCATCCCCTTCACCTCAGAAGCATTATATCATATTCTTTACAAATTGTCAATCTTATCATATATACCTGTAACAAGCAAGTACTTTACTTGAAAAATATATGAATTTTAGCTCAAAGTTTGATAAAGGGCCGCAAATTCCTGCAAGCTCAGCGTCTCAGCGCGCCTTGTCCCATCAATGCCCGCTTGAATAAAAGCTGCTTCAATGTGTTCATTTAGCACATCCGTGCCTTTATAGGCTGCCCGCAGATTATTGCGTAAGGTCTTACGTCGTTGGCTAAAGGCAGATTTAACAAAGCTTTGAAACGCTTCGGGATCTGCCAATTCAACGAGAGGCTCCGCTCGTCTTTTTAAGACAAGAACGGCTGAGTCAACATTAGGTTGGGGAATAAACACCGTTTTAGGAACTGTAAAGGCCACAGAAGCGTGCATTGTATTCTCAATCGCAATGGTTAAAGAGCCGTATGCCTTAGATCCTACCGGTGCCGTCATCCGCTCTGCGACCTCTTTTTGCATCATCATGACCAATTTATCAAAAGGCAAGGAACTTCCCATCAGGTGCATAATAATAGGCGTGGTGATGTAATAAGGTAAATTGGCTATAACGACTAAGCGTTCAGCTTCTTGGAGAAAGCGTAAAGACGGGTGATCGAAATCAACTTCAAGAATATCTTGGTGTACAACTTGGACATTTTCATAGGGACGCAAGGTCTCTGCTAAGATATCGATGAAGCGCTGATCGATTTCAAAGGCTACTACTTGCTTGGCCTGTCTAGCAAGGACTTCCGTCAAAGCGCCAATCCCCGGACCAATTTCAATGACCGTCGTTTGTGCGTCAACGTCGCCGGCCAATAGCATCTTATCTAAGATTTGAGACTCAATAATAAAGTTCTGGCCGAGACTCTTCTTCATCTGAATGCCGTAAGTTTGCATAATTTCAGTTGTACGCGATGGACTCGCAATCAGTTTATGATTTGTTGACATGATAGCCACCTTTCTCTAACGCCTCACAGACAGCTTGGTAGGATATCTGATAGCGTTCCAGTTTTCGTTTAAGTTGTTTACCATTTACCGGACCAATATGGAAGTACTCTGCAATATATTGCCTTCTACTAGCCGCACTTGCGCTACCAACTAAGCCTAAAGCTTGCAGATCAGCTGTTGTGAAGCTTTCACCCGCTACGCCTTGGACTTGCGGTGTGATTCGGTTAGCTAAGGCGCCTCGAATTGCTTCAGGACTGGCATGCTCGATACCTAAGCTATCTGAGGCATGTCGGCCGCGCCCTTCTTCCCGTTTGATATACGCATGGGCTACATCCGGGACATGGGCTTGCACGAGTCGGCGAATGCGTTCCCCTTGGAAATCGGGGTCAGTTAGAACAATAACTCCGAATAAACGCTGAGCTTGAGCAATCTCTTCTAAAGTAGCGAGACTGATCTCCGAGCCGTTCGTTTCAATTGTCTTAACCTCAGGGCCGAAGGTAACTTGCAGACGTTGGGTATCCGCCTTGCCCTCAACGACAATAACTTCTTGCGGCACTTCCCTAATCATGCGTTAACTCCTGGGGATGCCAATCGAAAAGCTGCATGGCATTCGTCGTTGTCAGGTGAGCCAACTCCTCCAAGGTTACGCCCCGGGTTTGAGCTAGTTGCTCGGCCGTATAGCGGACAAAGGCTGGTTCATTCTGCTTGCCCCGCTTAGGTACCGGCGCTAAATAGGGCGCATCGGTTTCAATCAAGAGACGATTATCCGGCACGATTTGCGCAGCTTGTCGTACGTCTTCCGTCTTCTTAAAGGTTACCACCCCACTAAAGCTAATGTGCATGCCTAAATCCAGAAATTTCTCGGCCCATTCAGGTCCTTCTCCGAAACTATGCATAATGCCACCCTTAGGAGGGACCCCTTCTTCTTTCAATATACGGTAAACATCCGCGGTCGCATCCCGGTTATGGATGGTAATCGGCAATTGGTGATTTTTGGCAATGGCAATTTGCCTGCGGAAGGCTTTAGCTTGAATGTCTGCTGGGCTAGTATCCCAATAATAGTCTAAGCCAATTTCACCTAGCATCTTAACTTTGGGATGTTGTAAGGTTTCTTCAAGGAAATCCTCACAAGCTTGGTCGAAGTGGATTGTCTCAGTTGGATGCCAGCCTGTTGCAGCGATTAAATTATCATACTCTTCCACTAATTCAAGGGCTTTATGAATTGTTGGATAATCGAAGCCAACAATCGCCATGTAAGCAACACCCGCCGCTTTAGCTCGTTCAATAACTTCCCCTTCTACGCCCGCAAATTGCTTAACGTTTAAATGCGTATGGGTATCAAATAATTCCATAATCTATCCTTTCAGCAAGAAAGCTCAATTTCATCTTACTGAAATTGAGCCACCTTGTCTCTAACCAATTAAACTACCATTCTCGCTATCTTCCGGTGCAAATAATAGGCTTAATTGCCCATCACTTTCAGCAGAGAGAATCATCCCTTGACTAATATAACCCATCATCTTACGAGGCTTTAAGTTCGCGACAATGGTCACTTTACGACCAATTAACGCTTCGTAATCTGGATAGGCTTTCGCAATACCTGAGAGAATCTGGCGATGTCCTTTGTCACCGGCATCCAAGCGGAAGCGGAGTAATTTATTGGACCCTTCCACTGGCGCTACATCAATGACCTCGGCTACTTTGATTTCAACTTGGATAAATTGATCGAAATCAACCGCTGGAGTCTCTTCATAGACCAGCTCGACATCCTCCGGTTGCCAGTTCGGATCGTCTACAGAAGTTCCTTGGGAGCTTTGGCCACCGCTCATCTCACCTTGAATAAAGGCTACTTCTTCCTCCACATCTAAACGAGGGAAGATTGGTTCACCTTTGGCCACTACTTGGGCACCCTCTGGAAATTGTCCCCATTGAAGTTCAGCGAGGTTTCGCTCTTGTTCTTGTGCGATACCTAATTGTGTGAAGATTTCCGCTGGGGTATCCGGCATAAATGGTCGCAATAAATGACTAACCATCCGTAACACTTCTGCTAAGTGATACATGACGGATTTAAGTTCAGGTAATTGTGTTTCATCTTTAGCCAGAATCCATGGTTCTGTCTCATCGATATATTTATTTGCCCGAGATACGACTTGCATCACTGCATCGAGGGCTTCGTTAAAAGCTAGAATATCCATGGCTTGGTGATAGCTACTTACATGCTCATCCACGAAACTTTCAAGTGCTTCATCAAAAGCTGTTGCACTCCGTTCACCTGCATCCGTCGGCACTTGCCCGCCTAAGTAGCGGTTAATCATCGCAATCGTCCGATTCAGTAAATTCCCCAAGTCATTCGCTAATTCGAAATTCACCCGGTTGACGAAATCTTCAGGTGTAAAGACCGTATCATTGCCTTGACTCATCTCTCTTAATAAATAGAAGCGGGTAGCATCTAAGCCGTAGCGATTAATTAATACGTCCGGGTATATAACATTCCCTTTGGATTTAGACATCTTCCCATCTTTCATCAGCATCCAGCCGTGGGCATAGACTTGCTTAGGTAAAGGCAAATCCAAAGCCATGAGAATAATCGGCCAATAAATCATATGGAAACGGGAAATATCCTTGCCAATAATTTGCACTGAAGCTGGCCAGTATTTATCGAAGTTTGCGTGATCTTCTTGGAGATAACCCAAGGCCGTAATATAGTTAACCAGCGCATCTATCCACACATAGACCACATGCTTGGGTTCAGATTTAACCGGGATGCCCCATGAGAAAGTAGTCCGCGAAACAGCTAAATCTTCCAAGCCAGGCTTAATAAAGTTATTCACCATTTCTGTCTTACGGAAAGCTGGCCGAATAAATTCAGGATGATCTTCATAGTATGCTACCAATCGATCAGCATAGTTGCTTAACTTGAAGAAGTAACTTTCTTCCTTCACCAATTCCACTTCATTACCAGTTGGGGCAATCCCTCCGATAACTTTCCCGGTTTCATCCTTGAAGACTTCGCTTAACTGAGTCTCTGTAAAGTACTCCTCATCACTGACAGAATACCAGCCTTCATATTCACCAAGATAAATATCGCCTTGGTCAAGTAACTTTTGGAAGATTTCCTGAACAGCTGCCTTATGTCTTGGCTCTGTCGTACGAATGAAGTTTGTATTCGTAATCTTCAAGGTCTGCCACAAGGCTTGGATTTCCTCAGCCATACTATCCACATAAGCCTGAGGTGACATGTTCATCTCTTCGGCTTTCGTCTGAATCTTCTGACCATGTTCGTCTGTCCCAGTAAGGAAATAAACATCATAATCCATTAAGCGTTTATAGCGGGCAATCGCATCAGCTGCAATGGTCGAGTATGCATTGCCAATATGTAATTTACCACTTGGGTAATAAATAGGTGTTGTCACATAGAATGTATTTTTTTGTTCGGTCACGAATGAGTGCCTCCTTTAATATTCATACTTTTCCTATTATAGCATAAGAATAAGGTCTTTTAACCCTTGCCTCAAATTTTCATAAAAAAACTTCCCCTCAGCTTTAAACTGACGGGAAGTATATGGTTGGTATATGATTAACGATTTACGCGAACCGCAAATTGTGGTGTGAACCATTGCGTGTTGTTGTATTCAAGTGGCGTACCTGGTTGAGAAGCGTGAATATAGTTTCCGCCACCTGTAGCGATAGCTACGTGGTAAGTAGAACCATTGTCACCCCAGAAGTATAAGTCTCCTGGCTGCGCGTCGGCTACACTAATTTGTGTACCAGCGTGTTGTTGTTCACCAGTCCATCCACCAACATTAATGCCGTATGTTTCATTGAATACATATTGAACGAAACCTGAGCAGTCAAAACCACTTGGCGTCTTGCCACCCCAAACATATGGTGTACCTAAGTATTTCTCTGCATTGGCAATCAATGCATTAGCATTAGCTTGGGCTGTTGCTGCTTGAGCTTGGGCTGCTTCGGCTTGAGCTTGGGCTTCAGCCGCACGTTGTTCGGCAGCTGCTGCTGCTGCTTGAGCTTCACTTTGGGCTTGGGCTTCGGCTTGAGCTGCTTGTTGAGCTTGAGCTTCGGCGGCTGCTTGGGCTTCGGCTTGAGCTTGTTCTAATTGAGCCTGAGCGGCGGCTTGGGCTGCTTCGGCTTCGGCAACGGCTGCTTCTTGAGCTGTTGTGTCTACTTCTGGTGTTGCTACTTCCGTTTCAACATAAGCTACTGAGCCATCTTCAGCAACGATTTCTTCTGTAGCAACAGTTGGAGCAACTTCTGTTTGAGCTACTTCTAAGTTTGCTTGAGCTTCTAAGACAGCTTCGGCTGCTTGGGCAACGGCTGCTTCAGCTGTGGCTTGCGCTTCAACAGCGGCTGAATCAACAGCAGTTTGATCAACAGATGCTTCAGCATTAGCTAATGCTTGGGCTTCTGCCGCTTCGGCCATTGCTACTTCAGCTGCGGCTTGGGCTTCTGCTGCAGCTTGGGCCTCAGCTTCGGCAATCGCTTGAGCTTCTGCAATCGCAGCTGCTTGCGCCTCAGCGGCTGCCTGAGCTTCTGCTGCAGCACGGGCCGCTTGCTCTGCCGCAATGCGTTGTGCTTCTTCATAAGCTGCCTTCTCTTGAATTAAAGCATCACGATGTTGAGCTGCTAAAGTAATATCATTGCTTAATTGATTGTAGACTGCTTCTTGCTCAGCAGCTTGAGCTGAAAGGTCTGAGCGAACAGCTTCTAATTCAGATACTTTATTAATTTTATCTTGTCTCGTATTCTCTACTTGAGCTTTAGAAGCTTCAACTGCTTCCATATCTTCTTGTTGTAAGGTCAATAAGTCTTTGTTAGCATCAACCATCTTACGTACAACGTCTAAACGTCCTACAAAGTCACTTACATCTTTCGAAGAGGCAACGTAATTTAAGTAGTTAGTAGAGCCACCACTTACTTGTACGGCACGCGCTTGTTCATTTAATAACTCTTCACGTGCTGCGATTTTCTCTTCTAAGCTTTCAATTTGTGTTTGGAAATCAGCAATTGCTGTTTCGTCTGCTTGAATAGCTGCAACTAATGCATCTGCTTGGGTACTTAAATCTTCGATTTGTGCGTATGCTTCAGAAAGTTGAGCGAATAAAGCAGATTGTTGAGCAGTTAATCCTTCAATTTGTAATTCTGTATCATTAATTAATGCATCATAATTTTGAGCGAATGCGGTAGCAGGTGTAGCCGCTGCGCCTAACGCAATTGCAGATGTAAACATTGTCTTGAATAGGCTTTTAGAAAAAGTTTTCTTCATTACTTAATGTCTCTCCTTGATGATAGTTTATTTTTATCTGTTATTTCGAAAAATCTCTTGGGTCATTTTTGCATGTTTGTATATTATCATAGCTTTCACCAAAAAGTCTGAATATGTTCAATTCGTATACACTTTGTAACATAACTGTAATTTTAACCGCTTTCTTTTATCGGAAAGTTTATTTCCTTTAAAATTCTTTAAATATTACATAATTCATATGCTCATCAAAGGTTTCTTGCCATTCCTTATAATTAACTTTATAATGAAACCACATGACACTAAAGGTAAAGGAGCTATCAAGCGTGAATATCATAGAAGATTTAAATTGGCGTGGCGCCATCAACCAACAAACAGATGCTGAAGGCTTAACTAAGCTTGTTGAAACAAAGCATATTAAACTCTACTGCGGGGTTGACCCAACCGGAGACTCCTTACATATCGGGCACTTAATTCCCTTCATGATTTTAAAGAGATTTCAACTTGCCGGCCACCATCCTATTGTCGTCATCGGTGGCGGCACAGGTTCAATCGGTGACCCAAGTGGCCGTTCAAGTGAACGCGTGTTACAGACCATGGAAACCATTGAATACAACGCGGAGAAACTCAGCCAGCAAATGAACCGCCTGTTCGTTGAAGGCAATGATTCAGCGAATTCTTTCGAAATTGTTAATAATTATGATTGGTTAAGCCAGTTGTCCTTACTCGATTTCCTGAGAGACTACGGCAAGCATTTCAATGTCAATACAATGCTAGCCAAAGACGTTGTGGCAAGTCGCTTAGATGTAGGGATTTCATTTACGGAATTTACCTATCAAATTCTACAATCGATTGATTTCCATCATCTCTATAAGGAAATGGATGTCCAACTTCAAGTCGGTGGCGCTGACCAATGGGGGAATATTACCGCTGGTTTAGACTTCATCCGCCGTATGGAAGGCCCTGAAGCAGAAGCATACGGCTTAACCATTCCACTAATGACCAAATCTGATGGAAGCAAATTCGGTAAATCAGCCGGTGGTGCGATTTGGCTAGATTCAGAAAAGACAACACCTTATGAATTCTATCAATTTTGGCTTAACCAACAAGACGAAGATGTGGTTAAATTCTTGAAGTATTTCACCTTCCTATCCAAGGAAGAAATTGAAGCAATTGGCAAAGAAGTTGAAGAGCAACCACACCTACGTTACGGTCAGAAACGTCTTGCTGAAGAAATCACTGTCTTCGTTCACGGCCAAGCAGCTTTAGAAGAAGCACAATTAATTACCAATGCACTCTTCACCGGTGATGTCGGCCAATTAAGTCCAGAGCAGATTGCCCAAGGCTTTAAGAATATGCCTCAAGCTACAGCACCGCGCCAAGAGGCTAATTTACCAATTTGGCTAGTGGATACAGGTCTAGTAGATTCCCGTCGCCAAGCTAGGGAATTTGTTGGCAATGGTGCCATTTCAATCAATGGCGAGAAGATTACCGATTTAGACTACACCATCTCCCCAGAAGATGCTATCGGCAACCAATATATTATCGTCCGTCGCGGCAAGAAGAATTATTACTTAGTCACATTAGAAGACTAATTTCCCTGAAGAAAGTTTGTGCTGAAATCTAATGCATTAATCATGCCGAATTTCAGTTAATATAAGTAACCAAAAACACCCCAAACATTGCATGCAATCGCAATGTTTGGGGTGTTTGCTACTTAACTACTATACTACTTTCGCCACTCTTTCCGGCTCCATACCTGCCCGTCTAAGCGACCTTCTGCTATCCGACTCAACTCTCTCTGTTGCATGTAATGGCGATAGGCCACATCTAGCAAAGCTTTTGTAGGATAGTCCTTTGCCTGCTCCTGCCAGTGAACAATCGCTTCTTTCAACCAAAGCATATCTTCAGCCATATTACCACTCCTCCATTAAATCGTATAATTCCGCATTTGTCGCATGAACTTCTTCATAGTGCATCACAAAGGCTTCGAAAATTCTCCGATAAGTTGCATTGATGGGCAAATGTTCCGCCGTCACTTCCTGTAAGGCTTTAATCAAGTATTCGCCAAAGGCATGCTCAGACTGATAGTTGCCTGTTTCAACATAGGCACGGTAGCGCCAAAGCAGCTCATATTTCGCCTCTTCCTTTAAATAGGAGAACTGGGCAATATGGAAGATAGGCAAATATGTCCAATCGAAGTAACGGGCTAAACTTTCGTAGGGGCTTAGTAACTCAGATAAGGTGCGTCCCACTCTGCCCCCGCTTGCAAAATGATGGGCACTCACACCTGTTGAAACCACTAGGCCCAACTCTTTGCCGGCTAAGTTCTTTGCCTCGCTGCCTTCTGGCAGAACTACATCGAGCCAGTTTTTGAGTATACTGGGCGCTTGATACCAGTATAAGTTAAATTGAAATATTAAGCGGTCATATGCTTGCAAGCGCTCCAGCTCTGCCGCTTGCTGAAAGGGTCCTTGACTTGTAAGTTGCCCTTGTAAATCAACAACAGTTACATTGGCTAAATCTTCAACGGCACTTAAAAGAAATTGTTGACTAGATGAAACATCAACTTCAGGATGTGCCAGTAATATTAATGTTTTCAATTAGGTTCCTTCTTCCGTATGTGTTTGATGGGGTAGGCGGACGGTAAAAGTACTTCCGACATTCAGCTCACTCTCTACAGCAATTGTCCCTTCGTGGGCTTCCACAAGTGACTTAACGAGCGAAAGTCCGATGCCTGATTCCCCATATTCTGTATTCTTACGCGACTCATCTACTTTATAGAAACGCTCCCAAATCGCGCGTTGGTCTTTGGGACTAATCCCGATGCCGTGGTCAATAACTTGGATAACACTCGCATCATCCGTCATAAAGCCTTTAAGGATAATATCACTTTCTTGGGAGAATTGAATCGCATTCGTGACAAGATTAATCACAATCTGCACAAGGCGATCATAATCGGCCCAGAAGATAAGTTGATCACTGGCCTCAACGACAATACGGTCACCACTACCCTCCGCTTTGACAGACATCTGTTGGTAAATCTGTTCGAAAAATTCTCGCCCATTGATGGCTCGTTTGTTCAAGTAAATTTGCCGGGTCGCAACCTTCTCATAGTCTAAATTCTCATTGACGAGCCGGGTTAAGCGAGCCGTCTCTTGGGCAATCAACTCAAGGCTGCGCTCCCGTTGACTTTCAGGAATCATATTGTATTGCAGACCTTCCAATAAACCTGACATGGTCGTCAGCGGGGTGCGCATTTCATGCGCCACGTCCATCATAAATTGACGACGCAATTCTTCTTGGCGTTCAATTTCTTCTTGTGACTCAGCTAGCGAATCAGCCATAGCCTTAAAGTCGCGGGTTAAATTAGCAAATTCATCGTTACCTGAAGTGTCCAAATCAATATCATATTGTCCAGAGGCGATAACTTTCGTAGCTTCTTGAAGTCGCTTAATTTTGCGATTTTGATAGATGGCTAAAAGATAGCTAATCACTATCCCAACCATGACTGCAAAGATGAACGATGCAAGGATGTTCTTTTGGACATCTGCCAATTGCCCTTCCAATGAATCCAAGGGTGCCCCCAGACTAATAAAGCCTTCGGGAAACTGGCCAACGTTCTGATGAGGCAGATAGACAATCAGGTAGGGTTCAATCTTTCCATCTTTAGATTGGCGATCGACCGTGCGAAAGCCCAGAATCTCTCCTTGGGCTATTCGTATCAAATCCGAATCATCTAAATTAGCATCAAAGCGCTGATCATAGGTTGGATAAATTGTACTGCCATCAGGCAAATAAACTTGAATTAAAATATTCTCACTGGCCAACAATTGAGACGTTCGAACCAGGTCTTCCCGAGAAAAGTTGTTATTTATAATGTTATAGCCGTAATTCAACAATTGCTCTTGCCGATTCTGGGTCAGCTCATCGGTAATATTATTCACCATACGGTTGGTCATAATGGCCACCGTAAGCAGTAATAAGACTAGAAAGCTTAAGAATTGTTGCCAGAAGAACTTCATTCTTTGCCACCAGGCTCCTCATATTTATAGCCTACACCCCAAACGGTTTGGATGACTTGTTCACCTACCGTTTCAATCTTCTGGCGCAACTTCTTAATATGTGCGTCAACTGTGCGCTCATCCCCATAGAAAGGATCTTCCCATAGACTCGTCAATAACTCTTCGCGCGTAAAGACACGCTTAGGATTCTGGGCAAACATTACTAGTAAATCAAATTCTTTCGGGGTGATATTCTCAATTAATTGGTCGTTATAGAAAGCTTCCCGAGTGGCTGTATTGATTTTCAGCACATTCGTCCGCACATCAAAGGCATCATCAGCTTCCTGCACCTGATTAACTGAACCCATTTGGGCACGGCGATACAAAGCCTTAATCCGCGCCAAGAGTGTCATTGGGCTGAATGGTTTGGTCACATAATCATCCGCACCCATCTCTAAGCCAATAACTTGATCACTCTCCGAATCACGGGCAGTGAGCATAATAATCGGTACGTTGCTAGATGCCTTGCGTATTTCACGGCAAATTTGCATCCCGTCCATGCTAGGCAAGTTCAAATCTAAGATGACAATATCCCAACGGTTCGGCTCCGCCATAAAGGCCTGGTAACCTGCCTGTCCATCATCATAAAAGGAAGCCTGATAGCCTTCATTCTCAAAAAACATGGACATCATTTCACTCACTGAGGCGTTATCTTCGATCATTAATAGTTCCATTGTATCGACCTCCATTTTCTTCTCAGGTGTATTATACACCATTTCTCAGACTGAATGATATTTTTTATCAAAAAGCCCACCGTGATTACTCACTGTGGGCTTCAGGCATTGGCTTAACTCACATTATTCATTCGCTTCTTTGACCGTCTGCACATAGGATTCAACAACTGCTTGCTCAGCTGGTTCAAAACCTGCCTGGGCCATGGTTACCGGTGTTTTCTCGACCTTTGCCTTGCCTTTCGCCTTAGTCTTGCGTGGTTTAAATAAAGTCACATCGCTGACTACACATTCTACAATATAAACCTTTTGCTCATCTTTATTAGTATAAGAGCGACTTTGCATCCGGCCAGAGATAGCGACTTGGTCACCTTTCTGACAGAAACGTTTCAGTAAATCGGCGTGACGATTCCACGCAACAAAGGGAATAAAATCCGTGATTTCTTCGCCATTGCGATCCAACTGATAGCGATTGATTGCAATCGTGTTATTCACGACCCTCAAATCTGCTTCTAATTCCTTCACTTCCACGTGTCCTACGAGTCGACCTACAAACGATACATTGTTCATTTTTCATCTCTCCTTTTTATCGTTCTACTTATATATACTCCAAAAAGGGCGAGATTCCATGTGATAAATTATAAATTTTCAGAAATTTGAATCAATTTACGCAATCTGTGATTAACACCCGACTTAGAAATTGGTCCCCCCGGGATTTGTTCCCCGAGCTCTTTTAAACTCATATCAGGATTTTGCAGTCTAAATTCTGCCATTATTCTTAACTTTTCTGGCAAGGATTCTAAACCTTGTGTCTCTTCAATTTGTCGGATTGCTTCAAGTTGCCGCTGGGATGCGTCGATTGTCTTGTTCATATTCGCATTCTCACAGTTAACTAGGCGATTAACTGAATTACGCATATCGCGCATTATACGGACATCTTCAAATTTCAACACCGCTTGGGAGGCACCGATGACAGCAAGAAAGTCTGAGATTTTCTCTGCTTCTTTAATATAGGTGATGTAACCATTGCGCCGCTGGAAGGTCTTGGCATTCAAGGAGAAAGCATTCAACATCTGACAAATATCTTCGTTATGACTTTCATAGTTAGAATATATTTCCAAGTGGTAATTACTGGATTCCGGATTATTGACAGACCCGCCCGCAAGAAAGGCACCTCTTAAATATGAGCGGCTGAGTTGCTCATTCGCCATAATCTCCGGGGCAATATCCGTCTTGAGCTGTAGGCCTTCGAGAATGGATAAATCTTCCAGAATACCTTGAACCCCTAGCCGGCAACGCACAATATACACATTATTCTTCTTTAACTTCATCTTCCGCCGAACAATCAACTCTCCATCAGCTTGATAATGGTCCTTGAGCAAGGAGTAGATGCGCCTTGCAATGGCCGCATTCTCACTCTGCACATTTAAGATTAATCTTTGCTGATACAGACTAACCGCCCCATTCATTCGAATGAGGGCGGCTAGTTCTGCTTTAGCGTGTTCGCGGTGTACCTCCAGCAAGGTACATTCTTTCTTCACTTCAGCTGCAAATGTCAATTTGCCACGTCCTTTATCTTTAATGTAATACTTTGCGTGAGCAGTTCTTCTCGCTCAACTTACCTGTGTTCATGATATAGCCTAATTCTTCCACAACCTTCTCGGTATCGTGATAGGCGCCACCATTCTTCATACTGAGAAATTCACTGGAGATTACCCGACACCCTTCCTGACGCAAGCCTTGGAAATCATGCTTAACTTGCAGTAAATACTCTTCATTGGGTTGATTTTCGATATAATCTTGCGGCACTTCCATCGTATTAACCAAGACCGTATCGACAAAATGATCCCCTAAATGCTCATGCAAGACTTTCACATGTTCTGCATCGGTAAAGCCTTCCGTTTCACCTAATTGCGTCATAATATTACAAATATAGACGACTTCAGCATCCGTTTGGCATAGGGCTTCACCAATCTCTTCAATCATCAAATTCGGTAAGATACTCGTATACAGACTCCCTGGCCCGAGCACAACCATATCCGCATCCATAATCGCTTCAACGACCCGCGGTGAGGCTTGAATGGCCGGTTCTCCCAGCTGGGTTTTCACTTCCACACTGGCAATTTTCTTTCGGTGCTTCGCGATAGCTGACTCACCGACAGCTTTCGTACCATCTACAAAATTAGCATGCAGGACAAGGGCCTCTTGGGCCGCCGGAATAATCTGGCCTTTCACGTTCATCCAGCGCGATAAGGTGCGAATCGAATCTTCCAAAGACCCACTCATCTCTTTCAAGGCGGCAATCAGCAAATTCCCAATCGCATGCCCGGCTAAGAAGTCATCTTCCGTATCAAAGCGATACTGGAAGACTTCCAGCACATCAGATTCAGCATCCGACAAAGCGGTCATGCAATTGCGAATATCACCTGGTGGGACAACGTTTATATAATCACGAATAACACCGCTGCTTCCCCCATCATCCGCAACGGTTACGATGGCAGTAATATTCGCATTCAAATGCTTCAAGCCGCGTAGTATGACTGGCAAACCTGTCCCACCGCCGATGACAGCTACATTATTCTTAAATCTTGGAACTATCATGATCGATTCGAACTTTCCTTTCTCTTTCCAGCATCCCTATGCGTAACGTTTACAGCGTAATGATCATTCTTTAATTGCCTTGCAATCCGATCCGCCAACGCTACCGACCGATGCTGGCCACCTGTACAACCAATCGCGATTGTCACACTTGATTTACCTTCACGCTTATAGCCAGGTAGGCAGAACTCAATTAAGTCCATAAATTTAACATAGAAAGTCTCTGTTTCCGGTTGCTTCATTACATAATCATATACTGGCTTATCCATTCCCGTTAAAGGCCTTAAGGTATCTACATAATGGGGATTAGGCAAGAAGCGTACATCCATCAGCACATCCGCATCAATAGGACTGCCATATTTAAAGCCAAATGAAACCACCTCCACATGGAAGGGCTCATAATTACTCGTGGAAAAATCATCGATTAACTTCGCCCGTAACTGACGGGGCGTTAAGTCTGATGTATCAATAATCATCTGCGCCCGACTACGTATATCAGCTAAAAGTTGTCGTTCTTTCTCAATACCTTCCAAGACACGACCACTTTGAGCTAGCGGATGTGTCCGACGCGTTTCTTTGTAACGCGAAACCAAGGCTTGATCATTTGCTTCAAGGAAAATAATACGCGTTGTAATAAATTGCGTATTATCCATCTTCTGAATTACCGTATCCAACTCATTGAAAAACTCACGCGTGCGCAAGTCCATAACGAGCGCAATCTTCGTTATTTTGCCAGATTCCTTCATCAACTCCCAAAAGGTCGGCAGTAAATTTGGGGGCATATTATCAATACAGTAGTAACCTAGGTCCTCGAAACTTTGAACTGCAACTGTCTTACCAGCGCCACTCATTCCTGTAATAATGACAAGTTCTAATGTATCGACCATGTGTTTCCTCCTCCTAAATATATGGCTGTATCGTTCAATCACTTTATTTTGTGTTTATTTATTATAGCACATTCAAAAGCTTCTACAAATATATGTCCACAAAATCACAAAAACACCTAACCAACAATAAAGAGGCTAGGTGTTCTTATAGCTATTCTGTTATTATTCTGTCGCAGTTAGTTGACGCATTGAGGCTTCAATCGCTTCGGCTTTCTCTAAAGTTTGCTCCTTGTTCTCGCCGTGAGTACCTAAGTAAAGCTTAACTTTTGGTTCGGTGCCACTTGGACGGAAGGCAACCCAGCTACCATCTTCTAAGAAGAATTTCAGTGCATCTGAGGTTGGATAATCCAACGGACTAGTTTCTCCAGCAGCATCTTTCTGGACAGCATTTAAATAGTCATTCGTTTGAACTACTGAAATACCACCAAATTCAGTTGGCGTATTCTCTCGAATTGACGCCATAATGTTAGCCATCTTCTCCTTACCAGATAGACCTGGGAAGTCGACAGAGATGGTCTTCTCATAGAAGAAGCCATATTTCTCATAGATAGCTTCTAAAGCATCGCCTAAAGTTCTACCCTCACGTTTATGGTAGGCCGTTAATTCCGCCAGAACAACCAGGGCTTGAATAGCATCCTTATCTCGAACAAATGGCTCCACTAAATAACCATAACTTTCTTCAAAGCCCATCACAAAGGTCTGTGAACCGGTCTCTTCGTATTCTTTAATCTTCTCTGCAATAAACTTGAAGCCGGTTAATACTTCTACCATTTCCAAATCATAAGCATGCATAATCGCATCGGCAAGATTCGTCGATACAATTGACTTAACGGCAACACTGTTGTCAGGCAACTCACCTTTCGCTTGGCGTGCGTTAAGAATATATTCAAGCATAATCGAAGCAATTTGGTTCCCCGTTAATAGTTGATACTCTCCGTTTGAACGGCGAATCATCGCACCTAAACGGTCTGCATCCGGGTCCGTTGCCAGCAAGATATCCGCTTCAACTTCATGACCTAGCTTCTCAGCTAAGGCGAAGGCTTCAGGAGATTCCGGATTAGGTGAGGTAACGGTTGGGAAATCACCATCGGCAGCAGCTTGCTCTTCAACAATATGAATCTGCTTGAAGCCTGCTTGTTCTAAGGCTTTCTGACCAATATATAGACCCGTTCCATGAAGTGGCGTAAAGACAATATTAACATCGTCTGCCATCTCTTCAATAACGCTTGGATCGATGGTTACTTTCTTCATCTCTTCTAAGTAAGCTTGGTCGACTTGATCACCAATAATCTCGACCGTTCCATTACCTAACAGCTCTGTCTTATCACCGATTTCTACAGCAACAGGATCCTCCACCGCCTTAACAAAGCTAGTTAGGCGATCAGCATCTTCCGGTGGCATTTGACCTCCGTCTGCCCCGTAAACTTTATAGCCGTTATAAGCAGCTGGGTTATGACTGGCTGTAATCATAATACCGGCATAAGTACCTAAATGGCGCACAGCAAAAGACAAGACCGGTGTAGGTCTTAAGCTTTCATATACATAACTCTTAATCCCATGCTTGCCAAGAACTAAGGCCGCTTCCATGGCAAACTCTGGTGAATAGTGACGTGAGTCAAAGGCAATCGCAACCCCTTGTGCCTTCGCTTCGTCTCCTGCTTCTTCAATTAAACGGGCAAGTCCTTCTGTAGCTTGACGTACAGTGTAAATATTCATGCGATTGGGACCTGGCCCTAAAGTTCCCCGCATCCCTGCGGTTCCGAAACTTAGTTGAGCACCAAAGGCATCTTCTTTCTCTTCATCTGACATTGTATTTAATTGTTCCTTTAACGTTGCATCAAGATTTGGGTTCTCATTCCATTGTTGATAAGCAGTTTTCCAATCCATTTAATTACCGCCTTTCTTTTTATTAATACGCTTACATTATAACATGTTTATAGGACAATTTCACTTCTAATTCTCTTTTCATTTGGTATTCCTGAAAACTTATTATTTAAGCTCGCCTAAGTATTTTTTGCTAAGGTATGGGACTTTGCATAATTTCCCGGCAAAATAAAAAAGGCCCTTAGGCCTCTTCCATAAATAATTCCTGAAATAAACGCTAGATTAGGAACAGAGTTCGTATTTAATCCTTCAAGGATTCAATATATTCGTAAGCCTGCTGGCCTGCCATACTCCCATCCCCAACAGCTGTTGCGACTTGGCGTAGTTTCTTCTGGCGAACATCTCCTACGGCATAAATACCCGGGATGCTCGTTGCCATCTCATCATCCGTAATGAGCCAGCCTTCTTCATCAGTAATTCCTAAATCCGCAACTAGACTCGAATTAGGTACATTCCCCACATAGACGAATACGCCATCGACCGCAAAGTCTTGAACCTCATCGGTCTTAACATTGCGAACTTTCAAACTTTCGACGCTCTCATCGCCGTCAATTTCGTCTACAACTGAATCCCAAAGAAATTCAACTTTATCATTATTAAAGACCCGGTCTTGCAAAAGTTTCTGAGCTCTAAGCTCATCCCTGCGGTGAATAATGGTCACTTTACTGGCGAATTGGGTTAAATAATTTCCTTCTTCAACCGCTGAATCACCACCACCAATTACGGCAAGTTCTCTATCACGGAAGAAAAAGCCATCACATACCGCACAATAGGATACACCTCGACCATTCAGCGTTTCTTCACCTGGCACTTGAAGTTTACGGTTGTATGAACCTGTGGCAATAATAATAACGGGCGCTTCATAAATTGTACCATCAGCCGCATGGACTTCATGCTTATTACTATTCGGTACGACTCGGACAATATCACCGTAAACATGTTCTGCCCCAAATGCTGTCGCACTTTCATAGAAATTCTGGGCTAAATCTGGTCCTGGAATCGATGGGAATCCTGGATAGTTCTCTACTTCAGCAGTATTAATTAACTCCCCACCCGGCGCGCCTTTTTCAATTAAGATTACTTTTAAATTTGCACGTGACGCATACAAGGCAGCGGTCATCCCGGCTGGCCCTGCACCTACTACGATTACATCTGCAACATGTGTCGTTTCTGTCATGTGTCAGCCTCCTTTGTATTAGATTAATGTAGCATACTTCGCTTTTGCTGTCTGATATTATGCTTAGAAAGGATGGTGTTTCATCAAGGCTTCTGTCTTGCCCTCTCGTAGCATTAAGTTATCCACAGCTTTATCCACAGGTAAATCCTCATAGATGAAAGCTTGCAAAGTGGAGGTGATAGGCATTTCTACGTTTAATTCCTGGGCTAATTCGGCAGCCGCTTGGGTCGTACTCATCCCTTCAACCACCATTCCCACATCTGAACTTACGGTTCGACGATTTTTACCTTGGGCTAACATATAACCTGCTTGATAATTACGGGAGTGCTCACTGGTACACGTGACGATTAAATCTCCTAGTCCACTCAGGCCACTGAAGGTTAAGGGATCTGCACCCATGCGCGTTCCCAAGCGCGTAATTTCAGCTAAGCCTCGCGTCATCAGAGCTGCTCTAGCATTATCACCAAAATCTAGGCCTACCAGAATACCGCAGGCTAAGGCGATAATATTCTTCAAAGCGCCCCCTAATTCAACACCTAAGACATCTTCATTGGTATAAACTCTGAAATAAGCATTCATAAATAAATCTTGAACATCTTCAGCTGTGGATAAGTCCCGGCAAGCCACGGATAAGGTCGTTATTTGCCGGTCGACTACTTCTTCCGCATGACTAGGCCCCGAGAGAACAACCACCGGTGCAGCCATTACGTCTGCAAGCTCTGCTTCAATAACTTCACTCATTCTTAAATGTGTACCTTGTTCAATCCCTTTCGTTGCATGAATAATAATAGGCTTATTTACACGCTTTTCAAGATACGGACGAATATTTTGACATGTCTGGCGCATGGCAGCTGTAGGCACGACTAGAAGAATAGCCTCCGCCTCTAACACTGTATGCTCTAAGTCAGTCGTAGCTTGAATACTACTCGCCAACTTAGCGCCAGGAAGATATTTATTGTTCTCATGGCGCGTTTGAATTTCGGCAATCGTCTCTTCGTTGCGGCCCCACAAGGTCACTTCGTGTCCATTATCGGCTAGAACATTTGCCAGGGCCGTCCCCCAAGAACCCGAACCAATGACTGATACCTTCATATGATCCCCCTTCTAAGCCTTACGACCTTCACTATAATAATGTCGCCATTGCTTATGATGATTATACCCAATATAGGCAATACCAATAATAACCAAGATGACCGACAGGGCTTGCGATACACGCAGGGGCCCTAAATATAGGCTGTCCGTACGCAAACCTTCAATCCAAGATCGGCCAACCCCATACCAAAGCATATAAAGGGCGGCTACATCGCCTTCTCTCAGTAAATGTTTGCGAGAGCGGAGCAAGATTAACAAAAGGACACCCAGAATATTCCAAAGCGACTCATATAAGAAAGTTGGATGATAATAGGCTCCGTCAATGTACATCTGCCCAATGAGCCATTGGGGCAGGGCGAGCCTTTCTAGAAATGCTCTTGAAACGATGCCACCATAGGCTTCTTGGTTGACGAAATTACCCCAACGCCCCACACTTTGGGCCAGCATGAGCGCCGGCGCAGCAATATCCAACAATTGAATCAAGGGTTGACGGTAGCGCTTGGTAACTATATAAGCCCCAATCATGCCGCCAATGACACCCCCATATATCGCCATACCCCCGGCCCTTACATTGATAATTTCCAGTGGGTATTTCAAATAATAATCAAGATTAAAGGCAACGTAATACAATCTTGCTCCGATGAGCCCGGCAAGCACCGCCCAAAAGAGTACATCTAAAAGCATGTCCGAATCCAGATTAAATCGTTTACCCTCACGTGTGTACATCACATAGGCCAATATTCCGCCGAAGGCAATAATAATGCCATACCACTGAATATCCAGTCCTAAGAAATTAAAGGCGGTTGGATCGATGCGGATGGTAACTGTTAGGCTCATTCAGCATGTTCCTTACTATTTCGAGCAATTAAATTGTCAAGTTTTTCATTGAATTGATTTTGGACGTCGTAGCCCATTTGGCGTGCCCGATGGTTCATCGCTGCCGATTCAACAATCACAGCTAAGTTACGACCTAGCTTGACAGGAATGGTTATCTTCGGCACATTCACTTCGAATATTTGCTCATACTCTTGCTCGAATCCTAGGCGATCATATTCACGGGTTCCATCATCGACCACGAGATCAATAATCAATTCCAAGGTCTTCGTGCCGCGGACGGACGCCACACCGTATAAATTCATCACATCGATAATGCCGAGACCACGAATTTCAATTAAATTCTGTAGAATTTCAGGCGCTTCACCTTTCAACGTTAATTCATCGATTTGATACAATTCCACCCGGTCATCGGCAATTAATCGATGACCCCTTTGGACAAGCTCAAGCGCTGTTTCGGATTTGCCTACACCGCTATCACCCACCAATAACACACCCATCCCGAAAACTTCAACAAATACCCCATGCTTGGACAAACGTTTGGCTAACATTGATTCGAGATAGTTGGTTAAATTAGCCAGCACCCGACTCGTCTTGGATTTCGCACGTAAAATCGGCACTTGATTGGCTTCTGCAACTTCGATGGCCTCATAAGGAATACGCATATCCCTTGCAAAGATGAGGGCTGGTGTCTCTTGCGTCAATAGAATTTCATAAATCGTACGACGTTCATCTTTCGTCTGTGCATTGATATAAGACATTTCTGTCCGCCCCAATAATTGCAGACGCTCATGGGGGTAATACGCTTTATAACCCGTTAGAATAAGTCCTGGTCTGGATACTTCACTCGAATAGATTCTACGATTAGCATATTCACGACCATAGACGAGTTCAATATTCAGCGTATTGATCAATTCCTCAACCGTTACAAACTTAGACAATTTCTATCACCGTCTCTCACTTTTTTTATACTTTCATCATACCATTAACGGAAGTATTTGAGTAGTTAGAGCTTAATGAGGCGCTCATGACACCCCTTCCTTACTAACAAACACACTGAACCTATTAAAAAAGCCAGAAGCATCAGAGAACTTCTGGCATAGCTAACGATTGAATTAAAAGTCGTCCCACTTCTCCTCTTCAGAGCCTGGGGTTACATCGCGACGTTCGGTTTTATTATTGGGTCGAGTCCATTGTTGATAAGGATTCTGCTTGCGCCCTTCCACTTGATAGTCATAAGGTAAGAGGATGGCAAGTAGAATATATAAGGGCCAGCCTACTTGGAAGGATGAGGCAAAGACAAAGATAATCCGTACAATAGTTGGGTCAATGTTGAAATATTCAGCAATCCCTCCACAGACTCCAGTAAGCATGCGGTTACTCGTTGATTTATAAAGTCGTTTAGCCATAGTTATTCCTCCTAAAGTTTATTCGCTATCTTCAGCATCTTTTAAATACAGGTCACCTGTCACTTGAGATGTATGGATATTAGCTTGAGATGCGTCTGAATTCATGAAGCGCTGGATCACATGTGTATCATCTGCCTTTTCTTCACTGGCATTCGCTAGACGCGACTTAATGTTTGACGCATCATTCGTTGAATACGCCCGAACATTCATCCCGCCAGGAACAGATACTTTAATATCCCCGCTAACGGTTTTTAAATTCATGTTCGCATCACTTGGTACACGTTTCGTAATATATATGCTACCAGCTAGGGTCTGGGCATCAATATTATTCACTTGGTTGATGACCCGAATATCCCCATTATACGTATGAATATCCGCAAAGGCAAAAGCCACTTCATTCAGTAAGGCATTCCCATTCACTTGCTGACTTTCGAAATGTTCAATTTCACTATTGGTTACGGTGATGTTCCCGTTCTTGCTATTAACTTTAATGCTTTCGCTCGTTAACTGGTCAAGTTGAATGTCGCCATTCCAATTCTCAATTACAAAGCTTTGGTAAGCTCGTTTAGGTAGCCATAAGCTCCCTTTGAATAGAACACGCGGTGATTCGAAATCAAGGTAAATTTCTTGTTCATCCACGGATACAATCTCACCATTCTCCCAACTATCCAGTAAGGCTTGTTCGAAATTGCCATACAGTTGGGCGGTCCCGGCTAAATATATATGCTCTGCTTCATGGGTGTGAATATCGAGGCTACCATTCGGAATCCTCACCTTAACATTCTTAGCTGGCCCAGCGTCAACTTCCACTTCAAGCTTCTGTTCACTTTCTTTAATCCAAGGAATATTCATATTAAATTGAATATCTCGCATCTTGAAGTTGTCCATAAAGTCTTGTACGGAACCTTTCACCCATTTGCCAAGACGTTTGCCCTCTTGGCCAAATTGGCTTGCGGTATCTGTTACTTTCTCCGTATTACGTTCGAAGAACTCCTTCACGTCCTCAGTATAGGTCGAAACCCGCTTTCTCTGCAAGGCAGCTCGTTGGTTTTTGGCCTCATCCAATTCTTCATATAAGGCGGTAATCTCTTTATCTAAATCATACTGGCGAATCTTCAGTTGCTCGACTTGCTCTTGCATCTCCTCTGTCAATGGATCAATTTCAGCAAGAATCTCAAATTCACGAATTCTTTGCTCTGCAATGACAAGCGCTTCTGCTTTCGTATCAATCTGCTTAGTTAAGCTGTCAATCTGCTCAGTATAGGATTCAATTTGTTGCTCATCTGCCTGGGTCGCCTGGCTGACTGCCTCTTCTTCATAGGTTTCATCTGTTGCCTCGGTATGTTCTGTCGTAGTCTCTTGTGCCTCTGAAAAAAACGTATCCATCTGCTCATGACCTGCAGCTTCAAGTAAATCAAGTGCTTCTTCCATGGAAATAACATTCTGACGTACTAATTCGATAATCCGTTCTTTTGTCTCCATTTTATGGCCTCCTTTTAATCGACCTTATTTTCTACACTATTATTATCTCAGCTTTTCCAAATCATTGCATAGGGCTTGAGTCTTATCTTTACCCAAGGCGATGACATCAAACAATCCGCCTGCTTAGCCTAACGCTTCTTAAGTGTTGAACGCCATACAATGAAGGACTATTTCAGGTACGTAAAGCAGCAAAGAGATACCCTTACGCTAACATCCCTTTAAGGAATTGGCCGGTATAACTTGATGAAACTTGGCTGACTTCTTCCGGTGTTCCCGTAGCTACAACGGTGCCTCCCCCGTCGCCACCTTCTGGTCCCATATCAATAATATAATCCGCTGTTTTAATAACATCCAAATTATGTTCAATCACCACAACCGTATTTCCAGCTTCAACCAAGCGATTTAAAACAGCGAGTAACTTTTGGATATCGTGGGCATGTAGGCCAGTTGTAGGCTCATCCAGAATATAGAAGGTATCACCGGTCGCAATACGTTGCAATTCTGAGGCAAGCTTCATCCGCTGCGCTTCACCGCCAGATAAAGTTGTCGCTGATTGACCCAGTTGGACGTAACCTAAGCCAACATCAATCAAAGTCTGTATTTTACGGCGAATTTTCGGAATAGCTTCAAAGAATTCGACCGCTTCGTCGATAGTCATATCCAACACTTCAGAAATATTCTTCCCTTTATATTGAATCTCTAAGGTTTCTGAATTATAACGCGTTCCTTGACACACCTCACAAGGCACATAAACGTCGGGCAAGAAATGCATCTCAATCTGCTTAATCCCTTGTCCCTTACAAGCCTCACAACGGCCACCCTTCACATTAAAGCTAAAGCGACCTTTAGAATAACCTCTTTGCTTAGCCCCATTCGTCATGGCAAAAAGTTCCCGTATATCATCAAATACGCCGGTATAAGTGGCCGGGTTACTGCGCGGCGTTCGCCCAATTGGACTTTGATCGATATCAATGACTTTATCCAAACCTTCCCAACCTTTAATGTTTTTAAACTGACCAGGTTTCTCTTGAGTACTGGTCGTGCGCTTTTGGAGCGCAACTTTTAGAATATTATTGACCAGGCTGCTCTTACCAGAACCAGAAACGCCCGTAACGCAGGTAAAGCGACCGAGTGGGAATTTCACATTTACATTCTTCAAGTTATTCTCTTTAGCTCCCGTGACTTCAACCCAGCCTAGGTCTTCATCACGTCTTTTATCTG
Organism: Suicoccus acidiformans; assembly: GCF_003546865.1. Lineage (GTDB taxonomy): Bacteria > Bacillota > Bacilli > Lactobacillales > Aerococcaceae > Suicoccus > Suicoccus acidiformans. Next base: position 2,438,619 of record NZ_CP023434.1, read on the forward strand.
GCACAGCAATCGATAGAGCCCCTGACAGATATTGGCCAGTAAGGGAGTCTTGATTAGCACTGACTTCTTCAGGTGTGCCGGCAGCTACTATTTCCCCGCCTTTATCTCCAGCACCTGGACCAATATCTATAATATAGTCTGATTCCATCATCGTCTCTTCATCGTGTTCTACGACAATTAACGTATTGCCCAAATCACGCATTTGCTTCAATGAGTCGATGAGCTTTTGATTATCTCGTTGATGCAGGCCAATTGACGGCTCATCCAGTACATACATAACACCACTTAAGTTGGAACCGATTTGAGTAGCCAGGCGAATCCGCTGGGCTTCCCCACCCGATAAGGAACCGGCGACCCGACTTAAGGTAAGATAATCCAAGCCGACATTATGCAAGAAAGTCAAGCGGTCATTGATTTCCTTTAAAATCGGCCGGGAAATAATTTCACCTTCAGAACTCAAGCTCAAATTCTGGAAATATTCGTGGGCTTGGCCAATCGACATATCCGCTACGTCTGCAATGTTCTTATCATTCACCCGCACCGATAAAGCCATTTCATTAAGTCGTTTACCTTGGCACGTAGGGCAAGGTAATTCATGCATATACGACCGCATCACATCGCGCATGGAATCCGAACTTGTCTCTCGGTAACGGCGCTCAACATTATTGACCACGCCTTCGAATTCTCTTTGGACGGTTTTTTGAGCGCCGCGCATTGTTTTATACGTGAAGGTGAAGGAATGACCCGGATCGCCAAACTTCAAGCGTTCTTGAGCGTCTTTGGGTAAATCTTCGTAAGGCACATCCATGGGAATATCCCGGCTCTTACAATACTGCTCAAGCATCGATGGATAAAAGTCTGAGAATGACGACTTCCAAGGCACAAAAGCTCCTTCCGCAAGGGTTAAGCTTTTATCCGGTAAAATTAAGTCTTCATCAACCGTTAAGCGTGACCCTAAACCATCACAACTCGGACAGGCACCAAAGGGCGCATTAAAGGAGAACAAGCGCGGTTCCAGTTGATCCACTGTAAAATCACAGAACGGACAGGCGAAATGCTCATTGAAATACATCGGCTCTCCATCAATGACATCTACCACCATATAACCATCCGAGAAGCGCAAGGCTTGTTCTACCCCGTCAAAAAGTCGCGTCCGAATCGAGTCTTTGACAACAATTCGGTCAACAACTACTTCAATCGTATGGGCTTTATTCTTCTCGAGTTCAGGCACTTCGCTTATATCGTGTATTTCACCATCGACTCGAACACGAATATAGCCGTCTTGTTGAATCTTCTCTAATAAACGCTTATGTTGGCCTTTCCGATTTCTAACAGCTGGTGACAATAGTTGAATACGGGTTCGCTCGGGCAACTCCATAATTTTATCAACCATCTGTTCTGGTGATTGTCGTTCAATCGGAATATTGTGGTTGGGACAATAAGGAGTTCCTACCCGGGCATACAATAAGCGCAGGTAATCATTAATCTCAGTCTGGGTCCCAACGGTCGATCTCGGGTTATGACTCGTAGTCTTCTGGTCGATGGAAATAGCTGGTGATAAACCGTCGATGGAATCCACATCCGGCTTATCCATTTGACCTAGAAACTGTCTGGCATAGGCAGAGAGGCTTTCCACGTACCGTCTCTGACCTTCTGCATATAGGGTATGAAAGGCTAATGAGCTTTTCCCCGAACCCGAAAGTCCGGTAATTACAACTAACTCATTGCGCGGAATACGTAAATCTACATTCTTTAAATTATGAGTGCGTGCACCTTTAACTTCAATATATTCATTTGCCATCTATCTATCACTCACCTCTTTGTTTATTGACCCTTATATTATATCACACCTGTAGCCGATACCATAAACATCTGTTCGTTTATTTGAAGTTTTCGCCAAAAGAAAAAGCACACCCCAGGCGGGTGTGCTTCAGATAATGTCAGTTACTCCAATGAGTAAGTTTATCGCTTAGCTTATTTTACAGCTTCTTCCCATTCAGTGATTTCACCTAAGAAGATTGAACGAATTGCGTCTAATGATAAGTCAGTTGCTGGGTTGTCGTTATTTACGATAACAGCAATACCATCTAATGCAATCGCTTGATGCTCTAAAGCACCTGCTTCGTCTTCATCAAGGGCACGAGATGCCATACCAATGTCAGCTGTTCCATCTTGAGCTGCTGCCATACCTGCTGATGAACCGTTAGCAGTGATATTCACTGTAACACCTTCGTTAAGAGCTTGGTACTCTTCAGCAAGTTTCTCCATTACTGGAGATACAGACGTTGAACCAACAACTTCGACAGTTCCTTCTACACCAGCTGCTTCATATGCTGGAGCTTCTTCGTCAACTGAAATGTATCCTTCTTCAACAACAACTGCTTGACCTTCTGCAGAGTTAATGAAGTTTAAGAAGTCTTGTGCAACTTCAGATAAATCACCACTCCAAGCTACGTTGAATGGACGAGCGATTGGGTAATCTTCACTTGCAATGTTTTCTGCTGTAGCTTCAACACCGTCAACTGTTACAGCTTTAACAGAATCATCTAAAGATCCTAAAGAGATGTAACCAATTGCTTGAGCATCTTGCCCAACTGTTTGCATAACACCGTTTGTTGAGTTTTGGATTGCAGCAGATTGTGTTGTCATGTCGTCGTCGTTTTCGTCAACAACACCAACGATCTCTACGAAAGCCCCACGGGTACCAGATCCATCTTCACGAGAAATAACGCTAATTGCGCCTTCTTGTGCGAATACAGGGGCTACTGCAGATAGAGTTAATCCTGCTACGGCTAAAATCGGTAAAGCTTTGAATGTTTTTTTCATTAAACACATCTCCTCTAAATTAAATGCTATTCTACAATCAATTCGACAAATCTCTCAAACATTAGTCACATGCCAGTACAAGTGTATTATAACGGACTACTGTAAATTTTATGTAAATTTATCGTTAATATGCTGTAAATTTATGCCTATGGCTTAGTTTAATTCGACAATTTCGCCGGAATTCAAGTAAATAATCCGTTCACAAATATTTGTTACATAATCCCCAATTCGTTCTAAACTGCCTGCAATATTTAAATAGCTTATTCCTACAGATACAACTTCGGTATTCTTTTCCATGCGCTCAGCTGTCTCTTGATATACTTGCTTCAAGAGTAAGTCAACTTGATTATCGCGTTGAGCAATTGCGCGGGCCTTCTCAACATTATTGTCTACGTAAGCGTCAAGAACATCGGTAATCATCTCTTCAGTAATTTCAGCCATGCGATTGACTAAATCTAAGAAGACAGATACTTCTGTTTCTTTTTCTTGACTGCGGATTACATTACGGGCGATCTTAGCAGCATGGTCAGCCATCCGCTCAATATCAGAACTTGCCAGTAAAATCGTAAAAATACGACGCAAATCTTCTGAAACAGGTTGCTGTAAGACAATTAAACGATAGGCCTCTTGTTCAATCTCTGCGGTGAGTGCATTAATACGTAAGTCATCGGCTACAACTTCGTGAGCCAATTCTTTATCGTGATTATTTAAAGCTTGCATCGCTTTGTGCAAGGATTCATTGGAGGCATTACCTAAACGTGTTAAATTATCGCCGAACTTTGCTAAATCTTGATTGAATGCTTCTCTCATTTTTCCACACTCCTTTTCCTTAACAATTAATTATACACCTGATTAACCAAAGCGTCCAGAAATATAGTCATCTGTTCGTTCATCTGACGGATTACTGAAGATTTTCTCCGTTTCGTCAAATTCAACAACTTCACCCGTTAAGAAGAAGGCTGTCTTATCAGAGATACGTGCAGCTTGTTGCATGTTGTGGGTAACAATAACAACCGTATACGTTTCTTTCAAATCATCAATTAACTCTTCAATTTTACCTGTGGAGATTGGATCCAAAGCTGACGTTGGCTCGTCCATTAACAAGACTTCTGGTTCATTGGCAATTGCACGTGCAATACAGATCCGTTGCTGTTGTCCACCAGAAATTTCCGTGGCATTACGGTTCAACTTATCTTTAACTTCATCCCAAATGGCAGCTGATTTCAAACTTGTTTCCACAATATTATCTAATTCATGCTTGTCCGAGATACCATGGGTACGCGGTCCATAGGCAATGTTATCATAAATACTTTTCGGGAAAGGATTTGGATGTTGGAAGACCATTCCTACACGCTTGCGCAGTAGGTTAACATTGTAGTCTTTCTGGTAAATGTCTTCACCGTCCAGTGCAATTAACCCATCTACCTTAGCACCAGGAGTTAAATCTTGCATTCTATTTAATGTCTTAAGAAATGTAGATTTACCACAGCCAGATGGACCAATAAAAGCTGTAACTAGCTTTTCTTCAATATCCATATTAATTCCTTTTAATGCTTGGAAATCTCCGTAGTAGAAATCTAAATCTTGAATCTTAAATTTAGTATTAGCCATCTATTTTCCTCCTGTACCTAACTTACGACTAATGACGGTGGACAGCCAGTTAATTAATAACACAATAACAATCAGAATTGTTGCGGTTGCATAAGCTTCTTTAACATGGAAGCCTTCTTGAGAAAGGACATACATATGTACGGCAAGCGTACGACCAGATGAACTTAGGCCTTGCAAGAGTTGCCCTGAAGAACCTAAGGTATAAATTAAAGCGGCGGACTCCCCTACAATACGACCAATCGCAAGGATAATCCCGGATAGAATCCCTGGCATCGCCACAGGTAGTACGACCGTAAAGATGGTCCGCAATTGTCCCGCACCGAGAGCTAAACTACCCATTCGCAGTGAATCGTTCACTGAGCGCAAAGCTTCTTCTGTTGAAGAAATAATAAGAGGAAGAATCATAATCGTAATCGTAAAAATCCCTGCATAGTGAGAGTAGCCCAAACCTAGACGTTGGGAAGACACGAAGAAGAGCATCCCGAATAAACCGTAAACAATCGATGGCACGGCCGCCAATGTATCCGTAGCCAAACGAATAATCGGCAAGAACTTACTATCACGATCAGCATACTCTACTAAGTAGAAACCTGTAAAGACGCCAATTGGCACCGCAATAAGTAAAGCAATGAGAATAATAATTAACGTAGAGATAATCGCTGGCATCATTGAGACATTATCAGTTGTATATTTCAACGAGAACATATCCAGACTCAAGGCCGGGACACCATTCCAAAGAATAAACAGAATAATAAATAGAAGCATCCCTAATGTGAAAGCTGCTGACAACCAGGCGAAAAACTTAACCCAATTAAACCCTTTATTCATTAGTCATTCCCCTCTCTTGATTTAATATACATGAAGACTGCATTAATAATGAGAATGAATATGAATAAAACAACTGCTGTTGCAATAAGCGCCTCTTGATGTCGACCAGAAGCGTAACCCATCTCAAGTACGATATTCGTCGTCAATGTCCGCACACCTTGGTTAAGCCCGGATGGAATAACGGGTTGGTTCCCTGTAACCAGAATAACCGCCATCGTTTCACCGATCGCCCGACCAATCCCTAAAATCACAGCGGAAATAATCCCTGATTTAGCCGCAGGTACCACTACATTCATAACGGAACGCTCATGAGTCGCCCCTAAACCAACACTAGCCTCATAATATGAGCGTGGAATTGCCCGAATACTCGACTCTGACAAACCAATAATCGTCGGTAGAATCATAATCCCTAATAAGACCGACGCCGTCACAATATTCATCCCAGTACCACCCAAGAGATTTCTTGAAATCGGTACAAACACTTGCAAAGCAAAGAACCCGTATACAATCGATGGAATTGCCGCCATCATATTAATCGCTGGTTTAGCGAAACGATACAAGTTCGGTGGACAAAAATGCGCCATAAAAATGGACGTCATAATACCAACCGGCACCCCTACAATAACCGCACCAAGGGTTACAATAATCGAACCCACAATCATTGGTAAGATACCAAATTTAGGATTAGATGCTGTAGGTCTCCATTCTGTTCCGAATATGAAATTCGTCACTCCCTCTTCCAATATAAAAGGCAAGCCTCCTTCGAAGATGAAGTAGAAAATCAAGATAATCGAGATAACCGATAGTGAAGCAGCAAACATAAATACATACTTCATAAAGGTCTCTTTAAAATCGCTTCCCATAATACAACTCCTTGCTTTATTTAAATATCCTCTAACATAGCGACAATAACACAATATCAAATCCATTATAACCTTCTATTGTAAATTTTATGTAAAGTTTTCGTAAGGAAACGTTTTTTCGGCCATATTGTTAATTTTTAATTGCCAAAGCCATGTTTATTGCATCCCTAAGCCGTTCTCCGAATCACCCTTACCCAGCAAAAAGACTGGTCCAGCCAGTCTTTGCTAAGTATCTATAAGGGTAAGGTAACAATAAAAGTACTGCCGACCCCTAGTTCACTCTCGACTGTAATTGAGCCGCCTAATACATTCACTAAATTCCGTACAATAGACAAGCCTAAGCCAGTTCCTCCAGAGTGACGACTGCGCCCTTTGTCAACCCGATAAAATCTTTCGAAAATCCGTTCCTGATCTTGTTCAGGTATGCCAATGCCCGTATCACTGACAATAATGGTAGCCCTATGGTGATTGCTATAAACGGTTACGTCCACTTCGCTTTCATTGCCAGAGTATTTAATCGCATTCTCAATCAAATTCCTTAAAATTTGCTCCACCCGGTGTTGGTCAACGCTCAATAATATCGGCGCTTCTGGCAATTCCGTTTGAATGCGAATATCTTTTTGCTCTGCACGTTCTTGGAAGAAGGCCACCATTTCCTGTGTAACTTTTACTAAATCGAAGGTTTCAATCACATCGATATGTGTTTCATTCTCAATACGAGATAGCTCCAAGATATCATGAATCAGTGTTTCGAGACGATTACTTTCATTGTAAATAATTTGAATAAATTGCTTAGCCATTTGCGTATCTTCAATCGCCCCATCCATCAACGTCTCCGCAAAGCCTTTGATGGCTGTCACAGGAGTTCTCAGTTCATGCGACGCATTGGCTACAAATTCGGTACGCACTACTTCCAAATGCTTTACTTTAGAAATATCGTAGAGCAGAACTAAAATTGACTCCTCATCCGCCTGCTTAGGCTCTGAATACGGAATAATATTCACATCAATCGCCTTGAGGGTTGGTATATATAACTCAATTTCTTCGCTCATCGCTTCACCTGTCTGCATACTTTCCGCAATCATAGTAACCAAGGAATTGCTTCGGATGACCCCTTCATAATTACGTCCAATCACCGCATCCGAAAGTTGCAACAAGCTCTGCGCTTCAGGATTAATCAATTCGATATGTTTCTGACCATTCAATAAGATAACGCCCAAGTTTATGGAATCCAATACCAGTGATAATCTTTGCTCGCTCTGGTAAAGATTTCTTTGGTTCTCCATCAAACGGCCTTTTAAGGTTTCGACGGTTTGCTGCAGGCTATTCACATGCGGAGATGAAACCCGGGTATAAGATAAGGTTTGCGTATCTTCCACAGCCATTTCTTGCAAATCCACTTCAATTTGCCGAATGGGCTGGTAGATTTCTTCTCGAATAATACGGCGAATTATGGTAAGAAGAAGAATTAAGACCAGTAGCACTACCATCAATCCAATGAAAGCGCCAGGCACACTATCTAAGGCGAAATCCCTAGGATAATGGAGAATAAACAAATAATCCTGTTGGGCGTATGTGAGTGGGTAAATTCGCCACCAATTAAATAAACCTGAGCGGGTAAGAGCCCCTGTACTTCGCTTGCGGACATATTCCTCTATAATCGGTTGAATGGAGCGCTGACTTGGGAAAGTCGAGGTCACTAACTCAAATGACCCAGAATGACTCCCTAAAAGCGCATAAGAAATCGGCTCAAGGGACAGCTCTTCTAAAGCAGCCACATTCGGCTCCTCCCCAGCACTTCCTAAAACCCCAATCGCTAAGGTATCGTAAACATCAATCATCCGCACTACTTGTTGACGTATTTGGTACATTGAGAAGATGCTTAAGCAAAGCATCCCTATGACGATGATTTGAGACGTTTGTCGATTAAAGCGATTCGTCTTCATCCGGTACCTCGAAGCGGTAACCAAAGCCCCGTACTGTCTTAATATATTTCGGGTTCTTCGTATTCTCTTCAATCTTCTCGCGCAGATGACTAATATGAACGTCTACGATACGGGTCTCTCCGGCATAATCAAAGTCCCAAACACTATTTAACAGACGCTCACGACTTAAAATCCGTCCTTTGCGCAAGGCCATATAAACTAAGAGTTCAAATTCTTTCGGCGTAATATCAATAATTTCCCCATCGACCCGCACTTCATATCGGTCGCCGTATATTTCAATTTTGCCTAGGCGAATGACTTGCTCAGACTCTTCCTCCACTTCATTATCTAAATCTCTTTGCATCCGTTCAATTTCACTAAGTTCTATATCCGTTGCTTCTTGACGATATTGGATGCTCTTCTCCTCGTCGTTTGAATCATGTGCTTTTACCCGTCTTAAAATAGCATTAATCCGAGCAATGACTTCACGGGGACTGAATGGCTTGGTCATATAATCATCTGCACCAAGTTCAAGGCCGACAATCTTGTCGTACTCTTCATCCTTGGCTGTCAGCATTAGAATTGGCGTCTCCACCCCCTCTTGGCGAGCCTTACGACAAATATCCATCCCATCCATACCAGGCAGCATCACATCTAATAGGATGAAATCATACGATTCGTTAAGTATCTTATCCAGAGCATCTAGCCCTTCTTCACACGTCTCCACCTCAAAAGCAGCTTGTTTTAAATTATACTCCAGCAATGTCAAGATAGACGGCTCATCGTCTACAATTAATACACGCTTCATAGTAGCCTCCTCATATAATTTCAATGCTTTAATATATAGTAACAAATTTCGGCAAACTTTTACACACCCAAAAAGCTCGCATAACGTTCAAGTTATGCGAGCTTCACCCTATATTCGCAAAAAGCGCCGAATCGATCGACGGGCCCCAATAATACCCAGTAAACAACCGAGAACCAGTAAGCCAAGGCCAATATAAAGAATATTCGGATAAATCGGAGCCAATTGAAGAATCTGCACACCAACTATTTCAAAGGTAGCTTGTTGCAGACCTTGATAGATTGCATAAAGCAATAAGCTAGCAATTAAGGCACTAATTGCACCAATAAAGATACCCTCGTAGATAAAAGGTGCTCGAATATAGCTATTTTGTGCACCAACCAGGCGCATAATTTCAATTTCATCTTGGCGAGCATTAATCGTCATACGAATGGTGTTCGTTACCAATAAGACCGCAATAACAACCATAATGGCTGCTAGAAGGGCTAGAACAACGCGGACAATCTCAATCATCCTCAGCAAGTTTTCCGTATCCAGCTCACCATAAGTCACCTCAACTGCGTAAGGCATCTGACTAATCGCCGCTTGAACCTCTTCCAAATAAGCCATATCATCGACATCAACAATATACACATTATAAAGGGGATTTGCATCACCAGCTAATAACTCGAACTCTTCCCCTACTTCCGCAACCAAAGACGCTAGTTCTTCTTCTTTGGTACGATAAACGACATCAGTGACGTGTTCTAAGGATCGAATCGAATCACCTAAAACCTGCTCATCTTCAGCGCTAGCAGCCACGTCAATATGGGCACGGATTTGCACCCCTTCTTCAATATCCGTTGTAATATTCTGCACATTAAGCATGACTAAGGCCAAGCCACCAATGACAATTAGAGCTATCGACATGGATAGGATACTCGCCGTTGTCATCCAACCATTCCGAAATAAATTTCTGAAACCATCGCGAATATGTCGGAAAAACGTTCTAATAATTCTCATGATACCCCCCCTTGTAAGTGTCACTTACAAGCTGTCCAGCTTCTAAGCGAAGAACACGGTACTTCCGCTCATTCACAAAACCATCATTATGGGTCCCCATCAAGACCGTTGTTCCCGTTTGATTAATCGCTTCTAACAAGCGGAAGATACCTTCCGCTGTTTGCGGATCCAAGTTGCCGGTTGGCTCATCTGCAATGAGGATACTCGGTTGATTCACAATGGCGCGCGCAATGGCCACCCGTTGCTGCTCACCGCCGGAAAGTTCTGCCGGTAAGTCATGCGCTTTCTCACTTAAGCCAACTAGTTGCAACACCTCTGCGACACGTTTCTTGATGGCTTTACGACTCTTGCCGGTAACTTCCATGGCATAGGCTACATTCTCGTACACTGTGAGACGAGGAAGAAGCTTAAAGTCTTGGAAGACGACCCCTACATTACGGCGCAAAGCTGGTACTTGCGACTTGCGTAATTTCGTCACATTAAACTTACCCACTTGAATTGAACCTTGATCTGCTTGCTCTTCACGGTAGAGTAGCTTCATCAGCGTCGTCTTGCCTGAGCCACTGTGGCCAATCAAGAAGACAAACTCTCCCTGCTCAATTCGCACAGATACATTCGCTAAGGCTTGGACACCATTTGAATACTGCTTAGATACATTGGTTAATTGTAGCATTTACCATACCTCCTAATGCTTATCATTGATTCTGTTGAATCGTCCATTTCAAGTATGCATCAATAAAGCCATCTAAATCACCATCAATAACCGCTTCTGCATTACCGACTTCATAATCTGTTCGGTGATCCTTTACCATGGAATAAGGATGGAAGACGTAAGAACGAATTTGTGAGCCCCAAGCAATATCCTGTTGCTCGCCTTTTAAAGCAGCTAGCTCACGTGCCTTCTCCTCTTCTTGCTTTTGGTATAATTTAGCTTTCAGAAGGTTCATCGCTTGTTCACGGTTTTGTAATTGAGAGCGTTGCGACTGACTCTGTGCGACGATTCCTGTTGGAATATGCGTAATACGCACAGCTGAATCGGTTTTGTTAACGTGTTGCCCACCTGCTCCACTCGCCCGATAGGTATCAATACGCAACTCATCTAATTGAATGTCGACTTCAATACTATCATCAATCAAAGGGGTTACTTCCACTGAGGCGAAAGAAGTATGGCGGCGACTATTGGAATCAAAAGGCGAAATTCGCACAAGCCGATGGATGCCCTTTTCGGATTTCAAATAGCCATAAGCATCACGGCCCTTTACCTCTAGCGTGACACTCTTAATGCCCGCCTCTTCGCCTGGCTGAAAGTCAATCACTTCATATTGATAACCATGTTGATCAAGCCAGCGTTGGTACATACGCAGTAACATACTACCCCAGTCTTGTGATTCGGTACCTCCTGCCCCGGGATGAATTTCTACAATCGCATCCAAGTGATCATGCTCACCGGATAGAAGGAGCGCCGTCTCGTATTGTTGCAGATCTTCTTGGACTAGCTTCACTAAACGCTCGGCCTCTTCACCCATCTCCGCATCCTCAGTCTCCTCATACAGTTCAAAAGCTAAACTCAAATCCTCGAGCTGTTGGCCAATCTTCTGTACTGAATCATACGTCGCCTTCGCTTGATTGGACGCATTAATGACTTCTTGGGCCTTCTGATTATCCTCCCAGAAATCCGGCTGACTCATCTGATAGGCATAATCAGCAATATCCGCCTCTAATGCATCTAAGTCAAAGAGACCCCCTTATACTAGCTAAACGCTCATTAGCGTCAGCAATAAATTGCTTCATTTCAAATTTCTCCATTATTTTACTTTCCTTTCTGGCAAAAAGGAGCCACCCTTCTTAACAAGGTGTGGCTCACAGTAGAACTATTAACTTGTTCGGGTTGGTTTATTCACTTGCTCACGTTGCACATTCTGACGAACTTGTGCTTTCATCGCAAAGCGCGCAACATCATATTCAATCGCTGCAATCATTTCTTCGAAGCGTTCATAACCTTCCGTTTGATACTCGGTAAGTGGGTTCGTTTGAGCATAAGCCCGTAAGCCGACTCCTTGGCGCAAATGATCCATCATATCGATGTGATCGGTCCATTTAGAATCCACAACCCGTAAGATAATCACTTTCTCAAATTCAAGAATTTGTTGGGCACCATTTAACTCTTGGATTTTCGCATCATAGGCCGCTTCCGCGCGATTATAAATCAATTCAACCAATTGCTTCGGATTTTTTTGGGCAGATAAATCTGCCATCGTAACCGCATCTTCTGGTAGAAGTACCGTATCAACAAAGTCCCTCAAGCCATCAAGATTCCATTCTGCCTTATCACCTTCGGTATATAGGGCAACTTGCCGCTCAATGGTGCGGTAAATCATGGCTTTAATATACGGTGTTAACGGCTCTTGTGAGTTAATAACGTCTTGGCGCTGACGGTAAATAACCTCTCTTTGTTCACGCATCACTTCGTCATACTCTAAGACGTTCTTACGTGTATCATAGTTGTTGCCTTCCACACGCTTTTGGGCCGATTCAACTTGACGGGTAAGCATGCGACTTTGAATCGCCATATCATTGCCGTCATCATCAATGTTGAGTTGCTCCCACATCGCTTGAATACGATCTGAGCCGAAGCGGCGCATCAAGTCATCTTCAAGGGATAAGTAGAATTGTGAGGCTCCTGGGTCCCCTTGACGGCCCGCACGACCCCGTAATTGATCATCAATACGACGGGATTCATGGCGTTCTGTACCAATAACGCAGAGGCCACCAATTTCTTTTACCCCACTACCTAGCTTAATATCCGTACCTCGACCAGCCATGTTCGTGGCAATCGTTACGGCACCTTTTTGGCCGGCTTGCATGATGATTTCTGCTTCTTTAAAGTGGTTTTTCGCATTCAAGACTTCATGAGGAATGCCCGCTTGTGTAAGAAGTTGGGATAAGTATTCAGATGTTTCAACGGCCACAGTACCGACTAGAATCGGTTGCCCTGTAGCATGGCGTTCTTTGATTTCTTCTACAACGGCATTAAACTTCGACCGCAAATTCGGGTACAATAAGTCGGCCTGGTCATCGCGAATGACTTCACGGTTGGTTGGCACTTGAATGACGTTCATATTGTATATTTCCCGGAACTCTTCTTCTTCCGTCTTGGCTGTACCAGTCATCCCGGCAAGCTTTTCATACATACGGAAGTAGTTCTGGAAGGTGATTGTTGCCATCGTCTTCGATTCATCTTCGATTTCAACGTTCTCTTTGGCTTCAATCGCCTGGTGCAAGCCATCTGAGTAGCGACGACCGTCCATAATACGGCCAGTAAAGCCGTCAACAATCTTGACCTTGCCTTCATCGACGACATAGTCAATATCTTTCAACATAATATAGTTGGCCCGTAAGGCTTGATCAATATGATGCACCAAGGCAGTGTTGCCTACATCGTAGAGGTTGTCTAAACGGAAGACCCGCTCTGCCTTGTCAGTCCCCTCATCCGTTAAGGCAATCGTCTTAGACGTTACGTCAATCGTATAGTCTATATCTTCTTTTAAGCCTTTGACGAAATAATCCGCCCGCGTATACAAAGCAGTTGATTTACCAGCTTGACCGGAAATAATGAGCGGTGTACGTGCTTCGTCGATTAAGATTGAGTCCACTTCATCGACAACTGCATAGTAAAGCGGTCTTTGGACCATTTGTTCTTTGTAAACAACCATGTTATCGCGCAAATAGTCAAAGCCCAGTTCATTATTCGTACTATACGTCACATCTGCATTATACGCTTCACGTTTCTGTTGTGGATTGAGGCTATTCAAGTTTAACCCGACAGTTAAGCCTAAGAAGCGGAAGATTTCGCCCATTTCTTGCGAGTCACGCGTCGCCAAGTAATCATTGACCGTTACCACATGCACGCCTTTACCAGCCAAGGCATTCAAGTAAACTGGCATTGTCTCTGTTAACGTCTTACCTTCCCCGGTCTTCATCTCAGCAATGTTGCCTTCATGAAGAATAATTGCCCCTTGAATTTGTACTTTATATGGGAAAAGACCGATAACTCGACGAGCTGCTTCCCGTACTACAGCGTAAGCCTCTGGTAGAATACTGTCTAAGCTTTCCCCTTGTTTATATCTTTGTTGGAACTGAGTTGTCTGATCACGCAAAGCTTCGTCCGACATTGCTTGATAAGTCGGCTCCATCTCCATAATTTTATCAGCGATGCGGCTCGTTCGACGCAATTCCCCTTTATCATTCTCAATTAAATTCTTAAGAAAATTAGCCATCTAGATGCTCCTTTGGTTAAGTACTTATTTATATATCGATATACCATCTCAAGAAAAATGGTTACTCTCTTAGTTTAACATGGATTTGTGAGAAAAGAAATTGTTTATTTAAAGTTCACGGCAAAAAGCCCACTAGAGATTCCTAGCGAGCTAAGCGGTCAGGGTTATGTTATGTTTATGCATTTAATGTTGCTGTTTCAATTAGGCCGTAGCGTCCGTCATTGCGGCGGTACACAATATTAATTTCATTCGTTTCTGCATCGGTATAGATGAAGAAATCGTGGCCTAACATATTCATTTGTAAAACAGCCTCTTCACTATCCATTGGTTTTAAATCGATCCGTTTAGAGCGAACAATTTCAAGGTTCTCATCAGCCTCTTCTGCAACCGAACCAGCAGCAGCTTCTGCTTCAAATAGGCCCTCAAAGCCTTTCTCTCTTGATTTGCGATTGATTTTGGTCTTATATTTACGAACTTGTCGCTCAAGCTTATCGACAACAAAATCAATACTCTTATATAAATCATCCGTTGTCTCTTCAGCGCGTAAGACTAGGAATGATAGAGGAATTGTTACCTCAGCTTTGGCTGTTTTATCGGGATAGATTTTCAAGTTCACATGTGCGGTTGCATCAGGTGCGTCATCAAAGAAACGCTCCAATTTCGATACTTTCTTCTCGGCATATTCCCGTATAGCAGGAGTTACCTCGATATTCTCTCCGCGTACATTATAGTTAAACATATAAATCCCTCTTTCCACAATATATTCTAACATCAGCCATTCGCATCGAATACATTCCTTCGCATGGTTCGACTGAAAGCTAATATCCGATCCAAATGACTTGGCGATATTAGTTAATGAGTAGCTTTACTACTTGTTTGTATTATAACACAATTATAAGCATTTGAAAACGGAAACAACTTTCTCATTTAATCAGTATCTCGTCCCAAACTAATACTCTCAATGACCGGTTCACTTTCAGGGAAGCGTGCCTTAAGCGCATCAAATAAGATTTGCTTAGCCAATAACATCGTCGCCCCCGTTGTATACACATCGTCAAAGATAAGATACGGCCGATCGACTAGTGAGGCCATATCATCAATCGCAAAAGCTTGCTTTAACTGAAGTCGAGCCTGGCGTGTCTTACTGGATTGCTTCTGATTATCGCCAATATAGGTAAATGGCGACTGATGTGGAATGTCCGCCATATCCAGAAGTAAGCTAGTTGCATGAAACCCTCGCATCTGCATGCTCGCTGGTGAACTGGCTAGCACAAGCCATTGGTAAGCTTGTTGTTGCTGATAACTACTAGCAAGTGCTTCGCTGACCAACCAACCTTGGCGAAAATCCGCTTGAAATTTATATTGGTAGAGCCACTCACGAAAGGCCTCGTTATACTGATAGATTGATTGATGGTGAATAAATCGGGCGTCATACCGCTCCAACCACCGTATACAATCAAAGCAATACGTTAAATCATCTCGTCTGTGAGGCTGTTCATAAATGTCGTCTGTTTCATGCAAATACCGGGAACAGCCCCAACACAGCAAATGCGTATCATCTAAGTGCTGCCACTGTGCTTGACAAGTCTCACAAAGCAAAGGGAATTCAATCGGCTTTAAGCTGAGAATATGCTGGACTTGCAGTTCATGATGCAAGCGACTCCCACAACTTAAACAAGCAAAAGTCCTAGGCTTGGTCATGATGCAACAACCCCCGCTTTCTCCCCATTGCATTCATCGTCTGAATTTCTTGCCGAGCCTGCTTCATCGCACGACTGATACCACCATGGGCATAAATTAATTGCCCCGTTGGATAATTGGGCCGCCGCCCTACCCGGCCACTCATTTGAACTAAGGCTGCCTGGGAGTAGAGCGGGCTTTCCGCACCTACGATACAAACTTGGCAATTCTCAAAGGTTACGCCCCGTTCCAATATTGTCGTCGTAATTAAGGCTTGATAGGCTCCGTCGCGAAGTGCCTGTACTTTTACCTTGCGCTCGGGATCTTTAGCATGAACACAGGCCATTAAATAAGGGCTTGAACTTTGCTGTAACCAAGCAAATAACGCCTCTGCTAAGCGAATACTTGGCATAAAGATTAACTGCACACCCTCTAAAGCTAAGACTTCCTGTAATAGGCGCCAAAGTTCAGACTGCTGATTCCTGGTTCTAATTGCATGGCGCCAATCACCAATCCAGGTAAAGACAGGTTCTGGCAAGGGATAGCCATGATACCGCGCTGGTAGGACCGTTGCCGTAAGTTGCTGATTGTCTACCAAATCTTTTAAGTGCTGATTAGGTGTAGCTGTAAGGTAGATTAACTTCCCACTGGCTTGGACCGCCCGCTCTACGGCGAAATGCAGTTGTGAATTATTCACATAAGGAAAGGCATCGACCTCATCCACAATTAATAAATCAAAGGCTTCAGCAAAGCGCAAAAGCTGATGGGTCGTACTAACAACCAAGGGCGTATAAGTATAAGCTTCCTCGCTATGCCCATATAACAAAGAAACAGGAACTTCCTTAAAAGCCGTCTGCAATCTTGGAGCAAGTTCCAAGCAGACATCAATCCGCGGCGAAGCAACACAAACCCGACCTCCTGCTTCTAAGACATGGGCAATCGCTGGGAAAATCATCTCCGTCTTGCCTGCACCTGTTACAGCATGAATCATATGGGGCCTTTGGGTATCCGCGAGACTCTCGATTAAAGCTTGACTCCCCCGAGCTTGCTCAGCGGATAGTGTCCCTTCCCACGTAAGTAATGAGTTTTCCTTAACTCTTTCTTGCGCAGGGGCTTGCGGTAAATAATACAAAGACTTCCCCTTAGTAATGCGCCCCATCTGAATACAGGCCAAGCAATATACCAAGTCTTCCGTTTGAATCGTTGTGGGCATATCTAAGCGCACAAACTGATGCGAATCCGTATTATTGCAGCGACCACAGCGATAGCCTTCATCGGAAGCTACAATGGCTTCCCGGGCCCCTAGCTCCTGAATAACTGCTTCGTAGCTATCGCCTTGGCCAATCGCCTGCAAACTATGCTTGACCTCATGTTCTGTGAGTAAGCGCCCCCAGAATAAAGACGCCAATGACCTATTCATCTCCATTATAAAAACACCTCCTATTTATATATACGCAAAATAGGGGGTGTTTCCATCTGGTCAATTTTAAATTATTTTACTTGGAATTTGAGGAATTATAGCAAAGCCCTTAGCGCCTTTACCTGTATGAGTTCCAATAACTGGACTCAAGTAAGCCACTTCAATGGAATCTTGCCATACCAAAGCTTCTTTCAATAAAGCTTCAATCTGTTGAATATCTTCTTCAGCGGCTGCGTGTGCTAACTTGATTTCAATCCCCTGGGGGTAAGTTTTTAGGGCTTCTTGCGCTAATTCTACCCATCGCTGATATACTTTGCGATTCGTACGAATCTTCTCAAAGACTTGAATACTCCCCACTTCGTCGAAATACAATAAAGGCCGAATTTTTAAGAATTGCCCGACCACAGCACTGCCCATGCTCAAGCGGCCGCCTTTCTGTAAATTCATTAAGTCTTCAACCATAAGGTAAACCGTTGAGTGCTCAGCTAACCACTCTAAGGCAAGGATAACATTCTCGAAAGTTTCCCCAGCTTCAAACAAGCGGATGGCCTCGCGTATGAGTGCTGTCATAACAACGGAAGCGGCTTTAGAGTCTATGGCATGCACTTTAACTTGCTCACTGTATTCAGCTAGAACTGTCTGTGCAGTACTAAAGGTACCACTAATATTACCCGACAAATGTACTGCTAAAATCGCTTCATAGCCAGCAGCAATTAAAGCATCTACCAGTTCATAATAGGCTCCCAGGGGAGGTTGTGATGTCCTAGGTAACACCTCCATCCCTTCAAGCTCCTGGTAGAACTTCCTTAAAGTGGCCGAATCTGATGTGTCTTCCATCGACGATCCATCTGGAAACTGCACCGATAAATTCACTTGATAAACATCTGGGTGACCTGCTATCTCTTCAGGTAAGACCGCTGTACTATCGGTAATAATGGCGATTTTCATCATAACACCTCTCTTTCAATCGTTAAGGAACTAGTACTTGGATATGTTGAGGCACAGTTCGCAGACGTAGCGGTAGGGCGGTTCCCGTATCCCCATCAACCGTCACTGTTTGCTGCCCTTCTCCGACAACACTTATTTCAGCTGTTTGAAAGGAAATCATGTCCAAGGCATCATGTTCTTGTTTCTCTGCTTTAAATATTTCTGGTAAGGCACTAAGGCTTTCAAGGATCGACACATCTTTCAAAGCTAACAGATGCATCTTGCCGTCATCTAAGCGTGCATTCTCATAGAAGTGTTCCAGGCCATAAACTGAAGGGCCCATACCTACCACAAGCATCTGATAACAACCTTCAAAGCGCTCGCCATCAGCTAATATTTCGTAGACGCGCGCATTACTGTCTAGAAAAGCCCCAATCCCTTTAAATAAATACGCCAGAGGTCCCCATTTCGATTTCGTTTCTGGGTTAACTTCTTGAACGGACTCCGGTACACTTCCCATCGAGACCGTACTGATGAAATAACGGTCATTCACCTGGCCAATATCAATAGCCTGTGTATGATCTTTAGCCAGTACATCGATAGCTTCCGCAATATCTAAAGGAATACCGAGCATTCTCGCTAAATTATTGACCGTCCCATGAGGCAAGATGCCAATAACTGGCCGTTTGGCTTCATCAGCAAGACCTGTTACCGCCTCACTCACTGTCCCGTCGCCCCCAGCCACCACCAATGTCCCATAGCCACTGCGCGCAGCTTCGGTGGCGAATTTAGCCGCGTCCCCAGCTCCGTGGGTCTGACGGAAGTCAACTTGATCATGACGGCTCAATAAGGACGCCCTCACAACTTCTTCATATTCTCCAGCCAAATTCTGACCTGAAGAAGGATTATAAATAACCATCGCTTTTCTCAAGAATTATTCCCTCCATATTCAGTCCATTATTGTATCACACTGTTGGTAGTATAGCATGAAATTTTCATGAGTATTTCGATACCTTTAATATTGCTAGCAATTAATTTAATTAATAAGATGTTTAATGAGCTATCCATTTCGGAAACGCCCTTTTCTGTGATATACTAAATTTGTCTAAAAAATAAAAAAATGGAGGAATCGTCTATGAAAATCATTGTCGTAGGTACGTCACATGCTGGCTATGAAGCAGTTCAAACAATCTTGAAAGACGCTCCTGAAACAGAAATCCACTTATACGAACGAGGCAAAACAGCATCCTTCTTATCTTGTGGTATTCAAACCTACTTGGAAGGTATCTCAGATAACTTAGATGACATTCATTATGCAACCGCTGATTCTTATAAGGAACAAGGCGTAAACGTACATATGGAAAGTGATGTTATCGGTGTAGATCCTCAAGCTAAGACCATTACGGTCAGAACAGCTGAAGGCGAAAGTACTGAGGCATACGATAAATTATTCCTAAGTCCCGGTGCAGTGCCTGTCCAAATTCCAATTCCAGGTATTGATGCCGAGCACGTATATTACCTTCGTGGCCGTGAATGGGCTGCTAAAGTTAAGGAACGTATGGCAAGCTCGAAGAAGACTATTGTTGTCGGTGGAGGTTACATCGGTATTGAAGTGGCTGAAGCTTACGCTAAAGCTGGAATCGAAACCACTGTAATCGACTCTTTAGACGCTATCTTACCAACCTACTTAGATAAAGAATTCACAGATATCTTGGAAAGCAATGCTGCCGAACACGGCATGAAATTCCAAGGTAACGAGAAAGTACAAGAAATTAAAGTAGCCGATGGTAAAGTTGCCGGGGTTATTACTGACAAAGGCGAATACGAAGCCGATACCGTCGTTATGGCAGTAGGGGTTTATCCGAATACTGCTTGGTTGAAAGACACCCTAGAAATGAATGAACGTGGCTTTATTGAAGTCAACGAACACATGCAATCTGTAACGAACCCTGATATTTATGTTGCAGGTGACGCTACCTTTATCCCATTTGCCCCAACCGGTCAAAAACGTGGCATTGCCTTAGCCTCCAACGCACGTCGTCAAGGGGTTATTGCAGCGAAGAATATACTTCATAATAACGCCTTTGAAATGCCTGCCGTTTCAGGTACATCGGCACTTGCCTTGTTCGACTATCACTTTGCTTGTACAGGCCTGAAAGATATTGATTCTGATCCAGAAACTGTTGGCAGCAAGTACTATGAAGAACAAATTCGTCCAGACTTCGTTGGTGACGATACAACGGTTCACATGAAAGTTCACTATGATAAAGAAAGCCACCGCATTCTTGGTGCTCAATTAATGTCAACCCGTGACGTTATGTTATCGATCAACGCAATTTCGGTAGCTATCTCTGCCGGCTGGACTTTAGAAGATTTAGCTCTAGCTGACTTCTTCTTCCAACCTGAATATGATCGCCCATGGAACTTCTTAAACGTTCTAGCACAACAAGCCTTAGGCGAAACTTTCGGTAGCGATAAAGAGCTATTCTAAGCGAAAGCTTTATGACTTTTTAATGAAATCACCCACAAATCATCTTTGTGGGTGATTTTTTCTGTATAATAGAGGTCAGCATACACAAATCATCTAGCAAATTAAGGTGATTTCTCAGACCAAGAATTGCATGACTCAAATATCAACGCACGAGCACAGAAGGTAGGTGAGAAAGTGCGGCGCATGCCTTTTACATTAAATAGTGAAGGCCAAGAATTACTTTGGCTAGCTTTATCAACAATCGTTATTATATTCCCAAATGTTGTAGGTATCATCCTGGTTGTATTGTTAACGCTCATGATGATCTGGCAACATCGCAAGAACTGGAAGCAAATTATCCAATCCAGTGGTTGGTTCGGCATCTTCATTCTCTACAGTGCCTTAACCTCCCTGACATCCCGAAATTTCATCGGCTTCTTAATATCCTTAGTTTATATTATTTATGTCGCTTTCTTTGCCTATTACCGGTCGATTATCCAGGCAAAGACCTATTTGAGGCTTTTGAAAATAATTGTCTTAGCAAGTGTCTTAGTTAATTTCGTCGCCTACTGGCAATACATAAGCTACGTTTATCAGAATAGTTACGACATCTTCTACGTCTTTAAATACCATAATATTCAAGTAAGACCTGCAGGCACGCTATTTAACGCCAATGTATTCGGTGTATTCTGTATCTTTGCGATCTTGATTGCACTGTTCCTGCTCCTTAAAGCAAACCACCGAGGCCGACGCCTTTACTACCTATTCATCATTATCATCAATGTAGTCGGCATGTCCTTAACCGGGTCACGAATGATTTGGCCTGCCCTGCTTGCAAGCTTATTCGTGATGCTCTTTATCAATCACCGCAAAGCAGGTCTGAGTATTCTGGTTATCGGTCTATGTCTACTAGGAATTCTCATCGCTTTCCCTGACTTATACCCGCGCTTTGCCTCGCTTGCCTATGCCTTCCAAGACCGTTTCAAAATATGGCATGCCGGCCTGGAATTGTTTAAATTAGATCCTATATTTGGCTCCGGCCCTTTAACCTATCGCAATTCTTACTACTTAATATCTGACTTGTATAAATTACATACCCACTCTATTTTTATTGAATTGCTGACAAGTTACGGGCTTGTCGGGTGCGTTATCTTAGGTTTGGCATGCAAAGACTATTTCAAAGAACTTTGGCGTAACGTTACCCGGCCTGAATTACGCTCAGCTACAGCTTTAATCCTTGCTGTATTTGTCACGGTCATCGCCCACGGGATTGTCGACTTTGCCATATTCTCTTTCCAATTAGCCTATATCTTCTTGCTCATTATTCTTCCACCCACACCAGTGCTTGAAGATTTGGTTCATTTGGATGAACAAACCCATTTCATTGTACCGCAAGATTCATCCCACACTGATGAGCCTTGAAACGCCATTTAAAAACCGCTCAGCCTCACTTAGCTGAGCGGTTTTGGTTAGCTTTTGGCCTGTTGGTAAAGTTTCGCTTGCGTTGAACCGAATAATAGTTCCATCACATAATACTTATATTGGGAAATGTCTGCGTCCATTGGAACATAGGCATTTGCCTTATTCATAAAGGCTTGGTGTAAATCGACAATCGTCTGTCCGTAGGCTAATTCACTATCCGTGACACAACGGACGTGCGCATGATAGACATCTGAGTAAATTTTTGGGTACAGGTAACCCACTACAGCCATCAAATCATGAATCACACCCCCAAGGTAATGATCTTGCTTCCAGTACTGATGGATATAAACCGCCATCATATCATAGATAACCTGACCCAATTCGCCGCCTTCCAGCTGCATGAAGGTTAAATAATTCATATTAATAATCCCTTGATGGGTTACATCTAAGCCAATCATATAGATAGGCAAGTAAGGACCTAGTTCTTGGAAAACCAAATCAACCGCATGAGGATCGAACCAATAATTAAACTCCGCCACCGGGGAGCGATTCCCCCGATAAACACCCCCACCCATCGTATGGATTTGCCGCACATGACGCATGGCGGTAGGGTCTTCTCTTACAGCGAGCGCAAGATTGGTTAAAGGTCCCAGCGCAATAATATCGACTTGGCCAGGATACCGGCGGACTTGCTCCAGGATGAACGACACTGCCTGCTGTTGAGCTATTAAGCTGGTATCGTAAGGTAAGTCTGCATTACCTAAGCCACTCACTCCATGCACAAAGCCTGCTTCATCATCGCGAAGTAATGCTTCTTCCGCCTCAATCGCCTGTAAATTCCGGTCAGCTCCTGGATAAACCTGCGCCCTTTGCCCCATAAAGGTTAGAATCCGAGCGGCGTTCGTCGTAGTATGATCCAAGCCCTTATTCCCTGCTACCGAGGTGAGTCCTAAGACTTCAACGTCTTCTGCCTGCAATAAAGCCATTATAGCAATTGCGTCATCAATGCCTGGGTCTGTATCTATAATCACTTTCCGTCTAGTCATTGTTCACACCACTCCTCTAAGTCATCTCGTTTGGGCATCCCGGCTTGAGCCCCTAATTTACGACAGGCCAAGCTCGCTGACCTTACGGCAAACTGAACCGCTGCTTTGAGTGGCTGCTCTTCAGCTAAGGCAACCGCCAAAGCTCCCGCAAAGGTGTCGCCCGCACCGGTTGTGTCAACGACTGTAACGGCAGGCGATGGAATATGCACGACTTTATCCCCATCATGGTAATAGGCTCCGTCTTTGCCCTTGGTTAAGAGTACTTGCTGCGGATACTTGGCTAGCACTTCTTCAGCCGGTCCTTTAAATAGCTTCTCGAGCTCACCTTCGTTAGGTGTAAGATACGTACACTTTTCAATCAAAGCTAAAGGCAAGGCTTGGGCCGGCGCCGGATCTAGGATAATTATTTTGCCCTTTTCGTCTAAAAGTTCAATTAGCGACATAACCGTCTCCAACGGAATCTCCAGCTGTAAAACAACAATATCCGCCTCATCAATAAGTGCCATCTGCTCATTTATTTGATGCATTTGTAAATGATGATTGGCACCAGGAATCACAATAATGGCATTGTCCCCTCCGGCTACTGTAATATGGGCCGTCCCGGTCGCTTCGGGCCTTGCGATAACTCCGGTCGTATTATCTTTCTCTTCTTGCCAATTAGCGAGAAGCTGCTCTCCCCAGAGATCTTGGCCGATTGCAGCAATCATACTCACCTCCCCACCTAAGCGACTAGCTGCCACTGCTTGGTTGTTGCCCTTGCCACCCATTTGAATCATCAAAGCTTCGCCTAACATCGTCTCCCCTGCTTCAGGGAAATATGACGTTTGTACGGAAAAGTCGACATTCGCACTTCCAATTACAAGTATCTTCTTCATAATGCACCCCTTTCTGTCTTATTATACGATTTTCTCCGTAAATAACAAACATTGTCTCACAAGGTCGAAACATGCTACACTATAAGAGAGATTACTTAGAAAGTGTGAAACCATGGCAAATTATTATAGCATTCAAGACCCTATCCTCCATGAAATTGAAATCAAGAAATCCCGTTTCCTCACATACTTAATTCCCATTCAAAGCGAAGCGGAATTCCAAGAACACCTAGCCAGCATTCGCAAAGAACATTACAAGGCGACACATCATTGCCAAGCTTACATCCTTGAAGAAGACTCCTCCGTCCAACGCATGAGTGATGACGGCGAACCAAGTGGTACGGCCGGCATGCCCATGCTTGAAGTCTTGCGCCAAAACGAATTGACGTATATTATGGCCGTCGTCGTCAGATACTTCGGTGGCATTAAGCTAGGAGCCGGTGGCCTTATCCGGGCGTATAGCACCGCTGTGAGTGAAGCCTTAGGCGAAGCCCAAATGATTCAGAATGTCAGCCAGATGCTAGTCCATGTGACAGTTGAATACAACCAAGTAGACCGCTTTAACTACCAACTTGAGCAAGGTAGTTTGCCGGTCACCTTAATGGACACGGTTTATACCGATAAAGTTCAATACCAGCTGGCTATCGGCTTGGACGTTCTTGAGGATGTCCATAAGCAATTAACCGAGCTATTCAACGCCCAATTTGTGTGGGACGAGCTCGGGGAGCAGACCGTAAATGTTCCCCGTGAAGTTTAAGATGAGAAACCCCCTATACTTATGGCAGACTCTGCGATAAGTATAGAGGGTATTATTTATTATTGCGCTTCTTCCACATAACCATCGCCAGCTACCTCAATGACCTTTGGCAAGATGCCCATACCGAGTGCACCAGCCCCACTGTGAACACCCAATACGGGCGTTAAATAGCCGCTGCGACAGGCTAAATCCGCTACCGATTGGTCGATAACCTGATGCATGCGCTGCGCTTCTTCCGGCACATCACCATGGGCAAAGGCTATATCGAAGCCTTCAGGATACTGACGCGTCGCTGATTGGACTAATTGTACCCATAATTGTTCCACTTTCTTCATCGTTCGAACCTTCTCAAAGACTTCCACTGCGCCTTTCTCGTTAAAGTAGAGTACCGGTTTAATCTTCAAAGCGCTACCTAGAAGGGCCCCGGTCTTAGACAGGCGCCCGCCTTTAACAAGGTTGTTTAAATCGTCAACGACGACATAAATCTTCCCTTCATCAGCAAGCCAATTTAATTTCTCAATAATGGTTGCTTCTTCATAACCTGCCCTGAGCATCGCTAGCAATTGGCGGACCATATGCTCAATCTTATATGAGGTGCCTTTCGTATCAATCATAAGCGTTCTAATTTCTGAATCAAAGTGCTGTCCTGCTAAAGAGAGTGTGTTATAGGTCCCACTTAAAGCTGCTGAAATAGGCAAGACAAAAACCCGCTCATACCCCTTATCAATGAGTCGCTGAAACTGCTCTAGGATACTTTGCGGTTCAGGTTGGGACGTCGTAGGTAATGTATCAGTTTGACGTAATTGCTGGTAAAAGCTATGCATCTTCACTACATCTGTCGTATCAGTATAAACATTCCCTGCTTGGTCAATCACCGATAATTCAACAACGTACACATCTTCATGTGCTTGTAAAGCTTGGCTGAGGGAAGCTGTACTATCTACTAGAATGGCTGTTTTCATCAAAGGTTCGCTCCTTAGGTATAGTGTAATATTAATGTCGCAGTCGATGGATCAAGTGTAAGAGTAGGCATAGAATACCTAAAGCCAATAACATCAACAGAAAGCGATAGGCTGGGAAGAATTGCACTACAATCGCTAAACACGAGAAAAGCATTGTAATACTGGTCATAATGATGACGACTTGAGAATTGGAATAGCCTTGCCGCATTAATCGGTGATGTAAATGCTCCCGGTCTTTGCGGGTGACCGACTGACCTGTTAGAAAGCGTCGAATGGTAGCATACACCGTATCAAATAAGGGTAATGCATAAATAATAATCGGAATAATTAAAGAGAAGAAGGACGCATTCTTCAAGTTACTCACCGTCAAGACAGCATACATAAAACCAATAAATAAAGAACCGGTATCACCTAAATAAAGCTTGGCGGGATGCCAGTTAAAAGGCAGAAAACCAAGAATGGCTGCTGCCAATAACAATAACAAGGTAATAAATGTTAAGCGAATAGTTTGACTGAAGAGATAAGCGATGATGGCTAAGGAAAGTAAGCTCACAAGCGACACACTACTTGCCAACCCATCCAAACCGTCCATAAAGTTTACCGCGTTCGTAACGAAATAAAGCCACACCATCGTCAGAATATAGGTCAGAATGTGAGCCAGTCCAGTAGGCAAATCGGGCAGGAAGGACAAGTTAAACTGTACACCCGCTTGAAAGTACAGATAGTTAGCCGCTAGGACAATCCCTACCGACTTTTGTAGCGGGCTTAAATCATATCGGTCATCTAATAAGCCCGTAAGTAATATCACACAAGAGCTGAGAAAGATGTGCCACTGCTCGCTCCTGAACACTAACTCAGGAAACATCCCAAAGAATACGAGCCACACACTCACAAAAACAGCAAGGCCCCCATAAGGAGGAACACTTGCTTGGTCGGTCCACTTAACGCGAAAGAATTGAACAAGACCTGCGGCTAATATACTCGAACAAAGTATTGCTAATGCTATACCCAGCCAAAAACGACTCAATGACACGCAGGTCTCCTCCTTTCCTAACGCCAGAATGTATCAAATACAGTAATCGGTAAATGACGTTTGTGAGCTGACTTTAGATACCAGTCTTCAATTCTTGCCCGGCCGGCTGGACTAACGTCTTCTCCGCGCAGATAGGCATCTATTGCTTCATACGATACACCCAAAGCCTCTTCATCCGCTAACATCGGCCGATCGGCTTCCAAGTCAGCTGTGGGAACTTTCAGATAAAGGGCTTCTGGTGCGCCTAAATACGCCAACAGTTGCCTGCCTTGTCCCTTCGTTAGGCGCCAAATCGGCATCAAATCAGCTGCGCCATCCCCAAATTTAGTAAAGAAGCCGGTCACACTCTCGGCCGCGTGATCAGTCCCAAGCACCACCCCTTGACGTGCGCCAGCAACTGCGTATTGGGCAACCATCCGTTGCCGCGCCTTAATGTTGCCTTTATTATAGTCAGAGATGACTAAGTCATTGGCTAGAATAGCCGCTTCCATAGCGTCCGTAGCCGCTTTAATATTGATTACCATCCGTTCATCAGGTTGGATAAAGTCAAAAGCTTTCTGAGCATCTGCCTCATCGACTTGCTCACCGTAAGGAAGCCGAATGGCGATAAAGCGATAGCGCTCTTCACCAGTTTCTTCCCGCAAGCGCTCCACAGCCATTTGGGCCAGGCGGCCGACAAGGGTCGAATCCTGGCCACCACTAATACCTAGGACCAAGGTCGACAAGCCTGGATTCGCGATTAGGTAATCCATCATTAAGCGGATTGAGCGTTCAACTTCTTCAGCTGGTTCAATGCTTGCTTGCACCTTTAAAGCCGCAATGATTTCTGCTTGGATGCTCATTATTCAGCCTCCTCTGCTTGGAAAGCCTTCACTTCTTCATTAACTTTGGCCGTAATTTCGTGGATACTCGTCATCTTCGCATCATACAACTCTTGGGATAAGTCCACAGGATATGCTTCTGGATTCAAGATACGTTTATATTCATCCCACAAATCATCGATATTCTGCTTGGCATAGGTTTTAACGTCTTCTAATGTAGGCAATTCATATACTTGCTGGCCATGTTCATAGATTGGAATTAATAACGGCCTTGCTGTAAAGTCTGTGAGCGTCTTATTAATATATGTATGCACCGGGTGGAACATATAAAGCTCCTCCAGTAAATCTGGTCGCTCATGGTTAAAGGCAACATAATCTCCTTCAGATTTACCGTTTGAGTTACGGGTAATCCGCCATACTTGCTTAACTCCTGGGGTAGACATCTTGGACGCATTGCTTGAGATTTTCATGGTTGGCACGAGATTGCCGGTATCATCTTCAATGCTGACCAATTTGTACACTGCTCCTAAAGCAGGTTGGTCGAAGGCGGTAATCAACTTGGTACCAATGCCCCAATCATTTACTTTTGCGCCTTGCATCTTTAAGTTCAATATGGTCAATTCATCCAAATCGTTCGATGCAATAATACGTGCATGAGGGAAGCCTGCTTGATCTAATTGCTCACGAATCCGTTTAGACTGATAGGTGATGTCCCCGGAGTCAATGCGCACACCTACAAAGTTAATCCGGTCGCCCATCTCTTTGGCAACTCGAATAGCTGTTGGTACCCCAGAACGTAAGGTATCATAGGTGTCCACCAAGAAGACCACATTACGATGGGTTTCAGCATAGGCTTTAAAGGCCTCATACTCATCACGATAAGCTTGAATTAAAGAATGGGCATGGGTTCCCGAGACCGGAATCCCAAATAACTTGCCTGCTCGCACGTTACTGGTCGAATCAAAGCCCCCAATATAAGCCGCCCGAGTGCCCCAAATGGCTGCATCCATCTCCTGAGCTCGACGGGAACCAAACTCTGACAAGCCATCCTCTTCCCCCGCAACTGTGCGAATCCGGGAAGCTTTCGTGGCAATCAAGGTTTGATAATTAATGATATTCAATATCGCCGTCTCGACTAACTGACACTGGCCTAAAGGACCTTCAACTTGAATCAAAGGTTCATCTGCAAAACATAGTTCACCCTCACGCATCCCACGAACAGATAAGGTAAACTCCATCGTACGCAAGTAGTCTAGAAACGCTTCATCATAGCTCCCTAGACTTCTTAAATAAGCTAAATCCGCATCTGTGAATTTCAACGCATTCATATATTGGACAATGCGCTCTAAGCCAGCAAAGATTGCATAACCATTCTCAAATGGATTCTTACGGAAATAAGCTTCAAACACCGCATGGCGCTGGTCAATACCGTGTTCCCAATAGACTTTGAGCATATTAATTTGATACAAATCCGTATGGAGCATCAAACTGTCATCTTCGAATTCCTTCATGTCTCTTCTCCTTCATATCCCAGTAAATTTATGCTTTATTCTATCATACAACTCACATAAAGACACTTCATATACATAAAAAGCCACTGAAACGTGGCTTTCTCTGCTCATTACTTATGGGTTTATTTAAGAGGCTGAGTCCTCCGCTTCAGACTCTGCTTCTACCTCTTCTTCACTCTCTTCAACCGATTCATCCGTTTCAATAGACTTAACAGAGTCAACTGAATCAACTGGCGCAACACTCATCGACTCCTCGCTGACGGGTGTCGCATTCTCTGGTGCTTCAATATTAAAGCTTTCCCCATGTTGATCAAAGGTAAGTGTCATCTCAAATGAAATAGCAAAAGGAATAGACGGCACGCCTTCACCGTTCATCGCTTCGTTCATTTCAGCAAGATTTGAATCATCAACATCTACCTTAGCAACTATTTTCTTCACTAACTTCGTATCTTTATCATAGGTTACTTCAGCCAAAGAAAAGGCATCAAAGGCTTGAGCAATACTTTGATCGGCTCCTTGGCGGATATAGTCTTCCATTTCTTGAGTAAACTCAATCCCTTGTTCGGCAAAGACCGCTTTCTGTTCTTCAATAGCTTGATTGATATAAGCTTCCATATCCATCATCGCTTCTAAATCCGCTTTCAATTCGTCTACATCTACATTATCTTGTAGACTCATAACAAGACCTTCGTCAGTTTCTTCCAACGTATAATACTTCTCATAAAAAGCCACTAAGTCTTCCTGGGACATTTCCGACTGTTGCTTCAATGCTTCTTGATAAGCTCTTTGGAATTCTTGGACTTGAGTTTGCACATCACGACTCAACCATTCATCATCTTCTTGGTAATAGAAGGTACTATCTTTCAGCACAAAGTCAACATCATGGTTGAAGCTCTCGGTCGTTTCTTTCACTTCATCCGTTTCAGAATCATAAGATGTGTCCAAAACCGTACCATTTATCGCGACGTTTCCAGCTGCTTCAACCTCACTAGCTAATTGAACTTGGAAATCACCGGTGGCCTTCATATCCAGAATATTCTTCTCTTCAATATCAGCACTTACAGCAATATCAAAGGTACCTGCCAGGGATTCAATTGCTTGATTGACTTCAATAATTTCTTCATATACAGCGCGGTTATCTTGCGCAGAGACGGTTTGAGAAATCGGTAGGAACATCATATTAACAGCAACCAATAGTGACATCAGTGTTCTTAATGTACGTTTCATCTTAAATGCCTCCTTTTAATAAAATTATACCATAGATTCTTACAGAATATGAAAGCGATATACAAAAAACTCAGCAAATGTTGAGTTTTTATACACTATTTATTGAATAATCTTCATTCGGTCTTCATAATCAGACCAGCGATTACTGCGATTATCTGATGTTTCATCCACCCCACGTGAACTCACCTTGTCGAAAAGAATCTTAAGCGTCTGGAACATCAATTTAAAATCAAAGGTCAGCGAATAATTCTTAATATACAATAAATCGAAATTCAACTTACTGTTAAAGTCTGTACTGTATTTGCCGTAAACTTGAGCATAGCCAGTAATTCCTGCCCGAACATGATGTCTTAGGCGATAGTAAGGATTCTGTTCAGCAAACTGTTCAACAAAGAACGGTCTTTCAGGCCGAGGGCCCACCATGGACATATCCCCTTTTAAGACGTTGAAAAGCTGAGGTAACTCATCAATGCGTGTACTGCGAATAAATTTACCGACTTTCGTCACACGGGCATCATTAGACGTTGCAAGGACAGGCCCAGACGTGGATTCAGCCTCTTGCGTCATCGAACGAAACTTGAGAATATTAAAGGTTCTTTGGTCTTTCGTGACGCGTTCCTGTTGATACAAGATGGGTCCTGGCGAATCCAACTTAATCGCAATGGCCGTCACTACCATAATTGGCGACGTAACAATAAGCATGACTAGAGAAATTACCACATCAATCATCCGTTTGATAAGGCCTTCTTCGGCTGAAATCTTGAACTCGGATACTTCGATGATACTTTCATCTTCAAAGTGCATAATATTGGGGTTAACCATCATCAGGTTCTCGAAATTCGTACTAATAAAGAGCTTCTTATTGCTTTTCATTAAGTACTCATAGATTTCTAGGCGTGTGCTTTCTTTAATATGACCTGTCAAATAGACAATATCCACTTCATCTGATAAGGCTTTAATGTGGTATAAGTAATTATCTAATACTGCGTGGGTTACTTCATGGCGACGATTCCCCATCGATTCGAAATTCTTCACCGCTTCTAAAGCACGCTCACTCTTGCCCACAACCATAACAGATTTACTCCCCCGCACCTTCTGATAAAGGCGGTAGATGGCAAAGTTATATAGGAAAATTACCAGCGTACTGACAAAGAAATTTATAAGAATCACTGACCTAGGGAAACTCAACCAGCTCCCAGCATAAGACAAGGCCATAAGATAGAAAGTGAGCACTAATTGGGAAAGCATGGTCGTATAGAAGAGATCCATCACCTGTTTGTTATAGAAAACATACGTCCCAAACAGTAAATTAATCACCACGAAACCAATCATAATCCAAATATAAAACTCAGAAAAAGGTGCAATATTCCTTGTTGGGATGTCCGTACCGAATTTAAGATAGAAAGACAAATATATACAAGCAATAGAAAGAACGGCGCCTATTAATACGACACAAACGCGTAGTAGCCCATTCCATTCATTTCGGTTATTCACTTTTTACTTCCTTTCAGGCTAATAGCTTAGCTAATCTACCTTCTATGAGAATTAAGGCAATTATTTGAGTAATAATAGAATAGGCTAAAGCGGTGCGGATGTCAAAGTAAAATATATATTTCAAGAAGAAAGTCGCTGAATGAGCATCGTTTGAGTCTCCTGCACGTCTAATAAAAACAAAAAAGCCCCACACTAGCGCGGGACTCGGCGTATTCCTTAATCAATCATATTGAATTTCTCTTGGAAAAGTGGGCTCACAGAGCGGTTTTCGTGGATGCGTCTAATCGCCTCTCCAACTAATTTCGCTACCGATACGGTTTCGATTTTAGCGATTTTCTTCTCAGCAGGTAGTTCAATCGTATCTGTAACCACGACTTTCTCAATTTCGGAATTTTCTAAACGTTCAATTGCTGGACCTGATAGGACAGCATGCGTACAAGATGCGTAAACTTCAGTGGCACCTTTCTCTTTTAAAGCTTTGGCAGCTAAAGTAATCGTTCCAGCTGTATCAATCATATCGTCAATGATGACCGCGGTCTTGCCTGAGACATCCCCTACGACATTCATTACTTCCGCAACGTTGGCTTTCGGACGGCGTTTATCGATAATCGCAATGGGTGACTTAAGAAACTCCGCCAATTTACGGGCCCGGGTTACCCCTCCGTGGTCTGGCGAGACGACAACGACCTCATCGCCTTGTAAATTACGTTCAATGAAGTAATTCGCTAAAAGGGGTGCTCCCATTAAGTGGTCTACTGGAATATCAAAGAAGCCTTGAATTTGGTTTGCATGTAAATCCATCGCAACAATTCGGTCCGTCCCTGCCATCTCAAGCATATTGGCTACCAATTTGGCTGTAATCGGCTCACGTGACTGTGCTTTACGGTCTTGGCGGGCGTAGCCGTAGTATGGAATCACTAAGTTAATTGTCTTGGCACTTGCCCGACGTAAGGCATCAATCATAATCATAAGTTCCATAAGATTGTCATTGACTGGGAATGACGTTGATTGAATGACATACACATGAGATCCACGGATACTTTCATCGATGTTGATTTTGATTTCTCCGTCTGCAAACTGCAGAATATTTAACTCACCGAGCTCTACGCCGACCTCTGTAGCAATTTTCTCTGCCAAGGACCGGTTTGAACTAAGGGAGAAAATCTTGAGTTTTGGATCTTTATAATTTTTTTCAGTCACAATAATACCTCCATCATATACAGACTATTTGTTATTAAATTTAGACCAGTAGTTTGCTTTGTTTGTCTGAGTTGATCGTGCAATTGCCAAAGTTTCCTCATGAACGTCTTCGTAAATAGTTGAACCCGCTGCTAGAACAGAACGCGGAGCAATATTCAGGGGTGCAATTAAGTTAACCCCACTTCCGATGAAGCTGTCATCCCCAACAGTGGTGTGCGATTTCTTCTTACCATCGAAATTAACAAAGGTTGTCCCGCAACCAATATTAATGTTGCGCCCAAGAGTTGCGTCACCAATATAACTCAAGTGCCCGGCTTTCGTATGGTCACCAATTTGCGCATTCTTTACTTCCACAAAGTTACCGATATGGACGTATTCACCTAATTGTGCATTCGGCCTTAAGTGAGCCATTGGCCCAATATCACTATGATTACCTACTTGGGAAGATTCAATTGAAGATGAACGGACCTGCACATAATCACCAATTTGACTATCGATAATTTCACTGCCTGAGGTAATCTCACAGTGGGCACCGATTCTTGTCTGACCTTTAATTGAAACATTGCCTTCAATCACTGTATCTGGCCCGATTTCAACCCCGACTTCAATATAAGTTGTCTCAGGATTTACAAAGGTGACACCATTTAACATGTGCTTTTCATTGATGCGCTGTGTCATCAAGCGACTTGCTGTAGACAGAGCAACCCGGTCGTTCACGCCCATACCTTCATCGAAGTTCTCCATCATGAAGGCATCAACCATATCCCCTTGATTTTTGAGAATAGCGATGACATCCGGTAAGTAATATTCCCCTTGGGCATTATCATTCCCAACTTGCTTTAAAGCTTCGAATAAAGCTCGATTATCAAAAATATATGTACCCGTATTGATTTCCCTTACCCTTTGCTCTGCTTCAGAGGCGTCTTTATGTTCGACAATATAAGCGACTTTGCCATCTTCACTGCGAACCACCCGGCCATAACCCGTTGGATCCAATGCCTCAGCCGTTAGAATTGTTCCTTTCGCACCTGATGATTCATGATGGGTGAAAAGTTCCTCCAGCGTCTCTCCTGACAGCAAAGGCGTATCGCCACTGACTACAATTGTCGTACCGTCTAAACTTTCCAAGACATCACGTGCTTGTAAGACAGCATGGCCCGTTCCGAGTTGCTCCGCTTGCAAAGCAAAGTCGCATTGCCCAGCCAGAACACTTTGAACGCGTTCAGCTTCATGGCCGACAACCGTGACCAATTTGTCCACTTGCACTTTTTTCAAGGCTTGAAAGATATGCTCGATCATACTTAATCCGTTAATTTCGTGCAGAACTTTTGGCCGTTCTGACTTCATGCGCGTTCCTTTTCCCGCTGCTAGAACAATCGCAAATCTTTGCGACATACACACCACTCCTATATAATTCGTCTCTGCTATAATTATACTGTTAATTGCGGAATATTTCTACAAGGATCTCCCTTCCCTGCGGATTATTCCGCCCTTTTCCTTTCCCTCATGCCAACTTTAGGATATTTCTCAAAAGGATAACATCTCTCCCGGTTCAGCTTGCAACTCATAGTGACCTTTCGTCTTATTATAGGCTAATTGCACATTGAATAAAGCGTCATAAGCTGGCAAGTCCATCGTATATTGGCCAGAATTCTCAGCGAAAAGACAGATTCCCGCCACTTTACAATTAAATTCCGCCAATAAGGCTGTCAGGCCTTGAATCGTTCCTCCATTGCGTAAGAAGTCATCCACAATTAATACTTTCATATCAGCTTGCAAACTATTCTTAGGAAGTTCCATCTTCCGCACTTCCTGATGGGAGCCAGATACATAATTAATAGATATGGTTGGCCCCACCGTATCTTTAGAGTCACGCCTGGCAATCACACATTTCACCCGTAAATAATGCGCTACCATTACCGCTAAAGCAACCCCATTCGTCTCAACCGTCATGACCGCATCAATCTCTGACACATTGTAATAATCCGCAATTAACCGGGCTGCTTGATTGAGCAAGTACGGATCTTCTAGAATATCATCTAAACTAATATAGTTGCCTGGCAATATCCGCTGACGATTGGTTAAGGCAAATTGAACATCGCGAATGAACCTACGACGCTCTTGGCCGAGAAGATGCGGTTGATAATACAAACCACCACTAGCACCCACTTCGGCACGAATAGTCCCGCACCCCTTATCTTCGAACACATCCCGAATAAGCGAAACATCCTCACTGATGGTCGATTTGGAGACTTGAAATAAATCAATGAAGTAACGCAATTGGATTTGTTGACTGGGGTGCGACAAGAAATACTCGGTAATATAAATAAGGCGCTGGCTACGTTTATAATGACTTAAGTTTTCCATCTCAACCTCCTTGAGCAGGAATTTCCCTTAGTATACCAAACTCCGCGAAATAAAAAAACTCACCCCAAAGGTGAGTTTGTCTAAGAGTTTGCTAAGTATGTATCGTTAAGTAGTCGAACTACTTCGCGTACTTGGCAATCGCTGCTTCAATTTCGGAAATTAGTCCTGCATCAGTCAGTCCCGTTACCTCTACAATCGTAGCCGTGGCACCTTGTTCTTGTAACTTCGTTTGAAGGGCTTGGGCCTGCTCATCTTCAGCATAGTCATATTGGAAAATTAAACCAATGGTATCTAATAAGGCATTATAGGTGAGCTCATGGGCTTTAGCCTCTCGCAATGGCCGGATGAAACGCTCATCATAACCTAATTTACGAATAGGTGTACGGGCCACCCGGGTTACTTCATCAGAAATATTCGGATTTTGGAAGCGCGAAATAATTTTCTGGATGTATGCTTGATGTGCCTCATGCTCAAAGCCCCACTTAGCTTCCAAAAGCGCACCCGTTTCATTAAGCACAGCTTCCAATTGCGCATGGACTCCTTTATCTTCTAAGGCTTCATCGATAGTTGTGAAGCCTTCGTAGTAACCTTTATATGCAACCGTGGCGTGCCCTGTGTTAACTGAGAAGAGCTTCCGCTCAATGTAAGGCTCTAAGTCCTCGACATATAGCACATCATTTAAGTGAATATGAGTTCCCTTCAATTGCGTTTGATCGATAACCCATTCTTTGAAAGGCTCCACTGAGACAAATAATGGGTCTTCGTGGGATTGAATTGGCACAATTCGGTCCACAGCAGCATTCGGGAAACCAATATATTCCTCAGCGTAAGCTTTAGCATCTTCCGATAAGTGCTTGTACACTTCTTCTTTAAGAAACTGTGAGCCACCAATCATGTTCTCACAAGCAATCATATCCATGGATGTTTCTTTCTTCGCTTGCAAGCGCGCTTGAATCCCGTCGGCAATCAAACCAGCAATATGCGGTAGAATGTTTGGGCCAATAGCCGTAGTAAGAATATCCGCTTCACGAATCGCTTGGACAACTGCTTCAGGATCTTGCCCATTATTAATACCCGTTACATTCGAGACTTTAATTTGTGTCTTCGCTTGCTCAGCTAATTCGATTACATATTCACCGCGTTCTTGCAAGGCATCGATGACGTGCTCATTTAAATCAACAAAGGTAATCGCAAAATCATTCTGATTTAAAACTTCACCAATAAAGCCTCTTCCGATATTCCCAGCTCCAAAGTGTACTGCACGCATCAGGCTTCTACCTCCCCTAACATTTGAATAATCTCTTCTTCGGTTGACGCGTTCACTAAGCGTACCACATTCTCGACATCCGCACAAAATACTGCAATTTTAGAGAGGACATCTAAGTGCTCATTTCCTACGCCTGCAATCCCAAAAATCATCATTGCCAGCTTCTCCTCCGGCTCATTCGGAGCGAAATTCACCCCTTGAGGGACTTGAATAATTGAGATTGCGGTAGATTTCACGTGGGTTTTACCTTCATCTGTTCCATGAGGAATCGCTACGAAATTCCCCATATGGGTTGTAACGACTTCTTCTCTTTCCAGCATTGAATCAATATATCCAGCATCCACTGCCCCAGCATCAACTAAAAGTTGCCCCGCTTGGCGAATGGCTTCTTCCTTCGTTTGGAAGGTCTGGTCTAACAAGATAGCTTCTTTCTTAAGTTCCATAATTGCCTCCTATTCTATATGTCGAATGGCTTCGACAAAGAGCGCACTTAATAATTGGTAAATTTGCTCCTGGTCGCCATGTTTAAAAATTTCTGTATTCAAATCACTCTCGATTACAGAGCGACTAATAATCCCTAGTAACTCCTGCTCCGACTCACTCATCTCTTCAGGTCCTAAGAGTAATAATACTCGGTCCATCTCAATCATTTGGTGATCCATACCCATAATTTCAAAATTTCGACTTAAATCAATTACCGCGAAATACGGCACCTTCACCCATTTGTTAGCACTATGAAAGAGTGCCAAGTTCGTCTTAGGTATTCCTAAAGGAGCTATATGGTAACGCTGAACAACCTGCTCAGCGACAGCCGTTGGTTCCAGTATAATCTCTTCAGGTACCTTCGCTATAATACCATGTAAGGTACTTTCTAAATCATGCTTACTTTCAAAATGTGTTACCGTAAACCGTTGTAGTAATACATTGGCTTGCGTCATTGTCTGGTACAAGCGATCAAAGGCATGAGGCTTCGCCCTCTTTTCAAATACATCTAACGCATCGCTCTTTTCTTTCTGGCTCCATTGCTGGATAATTGAACGAATACGTTCGACTTCATCATCTAGCAGGAGGGGCGAAATAATCTCATAAGCTTGAGTGAAATGGTCCAAGTGAATGGTCGAGAGAATTAAATCATAACCATCATAATTCATATTATGAATTTGAGAGAATCGAGCAATATCGATTCGGTTTATCTCAGGAATGCGCTTATGTAAGCGACTTTCTAAAATTCTAGCACTGCCAATTCCACTTGAGCAGATAACCAGAACAGAAATCTCTCGCAAGCTCATTGGGCGTCGCTCCAGGGACGTGGCGAAGTGAATAACGATATAGGTCATCTCATCCTTAGATAAATGCTCTTTGGGAAAAACCTCCTGAAAGGCTTGTATGACTATTCGATATAGTTCAGCGTAACGCTGTTGAATATCATCCAAAGCATCATTGATAACTTGAACAGTTAAAGATGAAGGTCGTTTAAGTGCTGCTTGGATATGCGCTAATAAATCTTGGTATAACTTTTGATCTCGACGGAAGTCGTTACCTGTCCGCTCGGTTGTTAGACGAATGAGCTCCTTAACGCGAAAAGATAAGTCCGTATCGAAATTCTCACCAAAGATTGACACATGCTCATTATAATTCACTCCAGCTAGTAGCCGGGCTGAATAATGTCGCTCATTAATATTAAAGGCATAGCCCAAATAATCTGATAAATAACCGGTAATTTGGTGGGCTAGCTGTAAATCCTGATTTTGGATACCTTGGACTTCAATTTGCTCTTTTAAAGAATACCCTTGGGTCATACGGTCTAAGGACAGTGCCAGACCTATCATAACCTGCTGCAACTGATTATCTGTCACTGCTTTGAGCAATTGATCTGCCTCATCTTGTAATACTTTACGTACTGCCAAGAGATGTCTGGGTTGAATGTATTTGAGAAACTTATGCGAAGCTACGGGTAAATTCTCAGCAGTTAAATGATTAACATAGCGAAAGAACTCTACTTCACTTAATCGACTGTTAATGATGAGACTGACAATTTGACGTCGATGATATTCACTCCCAGTCACCAAAGTACCGATTCCTGCTTGACGTTCCAATTTCAATTTATAAGGCAAGAGGCTCTGGGCGATGCCTTGTAAATCATTCTGGATCGTGCCAACACTAACTCCCATAGCTTCTGCTAATGATTCAGTAGTTACCGGCTTTTGCTGTAAAAGCAAAGTGATGGTCAACAAATTCTGACGCTCTTCTGCATCGATAGTGTCAGTTTGTGTCTGTTTCAACTCAGACTTGAGCCAACTATAGGCCTCTGCTTTATCAGACTTTAGTTGATAACCTTGGCCCCGCTTTGCTTCAAGCCATAAAGGGGTAGAGGCCAAGGTCTGCTCTAAAGTCTTCAGTTCACGGTATACCGTTCGGCGACTTACATTTAAACGTCGCATTAACTGCTCAACTGTTAGCCCTTTAGGATTTTCCAACAAGCTTTCCAGAATTTGCTCTTCTCGGAAACTAAAATCCACGCTGCCTCCACCTCCTATTTAATTATTTCAAGGCATCAATCAACGCTTGATAATTCGACTCATCCAGCAAGTTCGCATAACTAACCCACATAGATTGATTAGCATAAGCCTTCATTTGTGCATCTAGCGGAGCTTCAACAATTACTAATTGTTGCTGGCTATCATGCAGTTCGCTTA
The DNA here is from genome assembly GCF_003546865.1 of Suicoccus acidiformans. GTDB lineage: Bacteria > Bacillota > Bacilli > Lactobacillales > Aerococcaceae > Suicoccus > Suicoccus acidiformans. The sequence goes on from NZ_CP023434.1 coordinate 2,477,928, forward strand.
CAGGTTTAGCCGTTACTGGCGTTTGAATGCCGGCCTGGGTGAATTGATTACGCAGTTGAGAAGCGGCCATGGTTGAGGCCCCTACTTTACCATCATAGGCGAAAGTAATTTCTTTTATATTAGAGAAATCAACATCGGCTGCCTCTTGCAATTGCTGCTGAACAGTCGCTTGTTTCTCTGGCGCTACTTCACTTGTTACACCTTCACTCTTAGCCTGCATTTCAGCTAGAATAGCATCATAACGATCACCATCTAAGAAGTTCTCAACGGAGATATGTGTTGAACTTGGTGCCTGTCTACGGGCTCTTGTCGTTAGTTCTTCTTGAGTAATAACTAATGTCTTGGCATCATCGGACAAGTTATTAATGGCTGAGTTGGTTATCTTCTTATTCAGATTAATTTCTTTGGCTTTCTTACGAAGAAGCGATGCCCCCATCGCACTTGAGCCCATTCCCGCATCACAAGCAAAGATAATTTGATCGATTTCATCAAAGGTAGGCACTTCATCACTTTGCTCTTCGGCGTCTAATGCAACGCTTTGTCCTTTTGATTCCGCCTTGGCTGCTTGGGTGGCTTTCTTCTGTGCTTCAAAGTCATCATTGGTCGATTGGCTAAAGCGTAAGATTACGGCCGATACCAGGAATGACACAAGCGCTGCTGCTAATACTCCGGCAACTACGCCTAGATGGTCGCCCCGAGCAGTAACACCTAGAATAGCCACAATAGATCCAGGTGAAGCAGGGCCAGTTAATCCGACATTAAATAAACCGAAGACAAAGCTACCTACAACACCCCCTGCAATGACGGCAATAAAGAGCAATGGATTCGTCATTACATATGGGAAGTAAATCTCATGAATACCACCTAAGAAATGAATCAGCATTGCACCCCATGAAGAAGACTTAGCAGAACCCCGTCCAAATAAGGCAAAGGCTAGAAGAACCCCTAAACCTGGACCAGGATTTGTCTCCAGTAAGAAGAGAATCGACTTACCTAACTCACCTACTTGTAGATTCCCAAGGGGTGTTAGAATTCCGTGGTTAATCGCATTGTTTAGGAACAGAACCTTCGCTGGTTCAATCAGAACATTCGCCAATGGAAGAATACCCATCTCAATAATATTCTCAACCCCGACGGCCATCCAATGCGTTAAGGCAGAAACAATTGGCCCTACCGCATAAAAACCTAATATAGCGAGTAAGAAACCTAATATACCACTAGAGAAGTTATTCACAAGCATTTCAAAGCCAGATGGAACTTTATCTTGGAATTGTTCATCAAATTTCTTGATGAGCCATCCGCCTAAAGGCCCCATCATCATCGCACCGATAAACATCGGCACGTTCGATCCGCCAATAACCCCCATCGTAGCGATTGTTCCGACTACCGCACCTCTTTGTCCGTATACTAAGTTACCTCCAGCATAAGCAATCAGTAGTGGTAGCAAATACACTTGCATAGCCCCACCAACTTCATTCAGTGCTTCATTAGGTAAGTAACCAGTTGGAATAAATAATGCCGCAAAAATACCCCAGGCAATAAACGCACCAATATTTGGCATGACCATACTACTTAAGTAACTACCAAATTTCTGAATGGACGCTTTAGCGCCTTTCGACTGCTGAGTTGTTTCACTCATATCAGTTTCCTCCTTTTCAATTAGTAATTTAATTGTAGAAGGATTTGCGTCCGGTTTCAAGGATTTCCCTGTGACATCTTTGGCACCTTGGAATGTGCCAACTTTGCCAAAGAAAAAAAGCCTCAGACAGAGCTGAGACTTCCATACCTAGGACCCTCGTCTACTTACCCGTTCCCATAAGGTCACGAGACCGAAAATTAAGACGAAACACAAAGCAATGGATGCACCGGGCGGTGTATCTAAGTAATAAGAAGAGGCAATTCCAGAGAAGATACCAATTACATTAATCACAAAGGCCAATAGAATGGCTTGATTAAAGCTACGTGATACCTTAATGGCTGTGACCGATGGAATGACAATTAAAGCCGAAACGAGCAAAGCCCCTACAATAGGCATCATAATACTGATCGCTACACCGGTGATGACGGAGAATACGATAGAGATTAACCGAACCGGCAAGCCTGAGGTAATCGCCGTTGCCTCATCGTAACTGAGAACATATAAAGGCCTCCGGAAAACTAAATACAAGACCACCACTATCAGAGCTAAAGCAATAAGTAAATTCACTTCATCTTGCGCGATTAAGATGATGGAACCGAATAAATATTGGTCAATCTTCACGGTGGAACTATTGGTATTCATACTTGCTAGGACAAGGGCGATAGCCATCCCTGCTGACATCATTATAGCAATCGAAACTTCAGAGAAGTTCGAATACAAAGTCCGTAAATATTCAATTAATAAGGAAGCCAAGATTACAACGAATAAGGTTGCAAAGGTCGGGTTTACTTGTAAGACTAAGCCCAAGGCAACCCCGGCTAAGGAAATATGAGATAAAGTATCCGCCATTAAAGACTGCCGCCTTAAAATCAGCAATAAGCCAAGAATTGGCGTAATACACGACATGGCTAAGCCTGCGATTAATGCTCGCTGGATGAAGTCATACTGAAGCATCTCCATGGCACACCCTCCTCTCGAATCAAACGAATTTCGCGGTCATAATACCCTTCAATTTCCATATCCGCATGCGTCACCATCAAAACCGTCTTATTATGGACCTTGCAACTATGCTTTAATAAACGATAAAAGTTCGTTCGGGTATTCGTATCCATGCCCGTTGTCGGCTCGTCCAAGACGAAGAAGTCCGGATCCGTCGCAAAAGTACGCGCAATGTTAATGCGTTGCTTTTGCCCACCAGACAATTCCCCGATTTTACGATTGCGAAAAGCTTCCATGCCAACGGATTCCAGCGCCCGATCGACATGGGCGTGGTCATTGGCGTCAAGCTTTCGGAACCAACGATTCTTGGGATAACGTCCCGATTCCACCAATGCTTGAACTGTACTCGGGAAGCCTGCATTAAAGGACGTAATATCTTGCGGAATATAGCCGACACTTAACGGCTCACCTGATTCGTTCTTCTTAGCCAAAGTAATCGTACCAGTGGCCGGACGCAGCAGACCTAATATATTCTTCAATAGGGTAGACTTAGCTGCCCCATTCTCGCCAGTTAAGATGACGAACTCACCACTATGGATGGTGAAATTTATATCATCTAAGACCTTCTCTTCAGCATAATAGAAAGATAGGTCTTCGACATTTAATATTTCCACTTTCTCACCTAATTTCTGTAAAACGTAACCGTTACTCTTTGTCTATGCTATCTTAATCATTTTGCCGGTCGATGTCAATCTAAATACCGGTTTACTTCTATATTTATTTGCGGTAGGATGGGGTGGAAACTAAAGGAGGTAGATTAGATGAATTGGTTTATATTGTTGCAGGTTTTTGGGATTAATTTGGTTTACATTGTTCTCAATACCATCCGAACGCTTCTGACTATGCGTGGCTATCGTAACATTGCGCCTTTTATTGCCATTGTTGAGACAACTATTTATACTGTCGGACTTTCAATTGTCATGCAATATATTCAGGAGAATGTACTCTACCTCTTTGCCTATGCCTTCGGCTTTGGCCTAGGGATTTACCTGGGAATTCTGATTGAAAATCGAATTGCCCTAGGTTACTCGGCCTTACAAATCTTTATTAAAGGAGACAATCATTATCTGGCAGAAGCCCTCCGTGAACGCGGTTATGGGGTCACCTTGCAACCGGGATATGGCCGAGACGGCGACCGTTTGATTTTAACAGTCTTAACACCTCGTTCCAGCGAAGTTGCCTTACGCAATACCCTGGATGAGATTGACCCGGATGCTTTCTATATCTCCTATGATGCTAAATATATTCATGGTGGCTTCTGGACGAAGCGGATTAACCGTCGCAAAATCCAAGCCCAAACGACACCGGCAACAACGGAAGCAGTCCATGTGAGTGACGCGGACACTTTATCAAAGGAAGAATATATTGACGACTAATAAAAACTGAGGAAGTAGCTTTACGCTATTTCCTCAGTTTTCTTCATCTAGAAAGCCTTTAAGCCAGGCGGGTAACTGGTCTTTGACTTCTTGGGGGATGAATTGCTGGGCATTGGCTAAATGTTCTGCCAAATTCTGATTCATCAGTCTTTGAATTTCTTTCAGCGGTAAATCCCGCCCTTGCGATTCAGCCAAAGTAATCTGCTTTAAGATTTCGATATAGCTGTAAGCCAAGGCAATCGTTAAGGTAATGGCAGTCGTTCCACTAATAACCCCGCCTGTTACCGTACCTAAGCCTGGTACCCACTTAAAGGCTGAGGAAACAATTGTCTTGCCAAGCAAGGTCACCCCACCGGTCCCTCCAATTCCCGCAAACATACTCACAATTTGCGCCTTATCTAAGGACAAGCCGAAGATAGACGTAATATGCGCTAACATGGTTATTTGCATCGGGACAAGAATCGCCGCATCAGACATTGGAATAGGCATGAAGCCCACCCCAAAGCTCGTAGTAATATATCGCTTCGCCCAACGTCTTGCATCTTGCACCTTTCGATTTAGATCAATGCGTTGGGCATTAACAAAAGCCTGCTGACTACTTTCAGGTATCACAGCTAGGGTCAAGTCAACCAGGCTCTGTAAGCCATGGGCTTCAATGATTTGCTCTGCTTGAATAGCATAATCTTTGGTAAGTACGGGCACCACTTCGGCAAGGGGTAAATCCAAGGAGCGGATATAAACTTCCAGTTCAGAAGGTTCTTGACTCAAGCTTTGCGTTAAGACTAAGATAACCGGTACTTCCTTGGCCAAAGCTTCAATTAATTCCACTTCAAAGGCTTCAATTCGATTCGCCAGATTATTGATGCAGTAGTAGACCACATCTATTTCCTCATGAGGACCCTTAGCCTTTGCTTCTTTGAGTAAATCAGCCAGACTCTGTAAGACCTCATGTTGCGCTTCCACACTAAGCTCCAAGCCTTTAGTATCGTACAGGGTTAAGGGGACCCCCGCTTTGGTAATTTTCTGGATATGCTGGGTAACCGGCTGGCCTACCCCTGTTTCAGTCAAGTTCTCGCGAAATAAAGCGTTAATGAGCGTACTTTTACCGCTACCGGTTTTGCCTGCTACGATAATGTTAACAGGTTGCATACGCTCTACTTCCGATTGCGTCTCATCTAATAGATTGTTCGCCAATTGCTTATTGCCACTCATTCGTCTAATCTTTTGCCACAATGCCACCTAGAATCACCTCTTTATTAATCACGGTTGCGATTATTCGATAAAATAATAAAACGTAATAGTTGTAAGCTCGTGCTGAGTGTGGAAGCAACATAAGTAAAGGCAGCTGAACGCAACACTTTCCGAGCAGCCGGCAGCTCTTCAGCTGTAAACATACCTTGTTCCTCCAGAATCACAAGCGCTCGACGACTCGCATCAAATTCCACCGGTAGGGTAACAATTTGGAAGAGAAGCACTAAGGCAAAGGCAATAACACCGACTTGTGTCATTCCCGTCCAACCTAAGATTAAACCAAAGATTATTAAAGGCACCGCAATGCTTGAGCCAAATTGGGCAACCGGTGCAATCGCACTCCGCAAACGCAGAAAGCTATAGCCTTCCGCATCTTGAATGGCATGCCCACACTCATGGGCGGCGACAGCAACGGCTGAAATTGACGTCTCATCATAGGTCACCTCGGATAAACGCAAGACCTTATTCATTGGATCATAATGATCCGTTAACTGGCCCTTAATTGGTTCTACCGCTACTTGCCCAATCCCTTGACGATTAAGAATTTCCATCGCAACTTGCCTACCAGTATAGCCTCTTTCCGTCGCCCATTCACTATAACGATTAAAGGTTGCTTGCACGTAACTTTGCGCCAAGCCTACGAGAATCGTTCCAATAATTACTAATATATAGGTGCTATCCCAATATAAATACATGTTAAGCCTCCATTCTTTCTTGTTAATCTCCTGTCATCCCATTATAACAATTTTCCTGCCAATACACACCTCTAACGATGTGATTCCATAACCCTTGCTAAATTCCGCGATATATCTGGGATATCAGCTCAGAATTCCTAGGTTTAAGAACCAAGTCTTGCTAGGACTATCTAACAATCCTCGAATTAAGGTGTATCATTCTGAAGGATTTCGACCTCGAAAAAAGAAGGGTTCTAAAATAAATACGGTTGATGGAAATTTCTCGACCGTTTTTAAGTGCAAAAAACGCAGATGTTCTTTAATATTAAAGTTGACCCAATAATAAAGGAGAACATCTACGTATGAATCATTTTATCGAAAAAACCTTCCAATTAAAAGACAAAAACATTGAAATCGATATGGATTATTGTGAAGAGATAGAATTCAAAGGGCGAACATCGCTCTTTTATCGAGGAACATTGGCATATAAACCGGAGGCTTGTCCTCATTGTGGCATTGCCAATAATGATTATGTCATTGTCAGTAATGGAAAACGCTCCTCTCGTCTGACATTAACAGCCAAATCAGGCTTACCTGCTTACTTAATCCTAGCTAAGCAACGCTTTTTATGCAAAGCCTGTGGGCGGTCATTTACAGCGAAGACATCCATCGTTAATCCTGACTGCTATATTACGAATCAAGTCAAACAACAGATTATGGACCGCGCCACAAGAGTCACTTGTGAAACAGATATCGCCAAAGATACTTTTGTATCACCAAATACAGTCCGACGGGTGATTCATGAAACCGCTCGAGCTATTCGAATACGGTCCACTGAACAGTTGCCTAAGCATCTATCCTTTGATGAATTTAAAAGCGTTAAGTCGGTTAAAGCAGCGATGAGCTTCATCTGTTGTGATACACTGTCACATAAAATCGTAGATGTGGTCGAAGACAGAAAAACACACTCACTCAGTGCTTATTTCTCAAGGTTTAGTCGCCAAGCACGTTACCAAGTTCAAACCATTACGATAGATATGTACGAACCATACATGCACCTGGCAAAGCGATGGTTTCCAAATGCAAAGATTATTCTTGATCCGTTCCATTTAATTCAAGCCTTAAATCGCGAATTAGATCGGACACGAATTCGTTACATGAACGAGGTTCGTTATAAAGATTCAAGACTCTATAATAAACTTAAGCGTTATTGGAAATTAATACTCAAACCAAAAAGCGACTTAATGTCTACTGAATACCATCGCTTCCCACTGTTTGATTGGTTAACCAATACTCGTAGCATTGTGGACTATCTCATTCAGCACGACGACGTCTTGAAGGATACCTATCAAATGGTGCATCAATTGGGCGATGCCTTAAGGGATAGGAACTGGCAACGATATCAAGAGATTTTGGCACAAAGCCGGTCCATGACACTTTCAAAAGGCTTAAGGCGTGTATTAAGGACGTTCAGAAAGTATGGGGAATATATCCACAACACACTCACACATGCAGGCCTTAGTAATGGTCCTATCGAAGGGATTAATAATAAGATTAAACTACTCAAACGCAATGGTTATGGTTACAGAAACTTCAGTCATTTTAGAGACAGAATATTACTCATGTGCCGACTTTATGAACCTAAGAACAAAGAAAAAGATCAAGCAACAAATTTAGTCGCTTGACCTTAAATTTACTCATCAACCCTATTTGACAAAGAGCCAAAAGAAGCTGCCTAACGACTCAGGCAGCTTCTTTAAGTTCACATATATTAACCTAATAACATCGCATCATTCGTCAGCTCTTCCCCGCTACGTTGCTTGAACAACTGCATTAAGTCAGTGATGGTGAGATTTTCTTTCTCTTCACCCGCCACGTCTAATATAATGCGACCTTGGTGAAGCATCACAAGACGGTTCCCATATTTCAGAGCATCTGACATGTTATGGGTAATCATCATGGCCGTTAAGTTTTCTTCACGAACCAACTTGTCGGTTAAGCTCAAGACCATCTCACTCGTAGATGGGTCCAAGGCAGCAGTATGCTCGTCTAAGAGTAATACTTGTGGTGTTTGCAAGGTAGCCATCAACAAGGTCAATGCTTGTCTTTGACCCCCTGATAAGAACTGAACTTCTGTTGTTAGGCGATTCTCCAAGCCTAGGCCGAGAACTTCAAGGCGTTCCTTCATCATAGCGCGGTCCTCATCCCGCACCCCTTTACGTAAACCACGTGTGCGACCTCTTTGGTTGGCAAGGGCCATATTCTCCTCAATAGATAGGCGTGAAGCGGTTCCCATGCGGGTATCTTGGAAGACATAACCAATCAAGGAAGCACGCTTATTAGTCGGCATATAGGTTACATCTTCATGATTAATGCGAATATTTCCCTCGTCTGGTATGTAATTGCCGGCAATGGTATTCATCATGGTTGATTTCCCAGCCCCATTACCTCCAATAACGGTTACGAAATCTCCTTCATAGAGTGTTAATTCAACACCTTTCAGAACGTAGTTTTCGTTAATGGTGCCTTTCTCGAAGGATTTATGGATATTGATAATTTCTAACTTCTTCTGTCTTTCTGCCATGTTAAATCCCTCCTAAGCTTTCCGATTACGTCGTTTTAAGCTCTTTTGAATCTCAGGCACGAAGAGAACTAATCCAAGTAAGAGAGCTGAGAAGAGACGTAAGTCTTGTGGCTGAACAACGATAAAGTTCTGATTCAAGATAAAGTCAATAACTAAGCGATAAATGAAGCTTCCTAGAATAATCGTCGTTAAACGACGTCCAATCGATTGATTTGGAATAATGACTTCCGCAACAACAATCGAAGCTAAACCGATAACAACCGTCCCAATACCCATGCCAATATCAGCAAAGCCATCTTTCTGGGCCACCATCGCCCCGGCCAAGGCTACCGTACCACTACTTAACATATAACCCAACGTCTTCATCGCATTCGTATTAATTCCGTTTGCCGCACTCATCCGCTCGTTATCACCGGTGGCCCGAAGGGCTAAACCTGTTTCCGTATGCAGGAACCACACTAAGGCAGCAATAATCAGCGCTAAGATGATAATTGAGACGACAATCACGCTGACATTACGCGATAAGCCATAACCTTCTACCATTGAGAAGATGGTATCTTGCCCTAACAAGGCAATATTAGGCCGGCCATCCATAACGTGTAAATTAATCGAATAAAGTCCAGTTTGCATTAAAATCCCTGTAATCATCGGCGAAATCTTCATCTTTGTATGAATAAATCCAGATACCAATCCCGCAATCATCCCACCGAAAAAGGCTACGATTGTCGCCAAGTATGGGTTAATACCTTGGGAAATCAATGTTGCAGCAATCGCTGCACCCAGTGGTAGAACCCCTTCTGCGGATAAGTCCGCAATATCTAGTAAACGGAAAGTGATGTATAGGCCGATCCCTAAGACTGCCCATACAACGCCTTGCTGAAAACTTAAGATAATTACATCCATTGAAACGTATTCCTCCTTAAAATCCTATTCTTGAATAATTGACGGGTCGACTCCAATAGCTTGTAAATTATCCTCATTCAGTGTCAATTCAACTGAGTCAGCATATTCCACAGGCATATCTCCCGGGGCGATACCTTCTTGAAGATGTCGTAGGACCATTTGAGCCGTCTGCTCACCGTATTGTACGTAAGGTGTAGAAATTGTCATCATTCCGTTCGCACGAACGATGGCATCAGTTGAACCAACAGACGGTTTGCCTGCATCTACTAACATATCACCGACGAGCGCAATTGCACTATCTACAGTATTATCCGATACTAAAAGCATTGCGTCAACCTTTTCTAACAAGGAGCTGAAAACTTGTTGAATATCGTTCGAGCCAGTTATTGTCCCCACTTCAACCGCAATGTCTTGGGCTTGGAGTATTTTCTTTGCTTCTTCAACCAGTACTGATGAATTCACTTCACTACTGTTATGAATCATGCCAACTGTTTGAATATCTGAGATATTATTCAACAATAAATTAATTTGATCTTCTAAGGGGGCTAGATTACTCGTTCCTGTAATATTTGCACCAGGCTTTTCAATCGAATCAACTAAGCCCGCTTCAATCGGTGCTGTAATACATAGGAAGAAAATCGGCTTCTCCTTTTCCATGGCAGCTAAGGTTTGTGCAGCGGGTGTCCCAACGGCTACGAGAATATCATTATCCCTTACTAACTTCTCCGCTAATGATTGCAAGGTGGTCATATCGCCATTGGCATTCTGCAAATCCCACTGCACCGAGTAATCCGCTTGCTTATCTAACGTTTCTTGCAAGCCAGCTACCGCTTCAGTAAAGGATTCATGCTCAACATGTTGCAGAATGCCAATATTCAGCTCCTCTTGCGCCTGAGCGACTGTTGCAGGGTTCATCAAGCTCACCAAACCGATTAATGCAACAAATAAGCGAATGATAAATTGCTTCGTCTTCTTCATATGCGTCTCCTTTATTTAATGCTGGCGGGGTCAATATTCAACGCTTCGGCAAAAGCGTCATTCACGATAATTTCAAAGGCATTACCCAATTCGATTGGCATATCAGCTGGATTTAAATCCTCATCTAACATACGAATAACCATTTCGGCCGTTTGTACCCCGTAATCACGGTAAGAATTCGACACGGTTGCTAGACCATTGGTCTCTACCACTTCGGCACTTGAGCCGATGGTTGGAATGCCTGCTTCTTTAGCCATGTCGCCAACAAGGGAAATCGCACTATCGATGGTGTTGTCTGTTACCATAAATAGGGCGTCCACCTCATCCATCAACGAGTTTAACCCTTGGGCAATATCATTCGTGCTGATAACTGTAGCTACTTTCGTAGACAGACCTTGGCCTTCAAGTAATTCAATGGCACGATCGGCTTGAATTTGTGAATTTACTTCACTGGAATTGTAAATCAGACCCACTTTCTTTGCATCGGGGAAATTCCTTACCAATAAATCCACTTGCTCGTCAATAGGGGCCATATCACTCGTCCCCGTCACGTTTCTCCCCGGGTGCTCCATACTTTCAGCTAAGCCAGCTTCAACTGGATCGGTAACCGCTGCAATAAAAATTGGCTTTTCTTGCTCTGTCACCGCTAAAGTTTGCGCAGCCGGTGTAGCAATCGCAAAGATAATATCATTATTTCTTGCGACCGCTTCACTCATTGATTGCAATGTCGCTTGCACACCACTAGCATTGTTCACGTCCCATTCAATGCGTTCACCGTACGCTGAAGCATTCAAGGTTTCTTGGAAACCTTCCAGAACAGCATCCAAAGCTTCGTGCTCTACGTATTGTACCACTCCGATGCGAATAGCTTCTTCATTTGCCTGAGCAGCTTTCGGCACTAGACTCATAAAAGCTAGCAAGCTGAACAATATACCTTTAATCCACTTATTCATTGATATTCCTTCTTTCACTCTATTTTTCTCCATTTACACCAATCAAACACATACTACGCAAAACTTATCGCATGGCGACGCTTAGCTAAATGCTCTTAATTACCTACATGCAAAAGAAAAACCTCTGCTAGATTCCAAAATCTAACAGAGGTTCTTCAGTCGACAAGTTCGTTCTAAGAAGTCGGCTGATTACTTCACCCACATTAGATTTCAGTCATCTATGTGGGCACATCTCATTGACAGCTCCCCATAGATACAAACGCCCGTTTGTATCTATTGAAGATACAAAGGCTATCCATAGTAGCTGTAGTAGTAAGATGCTGTTGCAAGTAAACATACGTTCATCTTCTTAGTCCTTTCTTTTTTTGATATACCTATGTTAATCGAGAATCTGATAAAAGTCAAGCGATTATTTAAGATTTATCATCATTTTCTCATTTTAAGGTGCTTGAATAGAGCTAGGATCAATACCTAACTGCTCTGCTACATCTTCATTTACAACCAGTTCAAGGTTTTCTGCTGTTTCCACCGGCATCTCACTTGGGCTTAAATCTTCCTCAATTTGGCGCAACAACATGCGTGCTGTCTGACGGCCTAATTCATAGTAATCTAAACCATATGTGGCCAAACCGTTCTCACGTGTCATATCGGTCGATCCGCCAATTAAAGGGAGGCCTGCTTCAATTGCTAAATCACCCACGAGCGTCATTGCACTGGCAATAGTATTGTCTGTTACGGTAAAGATTGCATCAATATCTTCTTTCGCGAGGGCTCCGACAATTTGGGAAATATCATTGGTGGAAGTTACGGTAGATTCTACCACTTCAATCCCTTTCTCTGCAAAGACTGCCTTGGCCTTCTCAGCTTCACTCAATGAATTCGTCTCCCCCGAGTTATAGATCAATCCAACGCGGTCGGCTTCAGGGACAATGTTAATGAGCAAATTGACTTGTTCTTCAATCGGCCCAGCATCGATGGTTCCAGTCATATTCCCACCCGGCGCTTCATTACTTTCGACTAATTTAGCTCCTACGGCATCGGTAACTGCTGAGAAGTAAATCGGCTTTTCTTTCTCAATATTAGCCAGATTCTGGGCTGCAGGTGTCGCAATAGCGAATAAATAATCACTTGAATTCGTCAGTGTTTCACTCATGGATTGTAAATTAGCATTGTCGGCTGAAGCATTTAAGTAATTCACATCAAGGTTCTCACCTTCAACGTAGCCATTGGCTTCCAATTCAGCTAAGAAGCCTTCATAAGTTTGGTTCAATGACTCGTGTTCCACATATTGTAAGATACCAACTTTTAGAGTTTCTTCAGCCTCAACTTCTGCTGCAGCTAAGGGTGTTAGGATGCTAGTTACAAGGAGCGCTGCGCTCGCCAATAATTTAGTTACTTTATGCATATTTATTCTTCCTCTCTTTATTCAGGTGCTTTAATTCCGGTTGGGTCAATACCAATGGCTTCAGCAAAATCTTCATTGACAATTAATTCTAAAGTTTCAGTATATTGAATCGGTGTATTCTCTGGAACTGTATCATTTTCGATATGATCAATCAACATATTGGCTAACTGCTTGCCGTGGTCATAATAGTTCAAGCCATAGGTTGCTAGTCCATTCTCAAGAATCATATCGTTTGACCCTCCGAAGACGCCCACTTGTTGGTCTTTGGCCATATCTCCTACTAAAGCCATGGCAGTGGCCGTGGTATTATCAGTAACTAGAAACAGCGTATCAACCTGAGGTAGCAAACTTGAAAGTACCGATGATATATCATTTGTAGACGACATCGTTTGAATTACCGGCGTCAAGCCCCGTTCTTCCAACTCTGCCACGGCAATATCAACTTGATACTGGGCATTGCTTTCCCCCGCATTATAGATTAGACCAATTTTCTGTGCATCTGGGTACACACTTTGCATTAAGGAAATCTGCTCAGCAATTGGACCTAGATTACTCACTCCAGTCACATTACCACCAGGGACTTCTATACTTTGGGCTACACCCGCACCAACAGGATCGGTAACCGAAGCTAGGTATATCGGCACCTTCGTCGTGGCATTCGCTAGTGATTGTACGGCAGGCGTACCGATAGCCACGAGGACGTCATTATCTCGGGCTAACTTGTCAGACATGGATTGCAAGGTAGAAGTGTTGCCACTAGCATTCTCATAGTGAATGTTCACATTCTCACCATCAATATAGCCAGCTTCAGCTAAACCCTCAACAATACCTCGGTAAGTCTCGTTATAGGAGCCATGTTCAACGTGCTGTAAAATACCAATATTTATCACGTCCTCCGCAGCAACCATAGGTTGATTCAGAGCTCCCACCATAATTAGCGTTAATGCTAGTAATCTTTGGATATATTTCTTCATCATTATCCTCCTTTGAATTATTTCACGCGTGTTTGACAATCGCCAGTGCGGATAACCTCCAAGGTCGCATCCAGGCCACCTTGGACTAGGTTCTTAACTGCCACGTCTGTGTAATAAGCAATATGCGGGGTATAAACAATTTTCGGATGGTCTAGAATAGCCTGGAAAGTAGCATCTTCAATGGTACGACCACGCCAGTCTTTCGGCATATAAGGTGCTTCATGTTCATAAACATCAATGGCTGCTTGGGCAATATAGCCTTGGTCAATTGCTTCAATAAGCGCTTCTGCATCCACTAAGCCACCTCGAGCAGTGTTGACCAGGATGACCCCTGGTTTCACTTTTGCTAAGGTTTCTCGGTCAAACATATGATGACTCGATGCATCCAGTGGTGTATGCAAAGTAATAATATCGGCATCTTGGATGGCCTCTTCTAAACTATCCACATACGTCAACAGATCGTCATATTCAGCCTTCGGCTCAATATCATAGCCAATCACCTTCGCCCCCAAGCCTTGCCGATAAATTCTAGCTACCCGAGAGCCAATCCGCCCGACCCCAATAACTGCGACCGTCATCGCGTTAATTGGGCGCGCCCGAATTTCTGTTTCCCATAAGAAATTCTGCTCATCTACTCGCGCTTGAATGAGGGAACGATTTCGCACCAAGTTCAAGGCAGAGAAAACCGCAAATTCAGCAATCGACTCCGGTGAATAACTCGGCACATTGGAGATGACAATGCCATGATTCGTCGCTGAGGGCAAATCATACATGTCAAAACCGGCACTCCTCTGGGCAATATTATGAATACCGTAGCTTTCTAGTCTTTCATACACCGGGTCAACAATCGGATCCATCTGCATTGTCGTTACCCCATCATAACCCTCTGCGAGATGAACAGTCTCAGGAAGTAAGGGTTCAGGTATCATGTCAACTTTTACCCCATGCTCTTTAGACCAAGCCTCAATAAACTCTCTTTCTTCTTCCGTTGTTCGATATGCTAATATTTTCTCCATGATCTTTCTCCTTTTAATAATAAAAAAACCTACGATTAGACTTACAAAAATCTAATCGCAGGTTAATTTGCTGAATGTCTCCGATTGTCACCGGTCCTGTCAGCCCACTTTAGATTTTTGCAATCTATGTGGGCACGCATAAATAACAGCTCCCCATAGATACAAACATTTTGTTTGAAATGTGTTTGTATCTACAGTTTCAGATACAAACACTATCTAAAGTTGCTGTTAAAAAAGACTGCGTTGTGCAATTTGACCTGTGCCATCGAATTCCATTCCTTTCCAAATAAGTTAAATACATTATAGCAAGATTCTCATTTATGTCAAGGGGTTACTCATAATAATTTAATGATTTTCGAGATTTTCTTTCTGGTTCGTCGCGTCTCCGGACATGTCATCCAAGGAAAAGCCATATTCGCGCGTAGGCATAGGCGGTTGGTAACCGAGATAACATACCGCAAAGTCTTTCATGCGGGCGGCCACTTCGCGGCTTTCCCGCTCCAGTCTGGTTGAACTAGACTCCTCAACCGCCACGCCAACTGCATCAATACCTAAGAATCTTGCTAACATCAGCGCTCGGTGCAAATGATACCTTTGGGTCACTAGCACAACTTGGTCTTCCTTGATGACTTTCTTCAAACGAAAGAGACTATCATAGGTTGAATACCCCGCATGATCTAAGTAAATACGCTCACTAGCAAGGCCTGCTTCAACTAGATAAGCTTTCATAACACCCACTTCGTTATAATTGTCCTCCCGATGATCCCCTGACATAATCAAAGACTGATCGGCATTCATCTCCCCAAGAGCCTCGGCAGTATCTAAGCGTTTCTGTAGAATCGTACTGGGATATGCGTTGTCAATCACGCCTGCCCCTAAGACTAGTATAGGCCAATCACGATACTCTCCCATATCCGCTTGGTATTCCTCAACAGATGCATAAATATCTGGGGCTGTTGATAGAACAACAAAGGCATTTATTATGACAAGTCCCAGTACCGCTAAAACTAGCGCTGCAAGAATGAACTGCAAGAACATCTTCATCCCCCTTTGAATTTTCCTTAATACCTTCATATTTCCCTCCCAGACAAACATCCCCGTCGGCAAGTAAGTCTATCTCTTTTCAGTTTGTCCCTTTTCAAATAAATGTATCATACAACAAAGCCCCCTAAATAACCAGCAAAAAACGGATGAATTTCCTCACCCGTTTCTACTGATATTTATCCAACTCATTCATTGGCAGCAAACTGACTATTATACAGATTCGCGTAACGTCCACTTAAATCCATCAGCGTATCGTGATCACCTTGCTCGACAATATCCCCGTCTTCCATATAGAAAATCAAGTCTGAATCTCGAATAGTTGACAGACGGTGAGCAATTACGAAACTTGTTCGCCCTTTCATCAACTCGACCATCGCTTCTTGAATCAAGCTTTCAGTCCGTGTATCGACGGAGCTGGTTGCTTCATCCAGAATTAATACGGGACGATCTGCTAAAAGAGCCCGCGCAATGGTTAATAATTGCCTTTGACCTTGAGAGATATTCGCCGCATCCTCTGATAGCTCAAAGTGATAGCCTCCTGGCAAGGATTGAATAAAGTGGTGTACCCGTGCCTGCTTGGCCGCTTTGATGACCTCTTCATCACTTGCGTCTAAGCGACCATAGCGAATATTCTCCATAATGGTTCCTTTAAATAACCATGTGTCCTGCAAGACCATGGCCATCGCTTGCTGGTAGCTTTGCCGACTATACCTCGTATTCGCCTCTCCATCTAAGCGAATACTACCGCCATCCACATCATAGAAGCGCATCAACAACTTCACAATCGTGGATTTACCAGCCCCAGTTGGTCCAACTAAAGCCACCTTCTGGCCTGATTGAACCCTGGCACTAAAGTCATGAATGATTGTTTGACCTGGCACATAACCAAAGTGCACATGCTCAAAGGTTACATCCCCTTCAACCTCAGCCACAACTAAGTTATCCCCTTCTGTTTGCGACTCTTCCGCTTCATCTAGAAACTCATAGACTCGGTCTGCTGAAGCAGCCATCGTCTGCATTAAGTTCATAATTTGCGAAATCTGCGAAATCGGCTGAGTAAATCGGTTCACATACTGGGTAAAGGCTTGGATTTCGCCAACACTCATGCGTCCCATAATGACTTGAAAGGCACCCACAATGACAACCATTGCGTAACCTAGGTTAGAGAGTAAGCGCATCAAAGGGAATAAAATCCCTGAGTAGAACTGAGAACGCCAAGCATCTTGCCACATCCGATCATTACTCGCCTCAAATTCTTCCTTCGTTTCCTCTTCTTGATTGAAAGCTTGGACAATATTCAAGCCTGAATAAACCTCTTCGACTTGACCGGTCATCACGCCTAAAGTGCGCTGTTGGCTGCGGAAGTATCTCTGCGAGTAACGTGTAATCCATTGGATAATAATCACACTCACTGGCACAATTAGAATCACCAGAATAGCCAGAAGACCATTCATAGAAAACATAATGATACCTATACCGATAATCGTTGCTACCGAAGTTAATAATTGTGCCGCACTTTGACTTAGGGATGCCCCCAACGTATCGACATCATTGACAATCCGTGACAACACCTCGCCATAAGGCGTTGATTCGAAATAGGCCATTGGCATCCGATTTATTTTGTCCATCATGGCTTCACGCAGGCGATAAGTGTATGTCTCGGTCATCGTTATCATGGCATAACCTTGAATTGCACTGAAAATCGCACTAATGATATATAAGGTAGCCACCCATACTAGTACACGCCCGATGGCTTGAAAATCCATCCCCCCTGTTCCTTGAACTAAGCGGGTAATGCCTTCAAATATTAAAGTAGTGGCTTTCCCTAGTTCACGTGGTCCGAAAATGGTTAAGACGGTTGAAAGAACGGTAGAGATGAGCACTACGACAATAAGTCCTTTAAATTCAGCTAAGCCTTTTAACACACGTTTTAAGCTAGTGAACATGGTCGACATACTATTAAATCTTTGGCGCATCAAATCCCTCCATTTCTATTTCGCTTTCATTCGCATCAGACGTTTGCGCTAATTCTTCCTCCGATAATTGGGATGAGGCAATCTCACGATATACAGATGAAGACTCTAATAACTCTTCATGGGTCCCAATGCCATCCACGCGGCCTTCATCCAGGACAATAATTTGATCTGCATCTAAGATGGTACTTATTCTTTGGGCTACGATAATAAGTGTCGCATCACTTACTTCTTCCTTCAACACTTGCCTTAATGAGCGGTCCGTTCGGTAATCCAAGGCAGAGAAAGAATCATCGAAGATATAAATCTCAGGATCTTTCGCAATCGCTCGCGCAATGGATAAGCGTTGCTTCTGCCCACCCGAAACGTTGCTGCCCCCTTGTGAAATAGGGGCATCATAACCTTGGGCTTTACCTTGGATAAATTCCTCGGCATGGGCAATCTGTGCTGCTCGCTCAAGCTCTGGCTCAGATAAATTCTCAACACCATAGCCGATATTACTGGCAATTGTCCCAGAGAATAAAACCGCCCTTTGGGGCACATAACCAATTAAATCCCGTAGCTGTCTCAAGCTCAATTGACGAATATCTACCCCATCGATAGTAATAGATCCTTCGCTCACATCATGGAAGCGCATTAATAAATTTAGAATTGTTGATTTCCCACTACCGGTACTTCCAATAATTGCTGTCGTCTCACCTGGACGGGCAGTGAAGTCGATGTGTTCTAAAGAAGGCTCTTCAGCATCATTAAAAGTAAAAGATACGTCGTTAAATGAAACGACTCCTGCCACATCTTCCAGCACTACCGATTCATGAGGCTCATGAATTGAGATCGATGTCTCAATGACTTCCCGCACCCGATTTAATGAAATTAAAGCACGCGGAATTTGCATCGACATTCCGGCAAATATCAAGAAACCAAACATCACTTGCATCGAGTAAGTAATATAAGCCATCATATCCCCAACTTGCATAGTCCCGCTGGCAATATTCTGTGCCGCAAACCACACAATAAAGATACTTGTTATATCCATTACCAAAGTAATAGTCGGCCCTATTAAAGACATCACCCGACCTGTGAATAAATGCGTGCCTTGCAATTTCTCGTTCGCTTGATCAAATCGCTTCGTCTCATAACCTTGTCGGCCGAAAGCTCGAATGACTTGCAAGCCTGTCAAAACCTCGCGCGCGATTAAATTCACCTTATCAAATAATTTCTGCACAATTTGATATTTCGGCATGGTCAAGGCCATTAAGCCCGCAATCAGACCAAAGACAACCCCGACCCCCACGGCTAAAATCCAAGCCATTGATTTCTGTGTATTGAGTACATAGTACATCCCACCTAAAGCCAGGAACGGAGCATAGGCAGCTCCTCTAAACCAAATCGCAATGGTCATTTGTACTTGTTGGATATCATTAGTCGTTCGCGTAATTAAAGACGCAGTTGAGAATTGATTAATCTCCGTCTCTCCAAAGTGCAATACTTTATCAAAGGTCTCTGAGCGCAGCTGCTTGCCGACATTGGCTCCCAGAATAGACGATAAATAAAAGGCGAAAACTTCTATCATCACCGTAATCAAGGCAATACCCACCATAATGCTACCTTGGACAAGTAAGTAACGCACTTGAATATCATGTGGATTGTAGCCGGCATTGCGATAAAAACTTAAAGCTGTCTGTACACCCAAGTTATGCACATGATTCTCGCCATAGGCCACTAACTGCTCATAGGCGGCATCTCGATCTGCATAAGCCTCCTGAGGGAGGGAATCACTCTCCTGATACAAAGCCATTGCTTCAATTAAATGATTTTGTAGCGCTTGCATCTGTACGTCATCTTTTTGCACCGCTTCATGTAATACATAATTGCCTCGATTATCTTGATAGTAATGTGTTGCGAGAGTCTCACTTTCTTCTTGTGACAATAGCGGACTTAAGTGGGCGTAATCATCTTGATTCATCGCCAAAGGGACCGCATACTCAAAGCCACTATTCTGAATCCCGACATCCACTAAATCTGATGTATAAGAAGGCAGCAGCAGGGTAAAGTGGGCCCTAAATATATGACTAACCAGCAATACAAGTATAATAAGCCACTGCGACTTCAATTGTTTCATCAAAAACTTCAATGAATCTTCTCCTTTCTCTATAATGTATTCACTGCTCTATCCATGAAGAAGCTCCGCTGTAACCAACCGAGACTAGCCATATATGATACCTTTACTCAAAAGCTTTTCACAGAAAAATCACAAAAGAATTCTTCCCATTACAACAATACCTCGTGATTTCTGGTATAATCAAGAGAGATGCGTATTGGAAAGAGTTGATACTTTTAAGCAGTCTTATGTATTATACCAGTCTGAATATCTGTTTCAACTTAGTTGACTCAAACGATCAATACAAACTAAAGGACGTGAATTCTTTGAACAAAATAAAACAAGCCCTATTGCTGATACTCCTGCTCGTAAATGTATTCTCTCCTACTGTTTACGCAAATCAAGCGAGCGAGACAACTAACGCAACCGAATATAGCGCTCAGATGCAACCGCTCTTTAACGAAAGAGCCTTAGACGACGATTCGACAGAAGAGCTACCGCAAGCCACCGTGGATGTAGGCTTAAGCGTAGAGGAATTACGCGAAGCAATGATTAACTACTACAAAGAGGACTTCTCACCGGAAGAGAAAGCCGAAAACCAGCAAGAAATCGACCCAGATCGTCTCGCGGAACTCATTGAAGAACTCGAGAAGATTGAATGGATTAACAGCCTAAAGCCTCAATTGGACCAGGTATCCTTTACCGTTGATGGAAATACCTTATACGCTTTACGCATTATCATTCCTATGTCCTACCAAAACGCTGAAGCCTTACATCCAAATCATGACATCCAACTTCTCAACGAAGTCTTCACCTATTCTAGAAATCGTCTCGTACTATTGGGCTACTATGACGAAGCTAAGCAAATCGTCACACCCCTGCACCTCACTACCCAATCTAGCCCCCTCTTTTATAATGAAGCAATTGATAAATAAGCAAACACCCTAAGTTTCTTGGGAAACTTAGGGTGTTTTAACGTCTTCTTATACAAACGGCGCAATCAAGCGTAGGATAGAATCCCATATTTCACCTAAGAAGCTAGTTCTCGTATCTGCCAAGGTAATCTGGCGTGACTGTGCCTGACTATCAAGAAAGTCTGCTTTAATATCAGCAATGATCGGATGGTAATAGAGTTGAGTACTCGTCTCAAAGTGCAAATACAAAGAGCGATAATCAAAATTTATCGTTCCCACTGTTGCCATCACGTCATCAACAACCATTGACTTAGCATGTAGAAAGCCAGGACTGTATTCATAGATTTTTACACCAGCTTTAAGTAACGGCCGGTAATAAGAACGGGTCATACGGAATACGAGTTTTTTGTCAGGGATACCTGGCGTCATCAGACGAACATCTACACCGCGTTTGGCTGCCATTTCTAAAGCTGTCTGCAACTCATAGGAAATAACCAAATAAGGTGTATAAATATAGACATAATCCACTGCATAATTCAACATATCCCGATAGACATTCTCACCTAGGGCTTCTTCATCAAGTGGAGAGTCGCCAAACGGCTGCACAAAGCCTTCCGTAAGGTACTCTTCCGTCGTAGTTAGACTTTCCTGGGAGGCTACCATCATTTCTTGATCATAGAAGGCATCATAGCTTCGATCAATCGGATAGAAGGCATTCCACATATTTAAGAATAGGACAGTTAAATTCCATGTTGCAGGCCCATCCATTCGAATCATTGTATCTTTCCAGTAGCCAAAGCGTTCCTTCACATTAATATACTCATCGGCAATATTTACGCCACCGGTATAGCCAATCTTGCCATCAATAATAACATACTTGCGGTGATCGCGCGTATTGTAAAGTAGCGATACAACTGGCTTAACGGGGTTGAATTTCAAAGCCTTAATCCCAAGGGCTTCGCATTGCTCATCGAAATTTACAGGCAAGCGAGTTATTGAACCAAAGTCATCATAAATAAAGCGAACGTCTACCCCTTCTCGTGCCTTCTCCTTCAATACATCGAAAATCGCATCAAACATAACCCCATATTCCACAATAAAGAACTCAATAAAGATAAACTTCTTGGCTTGCTTCAAATCATAAATTAAATCATTCATCATTGACTCGCCGCTAGGGAAGTATTTAACATCCGTATTGGAATACACTGGCATATTATCATAGGAGCGTAAATACTGACTCAGTCCACCGATACGGGAATCCAAAGCTTGCAATTCCTCCTGGGCATCCGGTACTTCTTCCATAACATGTGAGAATTTCGTCTGTTGGCTATAGAGCTTATTGCGCATCCCCTTCGCTGGACGTTTATTTCCCGTTAGGAAATATAAGAGACCACCGAAAATAGGAAATAGACCAATCAACATAATCCAACTGGTGCGATAAGCCGGACTATCATTATTGCGGATAATATAGAGAATAATGACGAGTGACAGTCCGATTAAGACGACATTCATCCACGCAGCGTAATCTATCAATCGTTTGAATATAATAACAAACCATGCAATTTGGATTAAAAATACGATGGCAATAAACACAATGCGTTCCAAGCGGGGCTTTCCTTGTATATTCTTCATGCTTATCTCCTCTTCAATTCTGAATGATTATTATACCGTAATGAGAGCTATTTGGGGACGTTACCCAATCAGCCACAATTGACCCCCAAGCTCACATAGTTAAATCTAGTACTAACACGCAAAAATCCTCAAAAGAAGCCTAATGTTCTTTTGAGGAATATTCTTTAATCCTTATGCTTACTATCTTCACGGTATTTCTCCATTAAGGTCGCAAAGATTTCCTCACTCGCAGGTGGTGTATAAGTAATCGCATTAGCTCCTGCTTGAATCGTTTTCGTGATTGTATCGCCCGTCGGGCCTCCTGTGGCAATAATCGGTACTGTTGGACCAACTTCCGCCCGAATCTTCGCTACTAAAGCGGCCGTGCCTGCGCCTCCAGAGATATTCAACATATCCGCGCCACTTTCTAATTTACCGATATAATCATCGTAAGGAGAAGAAACCGTTGCAATCACCGGAATGTCAATCGCTTCATTAATTTGCTTAATGACCTCATTCTGCATAGGAGCATTGACAACAACACCGTATCCACCCAGTTGCTCCGCTTGAAAAGCTAAATCTACACTGCGCTTGCCTGTTGTCGTCCCCCCGCCTACTCCGAGAAAGACTGGGGCAGAAGATACATTCAGAATCGCTTGCATAATTGTTAATTGCGGGGTAAAGGGATAAACCGCCATAACAGATTGGGCATTGCTATTCTTAATAATGGCAACATCTGTTGTAAATAACAGCGACTTAATCCGTTGGCCTAAAATCATAATACCTGAAGCTTCGTAGATTTCTTCAGGAACTTCTACAATTCTGCTCTTTAATGTCGCTTGATAACTTGGAATAAATTTCTTTGTCTTAACCGGTGTCGTCGGCTCAACGTCTCGAATGATAATTTCCGTTTCATTATTCTCATTCAACTGCGTTGTGACAGATTGATAGGTTAAATGTTGATTATCATAAGTAAAATCTGACTTCATTCGCTGCTCTTTGCTCATAGAACTCACCTCATGCATTCATACATTCTTACAGAATTATTTACATCCGAAACTTTGCTTAACGATAAATACCGGCCAATTGTTCAGCATTAATCTGCTCTGCGATAGCAATCAAGCGCAAGACTCGATCATCATTTAGTGAATAAATCACATGCTTACCTTGCTTCACACATTGGATAAGCCCTTGATTGCGCAAAATCATCAAATGATGGGAGGTTGTGGCAATTGAGGCATCCAACAACTTCGCAATTTCATATACACATAAATCACCTTGATCATGCAGAAATGCAATAATTTTCAAGCGCTTTAAATCGCCTAATACTCGAAATGTATTGGCTACTTCCTTAAAATCATCATTGTCTACTTCATCTTCTAAACGATCAGCAATCGCTTCAATCGTCTTCTCATCCTTAAATTGATATTCTTGCATTCTTATACTTCGCTCCTTATACCTTTCATATTCTAACAATGAACCTTTGAGAAAACCAATCAAATCAAATGCCCTTCGACCACTCAAACGCTCATCCCTTGTATGAATGTATCAGTAGCCCGTTACTCTGCTTGGTTCTCTTCAGTCATAACTTGCTCAAGTTGGCTCTTAAGTTCTTGGGTATCAAGAGATGCGTTTAGCTCTTGCAATGCTTGTAAGAACTCAAAGCCAAGCAATTCCTCGAAAGCTTCCTGACTGAGAATTTGTTCGTCTTCAATTGGATAGAAAGACACATCCGCTATATTGAGATAGTACTCTAAGCCTGTGTCCGCTGTTTCATTCGGTTGATTTAATAAAGCTACACCTAGTTCATTTAATGCATATGCAAAAGACACACTGCCGAAATAACCCTCTGTAAAGTTACCAGTAAAGTCAGCAATAGCATTCATATCACTCGCCTTACCTTGGGCAATCTCATTAAATTGTTGATGTAAAGCCTCGTCTTGTTCAATTTGGAATAAATCTGCCCCTTCTTCAGACACACGGGTTGCATCGATGCCTTCTGTATCCATCCATGACGCAACCGCTTGAAGTAGCCATTGATTTAACTGGTTAGCTTCTTGGTAATCAGCTAATAATTCCTCCGATAAATCCAGCTCAACAAATTTATTCTCAAGCTCAGCAGCATGCTCTTGGCTGTATTGGTAGAACTCTTCTACAACCGTACCTGCATAAGATTCAGGGAAGATTGTCATGGCATCTGCCGCATATTTCATGACATCTTCTAAAGAGACAAAGACACGTTGAGGCGTCCCTTCTGCGTCTACTTCAAACATGATGCTTTGCGGGAGATAAGGGGGTTCGTTACGACTTAAATAGGCATAATTATCTCCGTACATCAAGACCTTCTGTATCCCTTGAATCTGACCGGCCATTAAATCAAAGACTGTGTATTGTAGAACCTTCGTATCATTACCATTAATTAAGCGATTTAACAGTTCCTGAGGAGTACTTACTTCTTCCAGTGAAGATTCAGAAGCCTCGGCCATTGAATCTTCCTCCTTCGCGCTGTCTTCCTGCGCTGGTTCTTCAGTTTCACCGCTTGCTGCTTCAAGATTCTCTGTACTTTGGCTTTCCGCTTCGCTCTCCTCGCTCATTTCCACGGATTCACTTGTTACACCAGTACCCCATTCTATAGATTCAATCGGTGAAATATTCTCGGCCAATACTGCTTTAGACACATCTGCAAGCAATAAGCCAAGCACCATCGTTGTCAATATTATCTTTACTCGCTTCATTTACTTCTCCAATCTTTCTTCAATTCGTCGGATAATTTCCGGCAGTTCCTCTAAAGAACGTATAATATAATCAGCCTCTTCTAAATGCGCTAAGTGGGCGTCATCAATGGCTAAACCAATCGCTGCTTGTGTCAGTTGCCCATAGGCCATATCAATACTTGAGTCACCCACATACGCAATTTCATCCAAGCTAACCTCATACTCCTGGGCAAAGACATGAAGCGCGTCAGGTTTAGGCTTCGGTCCGAAATCATCCGCGCAAGCTACAAAGGACATATAGTCCAATAAGCCTGTTCGCTCTAAGGTAACCATCGTAATACTTCGATTATCATTCGTCACCACACCTAGAATGTAGTCCTTTTCTAAAGCCTTTAACACTTCTATACTTCCGGACATCAATTTCGCCGGCATCTTTGCATGTTGGATATAGTTTAAATAATGCGACTCAATAAAATGAGCTAGCTCCTTGGGGTCCTCGTTTAAATATTCAGCAAGGATATCCGCTTGTTCTTCGATACTCCCCGTCGCAAAAAGGGAGTTCGGTATAAGACCTGTGCGTGACTCGTTTATACCTAATAAACGGTCCATCCGCTTCCTCTCAGTAGCACTCAATACTTTTCGCCCTAGCAATAAATCTACCACTTCGACACTCGGCTCATCCCAAGTTTCTCCCAACTCAATCAGCGTGCCATCTTTGTCAAACAAAATAGCTTTAAGCATCTTTCTCCTCCATTGCTTTCAAGCGATTCATATCAGTGTGATTATACCACATTTCCCATAAAAATTAAGTGATAATATCCGCATTCACCCTTGCTAAAGTTTAAAATATTAAAAAAATATTATTTTTTCATGAATTCTTCAACTGTTCGTACTCAAATATGGTAAAATACCTTCATAGGAGGCGACATAATGGATATTAAAATTTTTCAATCCGCTCAGGAGGCCACTGAAGAGGCTTTTCGTCTATTAGCCGCGGCTAAAGAAGACGGAGCAACAACTTTTGGTTTAGCAACCGGATCAAGTCCTGAAGGACTCTATGAGTTGTTAAGAGCATCTGATTTAGATTTCACAGACGCTTACGCATTGAACTTAGATGAATATAGAGGTCTGCCAGCCGATCACGAGCAAAGCTATGCTTACTTCATGCAGGATAAACTTTTCAAAGCAAAACCATTCAAGGAAACATTTATCCCGAATGGTATGGCTGAAGATCCTGAAGAAGAAGTGGCGCGCTATGATCAAGTCATTAAAAATCATCCCATTGATTTCCAAATTCTGGGTATTGGTCCTAATGGGCACATTGGCTTTAATGAGCCAGGAACATCCTTTGAAGTTACAACACATTTAACAGACCTAGCACCGGCAACCATCCAAGCAAACCAACGCTTCTTTGAATCCGAAGCAGATGTCCCTAAACAAGCTTACACTATGGGTATTGCATCCATCTTAAACAGTAAGCAGATTGTGTTAATGGCATTTGGTGAAGCAAAAGCGCAAGCGGTCAAAGGAATGATTGAAGGATCAGTCACTGAAGCGCTCCCAGCCAGTGTATTACAGACCCATGAGAATGTCACCGTGTTATTAGACCAAGATTCAGCTAGCCTACTCAGTCATTGATGTATTTTATTGACCGAAAGATACTACAGATTCTTATGCTGTGTATCTTTCGGGTTTTTGTGCTCTTTTAAAATTCATTTATAAATGACTAAATAGTGCCCCCAATTTATCCCGGTTCATAGTAACTAAAGTTTGTTAATACGCGCATTTATAAGGCTATTTTCTTTATATTTTAAACCTTTTGTGTTATCTTTACTATGAACAATTTATTTCTATTATATCCTCTCTCGCCCCTCTTAGTATTGCATTGAAAGGAGGATAGGTTCACATGTATATCTCAAATGTTAATTCTGCTTCAATTAAATTAAAATCCATTGAAAACGAGACGGTAGCAGTAGACGATGAGGTGACAATTTATTCAGAGAATGAATTGATCCTTTTATACTTTAATAAAGGCGCTAGCGATTATATTATTAATGGTGATACACAAAAGCAGGAAATGAAAAAACGAGATCTAGTCATTCTAAATCCAGGGAACGCTTTAACTTTCATCCCCGTTCGTAAAATTGAATGGATAAAAGTAGTATTAACTGGGGTGTTGTTTACGTCGTCGTTAGATATTAACTCAGCCAATGAGCTATTTATCATCAACGATCAACATAGCATGATTCGTAGATACTTGGAGCTTGCACTCATTGAGAATAATCATCGCTTCAGAGGCTCAGACATTATCTTGAGGAAGCTGCTTGAATCAGTTATGGTACATATCTTGAGGAACAGTGAACTTTCAATTAAGGACTCAACCATTCAGACCAAGAATAGTGATATCGATAAAGTTCAACAGTACATCCGCGAAAACTATCATGAGAAGATTACCTTAGATCAGTTATCCGAATTAGTTGATATTAATAAGTATTATCTTATACGCTTATTTAAGCAGAAAACAGGCTTATCACCCATCGATTATTTAATTCATGTACGTCTTGAGCAGGCCGAGAATTTACTCAAGCAAACTGATTTGACGATTTCTAAAATCTCAGATATGGTTGGCTTTCATTCACCATCACATTTCTCAAAGACCTTTAAAGAAAGTAATCACTTAACTCCATCTCAGTTTCGCAAGAATTACCGTCAAGAGATCGCTCAAAGTAACTAACGTATAGCTTAAATAAAGAGGCTCCCGATTTGGGAGCCTCTTTTGCTGCTAGGTTATCTCTACTAACTTAATCTCCGTGAAGTATCCTCATCTAGACTTCTTAGGAGACGATAACGCCTAAATCTTTACTCAATACCGCGAACACGGCGGATTACTTCAGCAATTTCATCGACATAGTAATCTACCTTCTCATCGGTTGATGCTTCTGCCATCACTCGTAACAATGGCTCAGTTCCACTTGGACGCACAAGAATACGTCCGTCACCTGCCATTTCCGCTTCAATTTTATCGACAATTTCCTTCACTTCAGGTTCGTCCATCACCGTATATTTGTCCCTTACCCGAACATTAACTAGCTTCTGAGGGAATATTTGAACATCGCTAGCTAACTCTGACAAACTCTTGCCGGTTTCTTTCATAATAGACAGCAATTGAATCCCCACAAGTAAGCCATCACCTGTTGTATTATATTGGGATAAGACAATGTGGCCAGACTGCTCGCCACCTAAAGTATAATTACCTTCACGCATCGCTTCTACGACATAACGGTCGCCTACTTTGGTCGTAATCATATTCAAGCCCTCGGCTTCACCAGCCTTATGGAAGCCAAGATTGCTCATTACCGTTGAGACAATCGTATGGTCTTTCAGGCGCCCACGGTCATTGAGGTATTTACCGATGATAAACATTATTTTATCCCCATCAACCAGTGCACCCGTTTCATCCACTGCAATAACGCGGTCACCGTCCCCATCAAAAGCCAAACCAACCATTACGCCCTTTTCAACAACTAGGTTCTGTAAGGCCTCTGGATGAGTTGAACCTACTCCATCATTAATGTTTAACCCATTTGGTCGGTCACCCATCGTAAAGAAATCAGCATCTAGGTCAGCAAACAGTTGGTTCACAAGGGGTGAAGTTGCCCCATGGGCAGCATCAATTGCGACGCTAATACCTGAAAGGTCATCAGGAATAGTCGATTGGAGGAAATTGATATACTTTATCGTCCCTTCAGGGAACTCATCGACGGTTCCTAAACCTTGAGCGCTTGGTCTTGGAAGCTCATCATCTTGATTTAACAGTGCTTCAATTTCAGCTTCTTGTTCATCTGACAGCTTATATCCATCTGCCCCGAAGAATTTAATTCCATTATCTTCCACGGGGTTATGTGAAGCACTAATCATCACGCCCGCTGTAACACCTTGGGTCCGGGTTAAATAAGCAACAGCAGGTGTTGAAATGACTCCCAGTTGCATCACTTCGATTCCTACGGATAATAAACCAGCAATCAAAGCATGTTCAAGCATTTCCCCTGAAATACGCGTGTCTCTAGCGACAAGAACACGAGGTGCTTCACCTTCAGACAAATCTGCATGCTGCCAGAGAACATAACCTCCAACACGCCCTAATTTAAAAGCTAATTCTGGGGATAATTCCTGATTGGCTACCCCTCTAACACCATCAGTTCCAAAATATTTAACCATAGTCTAACTCCTTATGTGTAATTTCTCATGATTCTTGACCGGCCGACTCCACTGGAACTTCAGCTGGATTATCCACTGGTTCTTCTACTTGTCCACTACTCGCTGCGCCTTCTTCGAGACGCTCATCCTTATGTTCCTGCGTAACTTCCTCAGTAGATGAATTGGATTCGGATAGGACACGATCACTTGCTTGAATATCCACATGAACTTCAACATCGTACGGTCCATTATAGGTTACATTGGCAGGAATTTGAATTTGCCCGAGTACCGTACCCGACTCCGTCATATTCGATACATCTACTAATACGTCAAGCGTAGAGATGGGATGGGAAGCTTGCACAGAAACTTCCGAGAACTGTACAAGTTGATATTGGTATTGATATTGACTTGACTCGCCTTGGGCTAGCACATTTAGGGATGCCGTTTGCTCTAAAGGCTCAATATCAACAGTTGCTTCAATTTCTGTTTTGTTCGCACTAATATCTAATAAATCACCTGCTTGGTCGACAATTTTAAGTGGATACGTATCCACGAAACTTTCGCTCTTTGGTTGATTACTCGTAATCTTAATATATACTCGGTCTAATTTCTCAATCGCTTCGCTCGTGCCGCTTAAAGTTACCTCAGGAATATTCAAGCGAACATCGGATACTTGATAGCCGGCTGCTACTAATTCTTCGCTGATCTCATATTCAACCGGCAAGGTAACAGTCTCGCGTTTAGAAACTTGCACAATCACCCGAGACGGTGTCGTTTGATATTCAACGTCTTCGGGTAAGCCAATCACCTCTAAACGAACGGTGCGTGATCCTGGTGGTACACCCACAAGACTTTCTGTTTGTACTCGAATCGTATCTCCTGTGACTTGGTTAATAATATTGCGTGGACCAGTCAGACGTACGGTCGCTTTCTCTGGCAAATCACTGATAAAGGTATTCTCATCAGTCTCGCCTAAGTAGACCGGCACATTCGAAATGGTCTCTGTTACATTCACACTCGCAAACTCTTGATTACGGGCTATTCGCATAGACATATTGGTATTCTCAGTTGAGACAAAAGCATATAAGAAAACCGCACAGACGAGCGAAATAAACATTAAAAACCATTTATTATCAAATGCTGTTTTTTTCATTCGTCTTCACCTCTTTGCTTAAAGGTATCAAAGAAGAAGCCTTTAACCGGTTCGATAAGACTCTTATTGGTCGTCTGCTCCTCTTCTACATATAGGAATTTAATCAATAAATCAGTCAATTCATCTTCTTTAAGATCTCGGTAGAGTACTTCATTCTTCGTTATACTAATCGATCCAGTTTCTTCAGATACAATCAAAGTGAGGGCGTCACTAACTTCGGATAAACCAATTGCTGCACGGTGACGGGTCCCCAATTCTTTAGAGATAGAATCCGATTCGGATAAGGGTAAATAACAAGATGCAGCAGCTATACGATAATCACTCACAATCACTGCACCATCATGTAAGGGTGTATTCGGAATAAAAATGTTAATAAGCAGTTGATTGGAAATTTCCGAATCTAGGGGTATCCCGGTCTCTATATACTCACCGAGCTCATCTTGATCTTTAACGGAAATCAAAGCCCCGATTTTACGCCGCGACATATAACGAGCCGCATATACTAAGTCATCAATTAACTTCATACTAAGATTCTTCTCAACGCGCTTATTACGAAATAAATTCTGACCTAGGTTTTGTAAGGCCCGTCTTAATTCTGGCTGGAATAGAATAATTGCCGCCACTACTCCCCAGGCTAATACTTGCCCTAAAAGCCAGTCTATCGTCTGAAGTCCTAGAATTGAACTAAGAAACTTCGCCGCGATAAAGACAGCGATGCCTTTTAATAAATTCATCATCTGTGTGCCACGCGCATACATTAGTAATTTATAAATTAAGTACCAGACAATAATAATGTCCAGTAGTTGGATGAGTGGTTGAGCCCCCATCACTTGATTAAACCAATCTAGCAACAATTTCACCCTCTTTTTATTCTCAGCTAATATTATAACAAATTAAACTGGACTTGTGGTCAATACTCCTCAGTTTTTGTTCGCTTCAACGTGAAGTAGTCGGGTACTGGATCATAACCTCCTTCTGCAAAGGGATGGCAACGCAGAATACGTGCAAGCGCCATCAGAAATCCTTTCCCAGCCCCAAATTTCTCAATGGCTAAGAGCCCATAATTAGAACAACTGGGTTTATAGCGACAGGTAGCTGGAAATAAGGGCGAGATGAATTGTTGATACATACGAATCAGACCGATCAATAAGTGAGACATGCGATCACCTCTAACTTTAATAACCATATTCTAACCCACATACTTTAAGCTTGTAAACTAAATCCAACTTTTCCTCAAAGGAAATATCCGTTATGATAAACCTAAGGAGTGATTATATGAAATTAGAAACCCAACGTATCAGTAAACTACAAACCCTCATGGCCAAAAATAACTTAAGCAATCTTCTCATCAGTGACCCAAAGAGTATTCGCTATTTCACCCAATACGAAACCGATCCTGGCGAGCGTCTATTGCTCTTACACATTTCTCAGAACGAACCTGCCCGCCTCTATTTAAATCAACTTTTCCCACCCGCGCAATTTGCTAAGGAAGATGCTAATAATATTCATATCAACACTTACCGCGACGGAGAACCTATTATAAAACAAGTTGCCACATCATTAGAGGACGGCGTGACCGGTATTGATAAGTTCTGGCCGAGTCACTTCCTCTTGCAACTACTCGAGGAGCAACCTCACTTACACGTTGTAAATGGCTCTATCTTTGTCGATGACTTACGAGGGATTAAAGATAAGGACGAAATTGAGCGGATGAAGCAAGCCTCCCACCTAAATGATCAAATAATGCAAGAAACCATAGACTTTCTTCAGCAAGGCCCGACAGAAGTAGAAGCTCGTAATTTTATTCTGCAACGCTATCAAGAAACCGGCCATCAGGGTCCTTCCTTTGAGCCAATTGTCGCCTATGGCGCGAATGGCGCTGACCCACATCATACTGTAAGCCAGCAGACACCTCAAGCAGGCGATAGCATCGTGGTTGATATCGGTGGGCTATATAATGGCTATGCCTCTGATATGACCCGTACCTTCTTTTATCAAGAAGCATCCCAAGAAAGTCTGCAAATTTATCACCTCGTCCAAAAAGCTAACGAAGCCGCTATTCAAAGTATTCGTCCAGGCGTGACGTTTGCTGAAATCGATCGAATTGCTCGTGATATTATTAGTGAGGCTGGCTATGGCGAGTTCTTCACCCATCGCCTAGGCCACTTTATCGGCCAAGAAGCTCACGAAGCTGGTGACGTTAGTGAACACAATCATAGAACTGTCCAAGCCGGTCAAATCTTCTCCATTGAACCCGGAATTTATCTACTTGGAAAGCTTGGGGTAAGAATTGAAGACTTAGTGCTTGTTACCGAAGATGGTGTTGAAGTCCTTAACCATGTTAGCAAAGAGCCCATCATTATCGATCCTGCATAATCGTCAACTACATTTAAATAATTGGTTGACAATCATCTTGGTAAGTCTTATCCTTTAGTAAGTAAAGGAGGCCAAGATGATTCAAGATATTTTACAAACACTCCAAACGGCCAAGGAGCCGTTATCCGGCCAAGCTTTGGCTGATATGCTTGGCGTGAGTCGCACAACTATTTGGAAACATATTGAAAACTTGCGGAAAGAAGGCTATCAAATTACCAGTCTTGCCGGTCAAGGATACTTACTAACAGCTAGCCCTCATCGAAGTAATCTTCACGAACTACAACAGCTTACCCGAGAAGGTAATTTGTCCATAGCGATTCAAATCCACGATGAGGTAACTTCTACCAATGATTTAATGAAGCAGACTATCCTAAATCAATATCGTAATCAGCCGCAACTAATCGTTGCCCATAGGCAAACACAGGGACGCGGTCGCCAAGGTCGAACTTTCCACTCACAGATTCAAGAAGGCTTATACTTTAGTCTAGGCTTTCAACCCCAGGGCATCCCTCTGGAAGATTTGCATCTGTATACACTGCTAGCTGGCGTCGCTATGGCCGAAGCCATTGAAGCAACCTACCCCTTACCAGAGTCAATCCAATTAAAGTGGGTCAATGATCTATTCTACCAAGGGAAGAAAATAGGTGGTATTCTCAGTGAATCCGTTATGAGTCTGGAAGACAGTCAAGTGATGTATATTATCATAGGCATCGGCTTAAATATCGCTGCAGATTTCACAGATTCACCGATGGAGCAGGTCGCAGGAAGTCTCTTTACCGAAGATGTACCAGAAGCCTTTAACCAGAATAAACTCCTCACCCATTTCTTAGAGCGTTTCGATGTCTACAACCAGAATTTCCAAGGACGGACTTTTATCCAGAACTACCAAGAACGTCTGCTCGGACGTGGTAAATGGCTTAGCTATGAGATGGATGGTCAGTCCTATGAAGGTGAACTTATCGGAATGAACTCTCACGGTCAGCTACTGATGCGTAATCAGATTAATCAAGTTGTCCAATTAGACAGCCATCGCATTCATTTAGGTAGCAATCAATTTAAGGAGGATTAATATGACCCAAACTAGGAACCTTACTTTAACTGGCTTAATGCTAGCGATGTTGATTATCTGCTCCCAAATTAGCATACCCCTTGGTCCAGTCCCCATCACCTTGCAGACTTTTGCTGTGCTATTGATTGCATATCTACTAAAACCTAAGCAAGCTTTTATATGTACGAGCCTGTATCTTATCCTAGGTATCGCAGGTTTGCCCATCTTTGCCAACGCTGGCGGAGGGCTTCAGAGCATAACTTTGCCGACTTTTGGCTTTCTTTTAGCCTTTATCCCCGCTAGTGTGCTCACAGCCAAATATATAGAGCTTTTCGGACGTACATCTCGTTCCTATATGATAAGTGCCTTGCTCTTTCACAGTCTTGTTTACTTATTAGGTTTGTTATATTTTACTTGGATTATGAATGGTTACCTAGGCAAGCAGATGCACCTATGGCAAATTCTCTCAGTTGCCTTTCTTCCATTTATACCTGGCGATTGCTTGAAAGCAGGCATGGCTATTTACCTCAGCCGTAGACTCCATCAGGCTGGATTAGTTGAGTGAAATGTTTTGTTAGGCGGGTCTTCTTTGCTATCATGTTAAGTAAGGAGATGATTCAATGCTAAATAATTATTTCACCCTTAATAATGGTAGCACTGTGCCAGCCATCGGCTTTGGAACGGTAGGAATTAAAGGAGCCAAAGGGGTCACAACCATTCTTAGCGCATTAAATTATGGTTACCGCCTTATAGACACTTCAACGAACTATAATAACGAAGGCATGGTAGGTGAAGCCTTAAGGCGAACAAGTATCCCACGCGAAGAGATTCAAATCACTTCTAAGTTACCCGGAGCGAACCATCAATATGACGATGCGATTAATGCCATTCAAGAATCTTTATACCGCATTGGTATTGACTATTTCGACCATTATTTAATTCACTGGCCTCTGCCTAAACAAGGTCAATATGTTGAAGCATGGCAAGCCTTAGTTGACGCTCAGAAATGGGGACTGATTAAGAATATCGGCGTGTCCAATTTCTATCCAGAGCACTTGGACCGCATCATTGACGCAACCGGAATCGTACCGCAAATCAACCAAATCGAGCGACACCCTTACTTTAATCACAATGAAGTCGTCCAAGCTAATCAAGACTTAGGCATTCTTGTCCAGTCCTGGAGTAGTTTTGGTCGCGAAATTAATGACGTCTTAACCAATGATGTCATCAAAGCTATCGCAGATAAATACGAGAAGACACCAGCTCAGATTATTCTTCGTTGGAACTTAGACAGGGGTGTTATGCCTGTTGCGAAAGCTAGTTCACCGAAACATCAGCAGAGCAACCTTAACATCTTAGACTTCCGATTGTCTTTTGAAGACATCGAACGCATCAATCAACTAGACAAAGGCGAGAGCGGTAGGGTTGAAGGCCAACACCCGAATGAATACGAAGAGTTTGACTAATACTTCACCGCTAAAACAGATGCCAAAGAACCTGGTACTTAGGCTTAGCCTAATCTACCAGGTTCTTTGATATACTTATTGTAATTTCACGAATGATTATGCTGCAGTTTTGGCTTTATCACGACCTAATAAGAAGTTTAATAAGATTGCACCGATAACACCACCTATAAGCCAAGAGGCTAAATACATCACTGGATTGGTCACACCACCGGCTAAGACTGCGAAGATACCCCCATGTGGTACATAACTGATACAACCAAAGACCATACTTAAACCTCCAGCAACCCCTGCACCAATTGCAAGCGATGGAATGACCTTCAATGGTGAAGTAGCCGCGAATGGGATGGCTCCTTCAGTAATAAACGCTGCACCCATAACATAGTTGACTAGGGCACTATTTCTCTGCTCTTCAGTCCACAAATTCTTATTAATGGTAGCTGAAATTGCAATGGCAAGCGGTGGAACCATACCACCAATCATAACAGCGGCCATAACGTCTGAACCTGCACCATTTGACGCAGTGACCAAGGCTGTTCCAGTAACGTAAGCGGCCTTATTAATCGGTCCACCCATATCGATTGACATCATCGCGGCTGCAATAAATCCTAACACAACGCTTAATTCTTGAGGGATGCTTTGCAGACCATTCATTAAGGCATTCATCACCCAAGCCATCGGACGATTCACCACAAAGAACATCGCTAAGCCCATGAGTAAGACACCAAGAACTGGATAGATGAAAATTGGTTTCATCCCTTCGAGTGATTTAGGTAACCATGCGAAAGCTTTCTGTAAGAGCCAGATAATAGCACCGGCTAAGAAACCAGCAACTAAGGCGCCGAGAAAACCAGAAGATTCTGTATTGGCAAAGATACCTGTCCCTCCGCCAAAGGCAGATAAGATATGTGGGTTAGCAAATACACCACCCATGAAGCCGACAACTAAACCAGGACGATCGGCAAGTGATTGGCCGATAAATCCAGCTAGAACTGGTAACATCATTGCAAAGGACAAGCTTCCAAATAAGTTCAAGGTATGGGCAATCGAATTATAAGTTGGATCGGCTGGATCGGCTGCATTCAAGCCCCAGAAGAATGATAAAGCAATAAGGATTCCCCCCGCTACAACAAACGGTAACATATGAGATACGCCGTTCATCATATGCTTATAGAATTTCCGTCCAATGGACTCATTCTCATCATCCGCGGCCACCTCTTGTGCACCATCGGCGGCAGCGTGATATATCTTGGCATCTTGACGGACAGCCCGATCAACTAATTCATCCGCCTTATTAATCCCATCGGCGACTTTTGTAATAATGACTGGCTTGCCATCAAAACGTGCCATCGGCACTTGCTTATCTGCTGCAACAATAATAGCTGTAGCTCGGTCAATGTCATCACGCGTTAGAGGATTACCGATACCTGTTTGGCCATTTGTTTCTACCTTAATGGTGTAACCTGCTTTGGCAGCGGCTTGATTTAATTTCTCCTCGGCCATATAGGTATGCGCGATGCCTGTCGGACAGGCTGTTACCGCTAGAATATACGGCTCGTCTTCTGCAACGGTTTCAACCACCGTATCTTGATCTGCTGCTTCTTCTACTTCTTCATATGCTGCGAGTACATTTAACACATCATCCGCGCTTTGCGCTTCTAATAAGCCCGACTTAGCTTCAGGTTTCAGCAAAACTTTCGATAATTGTGCAAGCGCGGCCAAATGCTCTCCGCCACCTTCTGGTGCAGCAATCATAAAAATTAATTTGGCTGGTTGACCGTCAAAGGACTCCCATTCGATACCTTCCTGGCTACGACCAAAGACAATCGCTGCCTGCTTAACCGATGCATCTTGGGCATGGGGAATCGCAATTTCATCTCCTACACCTGTCGTTGATTGCCCCTCACGGGCTTCGAGTTTGGCAACATAAGCTTCAACATCACTCACGCCACCTACTTGGGCAAATCGCCCAGCCAAATGGCGTAGCGTTTCGCCTTTAGTTTGTGTTGCAAGAGACAAGTCCATTGCCTCTTTAACCATCAAATCTGTTAATTTCATATTTTCTCCCCCTATTTAATATTCTTTACTTCAATTTCTTGGAATAGCCGATCAATTAAATCACGCTTAGCAATCCCTACAGAATAAGCTGTCGCACTTCCACACGCTGCTCCCATCTGCAAACTTTCAGCATAATCCCCCGTCTTATCGAAATGTGCCATAAAACCTGCAACCATAGAATCTCCTGCACCGACAGAGTTAATTACTTCACCTTCAGGAATACCCGATTGAAACGCTTGGCCATCTTCTGTGACTAACAAGGCTCCGTCACCACCTAAAGAGACAATCACATTACGGGCACCCCGATTTTGCAAGCTCATGGCCGCATCAATGATAGCTTCTACACTGACTAAATCTGTATTGACAATCTCTTCCAACTCGTCTCGGTTAGGTTTAATTAAGAATGGTTTATACGGTAGACTTTGTGTCAGTAAATCTTTATTGGAATCCAGTACAAAGCGAATCCCTTTATCTAAACATAATTCCGCAACCTGGCGATAATGTAAGTGCGTTAGGCCTGGAGCTGCATTTCCAGCTAAATAGACCACGTCCACTTCTTCGAGCACCTCTGCTAAATATTCCAGTAAGGCTGCGAATTCCTCCTGGGAAACTTCCGGCCCTTTGGCGTTAATTTCAGTTTCTTCTTCACTTTTTATCTTTACATTAACCCGCGTAATACCGTCCACTTCAATGAAATGTTCTGAAATTCCTTCAGCTTCCATCGCCTGACGAATAAAGCTACCCGAAAAACCACCCACAAAACCAGTGGCAGTCGTGGCGACTCCCATTTGATTGAGAATGGTCGACATATTAATGCCCTTACCCCCGGCTACATAGTCATCCTTCATGGCACGATTTAGACTACCTAAATTAACCACAGGTACTTGCATGACTAAATCAACCGCTGGATTAAATGTAATTGTATAATGCATTAGTTTACCTCCTTTATATTACTAACCGCTTCATATCTTAATTTCATCTCATGAGACAAGTGCTCGGTTATAATGATTCCCTCATTTATGTCAAACACTTTCGTAAAGGTGACTTTATCAAATTTCGTGCTATCAGCTAGAATGAATGTTTGAATACTTTGCTTATTTGCCTGTTGCTTAATCACTGCTTCATCCCATTTAGGCGTCGTCAAGCCGTAACGATAATCCACCCCGTTAATGCCTAGAAAAGCCTTATGACAATGATAAGACGCTAATTGCTGACGGGCTGTTTCACCTACAATGGCTCCTGTATTCGGTCGAACGCGTCCGCCTAAGAGGATGGTTTCGATATTCATTTGGCTTAAATAATCTGCTTGGGAAATCCCATTCGTTACCACCAATAAGTCTTGATAACCCCCTAAGTGCGCTATCATTGCCAAAGTTGTCGTACCTGCATCGATAAATAAACAGTCGCCATCTTCTACAAGTAATGAAGCCGCGTGAGCTATTCTATTCTTAGCATCTAAGTTAAGTATTTCTTTCTCTTGCATGGATGCCTCAATAGCAATATTAAATTTCCGCTGAGCACCTCCATGAATTCGTGTTAATAGTCCCTCATCTTCCAAAGCAGATAAGTCTCTGCGTACCGTCGATTCAGAAACCTTCATTTCTTCCGCAAGCTGCGTTAATTTGACCGAACTTTTCTCATTAAGTTCTTCAAGAATATAGCGATGGCGCTCACTTGTAAGCATTCCCAACCCCCCTTTATATGTATTATAACCTATGTGTGTGGAAGATTCAATCAAAACCATTCATTAACTTCCATTTATTATTCATCTCACAAATATAACCAAGTTTATTTAAACGTGCTATAATAGGTTCATTAGAGTAAAGGAGTTGAAGTCTTTCATGCTATATGATATTAGCCGCAATACCAGTACCCGCTCTCCCATTAAAGCTTCATATATGGAAGAGTTATACCAACGCACCCACAGCCACTTATATCCAGATACAGAAATTAACACCCTTAAAGCACTTTATGCCAAGCGAAATCAACTCCCTATTGAGGAAATTGAATTTGCTTGTGGAGCTGATGAGTGGATTCAGAAAGTATTTATTGTATTTGGACAAGATGGAATTATGAGCTTAAGTCCAGAATTCTTCATGTTCCATGATTATGCTGCTCAACTGGAACTGCCTTTCTTTGAAATACCAGCTAATGAGCAATTTCAGTTCGATTTCCAAGCAATCCGCGGAGAAATACTCGCTCGAAAACCTAGTCTATTCATTCTCTCTAATCCGCATAATCCGACTGGACAGATGTTTGCGGAAGCTGATCTGCAACTTATTGCCGATACCATGGAAGAAATTGGCGGATATTTCGTCATTGACGAAGTCTACTCAGAGTTTGCGGAAACATACAATCGACCTGAAGGTGACCATATCCTTATCATTCGTTCTTTAAGCAAAATATACGGCTTAGCTGGGGTTCGCATCGGCGTCATTATCGCCCAAGGTGAAACCTATAAGCAAATTACCCGCATTAATCACCCATACCCACTAGACATCTACGCCATTAATATCGCCTGCATTCTCCTAGAAGATGAAGAATGGCTCAATGAATTTATGGACAGTGAATTTGAAGCAAGTAAGCAACTGAACAAAAGTTTCGAAGCGGTAGACGATTTAATTCAAGTTATTCCTAGTCATACAAACTTTGTCTTCACCTACGGCGAACATGCCGTTAATCTAGGTGAACATCTCCTTAAGGCAGGTTTTAAAGCGCGTTTCTACGAAGAAGATAATTTAAAAGCGTGTGTAAGGTATTCGATCATGCCCCTTGAAGCGTATCCAGCCTTCAATCAAGCTATCGCCGAATGGCGTAAGCAATTCTAAGATAACACAAAAGAACCCCTCCAACCCGAAGTGTTTCAGGTCGAAGGGATTCTTTCTATTTTCTATTTCCTATTTCCTATTCATCCAACGATGATCGGGCCAGAACATTTAATTGTTCAGCCAATTCAGTTGCCATTTGAGACCGCTGCTGCTTAAATTCTACAGTATCATTGAAAGCTAAAGCATCTCCGTGAAGAATTTCTCTTGTCTCACGGTTCGCATACAAAGGGACAAATTGAATATGCTGACCGGTATCTTTATAATAATACTTGTCCAAGTTCAAGAAACCTTCATACAACTCACCGACTTCTTGGGATTCAACTTCATAATCAATATTGGGAAAAATAATAATTGCCTGATTGTCCTTCAATGTTGCAATGGATTCGCGGAAAGTATGGACAATTTTGCGGGATTGGCGATAAACCGGTATAGATCTAAGCGATTGCATCAGCGAAGAAACCGCATAAGACGCAAGCCATGCGATTGGTTTAGCCAGCCACATGGGCAACCCAAAGCGTTCTGTAAAGGTATAATTAACATACTGATTATAACAGGCCTCTTGGTCAAGAAATGGACTAAATACCCAAGGTCTAATAAAATCGGGAAACCAACACAAGACACTCACTGGCCCGAACATATTATTATGGTGCGATACATAGACCGTCGCTTCCTTTTGCTCAGGTAAATGTTCGAGCCTCAACTTAGGTAGGATAATTCGCCCGATTCTTCGGATTATTTTGAAATAAGTTCCATATTCATAACTTGCCATGCGTTATCCTTTCCCTTTCAATTAAGATGAGAAAATTCCCTTAAACATATGCCAGCCGATACGCACAGAGTCCTGAATGGTACTATAATGCGACGTATGGTTGTCGTGATAGACCGTTTCTATTTCTACTAAATGCAAGCTTTTATGCTGCTTAGCAATCATAATTAACATATTTATTTCATACTCGAAGCGATTGCCTCTAAGAGCGATTAAATTCGCCAATT
Source organism: Suicoccus acidiformans (assembly GCF_003546865.1). GTDB lineage: Bacteria > Bacillota > Bacilli > Lactobacillales > Aerococcaceae > Suicoccus > Suicoccus acidiformans. The sequence continues at coordinate 2,519,153 of NZ_CP023434.1, forward strand.
CCTGGCGATGCCAGGCCCTTAAACCAGTTTGAGTATCTTCTATTTCATAACCATATAACCACTTAAATAGCGTACTTGCAAGTCTGTTCCCTAATAGACTACGCTTTGGTACAGAAGGATCCGAGAAATTACGAACACCCAGAACATATTCTGCATCTTCATTCAATAAAGCTTCACCTACACGCAATACATCCTCAAGTAAGTGCTGGCCATCTGCATCTGCAGATACCATCCCTATATCATTCCAGTTTTGTTCTTGAAAGTATGTACAAGCCGTCTTTAAGGCTGCCCCTTTCCCTTGATTAATTTGATGCGTTAAAACCGTAGTTCGCTCAAGCATATTAATTCTTTGAAATAAATCCGTATAATGCTCATCACTACCGTCATTAACCACAAGCACATGCGATACACCAGCTGTGATTAAATGCTGTATATATTGATCTAAAGTATCCATTGGATTATAGGCCGGTATGGTAACTACGTAATCCTTCACTCATATTTCCCCCTCCAGGGTTACTTATACCCATAGATGTAATCCTTCTTAGTATACCAAATTTCACCGATAACAGGAATCATATTCAAAAAATAGAATAATTTTATTGCTAGCAAAAAAGCGTTCTTATGCTTTCACACATAAGAACGCTCTAATTCTTTAGGTTCTAAAATAAATACGGTTGATGGAAATTTCTCGACCGTTTTTAAGTGCAAAAAACGCAGATGTTCTTTAATATTAAAGTTGACCCAATAATAAAGGAGAACATCTACGTATGAATCATTTTATCGAAAAAACCTTCCAATTAAAAGACAAAAACATTGAAATAGATATGGATTATTGTGAAGAGATAGAATTCAAAGGGCGAACATCGCTCTTTTATCGAGGAACATTGGCATATAAACCGGAGGCTTGTCCTCATTGTGGCATTGCCAATAATGATTATGTCATTGTCAGTAATGGAAAACGCTCCTCTCGTCTGACATTAACAGCCAAATCAGGCTTACCTGCTTACTTAATCCTAGCTAAGCAACGCTTTTTATGCAAAGCCTGTGGGCGGTCATTTACAGCGAAGACATCCATCGTTAATCCTGACTGCTATATTACGAATCAAGTCAAACAACAGATTATGGACCGCGCCACAAGAGTCACTTGTGAAACAGATATCGCCAAAGATACTTTTGTATCACCAAATACAGTCCGACGGGTGATTCATGAAACCGCTCGAGCTATTCGAATACGGTCCACTGAACAGTTGCCTAAGCATCTATCCTTTGATGAATTTAAAAGCGTTAAGTCGGTTAAAGCAGCGATGAGCTTCATCTGTTGTGATACACTGTCACATAAAATCGTAGATGTGGTCGAAGACAGAAAAACACACTCACTCAGTGCTTATTTCTCAAGGTTTAGTCGCCAAGCACGTTACCAAGTTCAAACCATTACGATAGATATGTACGAACCATACATGCACCTGGCAAAGCGATGGTTTCCAAATGCAAAGATTATTCTTGATCCGTTCCATTTAATTCAAGCCTTAAATCGCGAATTAGATCGGACACGAATTCGTTACATGAACGAGGTTCGTTATAAAGATTCAAGACTCTATAATAAACTTAAGCGTTATTGGAAATTAATACTCAAACCAAAAAGCGACTTAATGTCTACTGAATACCATCGCTTCCCACTGTTTGATTGGTTAACCAATACTCGTAGCATTGTGGACTATCTCATTCAGCACGACGACGTCTTGAAGGATACCTATCAAATGGTGCATCAATTGGGCGATGCCTTAAGGGATAGGAACTGGCAACGATATCAAGAGATTTTGGCACAAAGCCGGTCCATGACACTTTCAAAAGGCTTAAGGCGTGTATTAAGGACGTTCAGAAAGTATGGGGAATATATCCACAACACACTCACACATGCAGGCCTTAGTAATGGTCCTATCGAAGGGATTAATAATAAGATTAAACTACTCAAACGCAATGGTTATGGTTACAGAAACTTCAGTCATTTTAGAGACAGAATATTACTCATGTGCCGACTTTATGAACCTAAGAACAAAGAAAAAGATCAAGCAACAAATTTAGTCGCTTGACCTTAAATTTACTCATCAACCCTATTTGACAAAGAGCCATTCTTTATTAAGCCACCTGTCGGAATCGAACCGACGACCTCTTCCTTACCATGGAAGCGCTCTACCTACTGAGCTAAGGCGGCACACATATTTCATTATACACAAAAAACTCCGCAAGTAGGGCTCGAACCTACGACATCATGATTAACAGTCATGCGCTCTACCAGCTGAGCTATTGCGGAATAACAACGTGTGCATGGCGACGACCTACTCTCACAGGGTCAAAGACCCCACTACCATCGGCGCTAAGAAGCTTAACGACTGTGTTCGGCATGGGAACAGGTGTGTCCTTCTTGCCAATATCACCACACATACATTGTCTTTGAGTCATCTCTTGATCACTCAAAACTGAATAACCTACATAAATTGTTGGATATAACCTACTAAGAACTGTAGTCCAGCTCGCTCAGGGTTCACCTTCACTCACTGGCTAATCGTGGTTAAGTCCTCGACCGATTAGTACGCGTCCGCTCAATACATCACTGCACTTACACTTCGCGCCTATCTACCTGATCGTCTCTCAGGGGTCTTACTTGTCATACAATGGGAAATCTCATCTTGAAGCTGGCTTCGCACTTAGATGCTTTCAGCGCTTATCCATCCCACACGTAGCTACCCAGCTATGCTCCTGGCGGAACAACTGGTACACCAGCGGTGTGTCCATCCCGGTCCTCTCGTACTAAGGACAGCTCTTCTCAAATTTCCTACGCCCGCGACGGATAGGGACCGAACTGTCTCACGACGTTCTGAACCCAGCTCGCGTACCGCTTTAATGGGCGAACAGCCCAACCCTTGGGACCGACTTCAGCCCCAGGATGCGATGAGCCGACATCGAGGTGCCAAACCTCCCCGTCGATGTGAACTCTTGGGGGAGATAAGCCTGTTATCCCCAGGGTAGCTTTTATCCGTTGAGCGATGGCCCTTCCATGCGGTACCACCGGATCACTAAGCCCGACTTTCGTCCCTGCTCGACTTGTAGGTCTCGCAGTCAAGCTCCCTTATGCCTTTGCGCTCTGCGAATGATTTCCAACCATTCTGAGGGAACCTTTGGGCGCCTCCGTTACGATTTAGGAGGCGACCGCCCCAGTCAAACTGCCCACCTGACACTGTCTCCCGTAGTCTGCCTACGCGGGTTAGAGGGTTCATCTGCCAAGGGTAGTATCCCACCAGCGCCTCCACCGAATCTGACGATCCGGTTTCCTAGGCTCCTACCTATCCTGTACATGGCAAACAAACACTCAATATCAAGCTACAGTAAAGCTCCATGGGGTCTTACCGTCCTGTCGCGGGTAACCTGCATCTTCACAGGTACTATAATTTCACCGAGTCTCTCGTTGAGACAGTGCCCAGATCGTTACGCCTTTCGTGCGGGTCGGAACTTACCCGACAAGGAATTTCGCTACCTTAGGACCGTTATAGTTACGGCCGCCGTTTACTGGGGCTTCAATTCGTACCTTCGCTTGCGCTAAGCACTCCTCTTAACCTTCCAGCACCGGGCAGGCGTCAGCCCCTATACGTCACCTTTCGGTTTGGCAGAGACCTATGTTTTTGGTAAACAGTCGCCTGGGCCTATTCACTGCGGCTGGCGTGAGCCAGCACCCCTTCTCCCAAAGTTACGGGGTCATTTTGCCGAGTTCCTTAACGAGAGTTCTCTCGATCACCTTAGTGTTCTCCACTTGACTACCTGTGTCGGTTTGCGGTACGGGTTAATATAAACTCGCTAGAAGCTTTTCTCGACAGTATGATTACTCACCTTCGCTACTTATTTTCACTCCCGGTCACAACTCGCGGTTAAAGACATAAGCATTTCACTCACATCTCCACTTGTTGCTTCGACAGGCATCCATCAGCCTGCGTGAGGTCACCTCCTGTGTCCCTCCATCACTCAAACGTTTATATTAAGTACAGGAATCTCTACCTGTTGTCCATCGCCTAGACCTGTCGGCTTCAGCTTAGGTCCCGACTAACCCTGGGCGGACGAGCCTTCCCCAGGAAACCTTAGTCAATCGGTGGACGGGATTCTCACCCGTCTTGCGCTACTCATACCGGCATTCTCACTTCTATACAGTCCACGGCTCCTCACGGTACCGCTTCTCCCCATATAGAACGCTCTCCTACCATCCTCTCGGATCCACAGCTTCGGTGTACTGTTTAGCCCCGGTACATTTTCGGCGCAGAGTCACTCGACTAGTGAGCTATTACGCACTCTTTCAATGGTGGCTGCTTCTAAGCCAACATCCTAGTTGTCTGTGCAACTCCACATCCTTTTCCACTTAACAGTAACTTGGGGACCTTAGCTGGTGGGCTGGGTTGTTTCCCTTTCGACTACGGATCTTATCACTCGCAGTCTGACTCCCAGAGATACGTCTGTGGCATTCGGAGTTTATCTGGATTCGGTAAACCTTAAGGCCCCCTAGTCCAAACAGTGGCTCTACCTCCACGACGCTTACTCTGAGGCTATACCTAAATATATTTCGGAGAGAACCAGCTATCTCCAGGTTCGATTGGAATTTCACCGCTACCCACACGTCATCCGAACACTTTTCAACGTATTTCGGTTCGGGCCTCCAGTGCGTCTTACCGCACCTTCACCCTGCACATGGGTAGGTCACCTGGTTTCGGGTCGACAATAACGAACTTTCGCCCTATTCAGACTCGCTTTCGCTTCGGCTTCAGCTCTTCACTTTAACCTTGCTCGTTATCGTCACTCGCCGGTCCATTCTACAAAAGGTACGCCATCACCCTTTAACGGGCTCTGACTACTTGTAGGCACACGGTTTCAGGTACTCTTTCACTCCCCTCCCGGGGTGCTTTTCACCTTTCCCTCACGGTACTGGTTCACTATCGGTCACTAGGGAGTATTTAGCCTTGCCAGATGGTCCTGGCGGATTCCGACGGAATTTCACGTGTTCCGCCGTACTCAGGATACTCTTAGGTATATTCAAGTTTTCGTTTACGGGGCTCTCACCCTCTCTAGCCAGGTTTCCCAACCTGTTCAACTAACTTCAATACGTCCACGTTAGAGTCCTACAACCCCGATGTGCATGCACATCGGTTTGGGCTCTTCCCGTTTCGCTCGCCGCTACTCAGGGAATCGATCTTTCTTTCTCTTCCTGCAGGTACTTAGATGTTTCAGTTCTCTGCGTCTACCTCGCTCTCGCGTGACAGCCATTAGCTGCCGGGTTCCCCCATTCGGATATCTCCGGATCAAAGCTTACTTACAGCTCCCCGAAGCATTTCGGTGTTCGTCCCGTCCTTCATCGGCTCCTAGTGCCAAGGCATTCACCGTGCGCCCTTACTTACTTAACCACAGTATTTTATTGCGCTATTTGGTTTAATGTTGATTGCGGTTAATTCGCAATCCAGTTCGTTCGTGCTAAAGCTATCGTTTAAGGCGTCTGACTTGCGGCTCTTTAGAGCCTCCGGTCATCCGGCTTAACCGTACGCTTTTTTACGCACTCGCTCACCTTTTTCTTAAACTCGGTCAATTCTCGGTTTGATTATATCAATTTTAAGAATTTATGTTTGTTTCATAACATACTCGCATCGAATATATTATGATGGTTATTCAGTTTTCAATGATCAAGGTTGAGTTCTACTTATGTAAAGCACACTCAAAACTGAACAAAGACTCCCATTGTGTCGGTTCCATTACTCCTTAGAAAGGAGGTGATCCAGCCGCACCTTCCGATACGGCTACCTTGTTACGACTTCACCCC